>JBAZVY010000231.1:0-4113 GCA_041660645.1 Elusimicrobiota bacterium | reverse complement strand
AGTCTTTGGAGAGCCGGGATCTTTGCGGCAATCGCGCCGCGTTGGCCGCGGATGAGACCGTGTGGCTGCGGGCCAAGCGCTTCAGCCAGACCACCTATGATTTCAGCGAGTATGACGATAGCGTAGGAATATCCACGGGCGTTAATGTGGCTATGTCCACGGATGCGGCCGTGGCCTTCGCGGCCGGCCAGTCTTCCCGGACTTTCTACGTGATGTCCGTTTCCACCGGATTCCATAATCTGGAGGTGATGTTCGACCTTATCGGACCGAACACTTATTACTACGGCTTCTCGGTGCTGCCGGAGAACGCCTTGACGGACGTGTCCGTGGGCACCTCCTCCGTGGCCGGGGCGCTGTCTGCGGTCATCACGCCCAACAACGACGGCGTAGACGATCAGGCTTTCTTCAACTTCAACCTGGGCGACGCCAATCAGAGCTGGCATGTGCTGCTGAGCTCGGTGCCGTTCAAGGCCGGGATCTGGCCCATGCCGATATGGGAGCGCTGGGGCTCGGGCCAGCCCGGCATCGGGTCCGTGGCTTGGGACGGACGCTACAGCCCTTGGATCAACAACGGCTCGCGCGTGCCCACCGGGCGCTATTTCGCGCGGGTCGAGGTGGGCGGCTACGGCGGCATACATGACGACCGCGCCAGCGTGATCGTGCAGGTGCCGCAGGTGGCGGGCCGCTGTTTCGACTTGGGCAACGGCCAGCCGCCCTATGCGCCCCTGTCCGGCGCCCGCATCCAGGTCTACGGCCCCAACGGTTCCATGTTCACCCAGACCGACGTCAACGGCGATTATAACCTGCCCGGCGTGGCCGCCGGCGTCTATAACGCGTTCGTCAACCGCGAGGACTTCTTGGACGGCAACCTGAACGTGACGGTCAACGCGATGGGCACGGTGTCTACCTTCACCGCGCTCTCGGCCGCGGTCACGGGCTATATCAACGCTTCCTCCGGCATGGACCTGCTGCTGCAGCGCGCGCCCGTGCTCTATGCCATCCCGGCCCTGTCTTCGTCCAGCTTCGGAGTGGCCTTCTCCACCGCGAACGACCAATGGGGCAGCATCATGGTGCGTTCCTCCACTTCCGCCGTTTTCCAGCAGACCTTGTTCTCGCCCATCCGGCTGGCCGCGGGCACCACCACGTTCGACGACGGCGGCCGCTGGGACCCGGCCTCGTCCTCCTTCGTGGTCCGCAGCACGTTCAAGTTCAATCTGGCCGTGGGCAGCTATACCGTGGAGGCAACCTTCGCGGGCTTCGACCGCTCGACCGCCGCCGTGTATGTGCCCGCCGAAGGCATCCGGCTGAACTTGCCGGAATTCACGCGCAAGAGCAGCCTGTCCGGGACCGTGTCTTTGCCCGCCAACCCGCTGGGCGGCTACATATCCGTAAATGCGGTCCCGAGCTCGACTGCTACCCTGCTGGCCGGCGGCTTCGGCGGGGTATACTTGCCCGCCGGCGTCACTGCGGGCGAGTATAAGATATTCAATCTGGACGCCGGCCATTACCGGCTGCGCGCCAACACCAACGGCTATGCCGCGCTCTCCTCGGGCCCGATCTCCGTGCCGGCATCCAGCGATGTGGCCCATGTGGACTTCCCGATCTTCACCACGGGCGCGCAGATCGACGGCACGGTCACGGTGCTCGGCAACACGGCCGGCAGCAATCTGACCATGTACGTCAACGCCTGGGCGCCCGGCTCCATGAATTTCGGCTCCACCGCGGTATATAAGGCCGGCGGAGTCGACGTCACCCTGCCCTATGCGGTCAAGGGTCTGGAAGCCGGCGCCACGTATCAGCTCTACGCCAACATCTCGGGCGCCGAGAACATGAACTTGGAGGTGCTGGAGGGCATGCCCATCTCGGCGGCCGCGCCCGCGACCCAGGACTTCACTTTCGCGCAGAGTTCGGGCGTCATCCTGGGCACCATAGTCTTGCCGCCCGGCAACACGGATTTCCTGAACGTGGACATGTATCTCAAGGTGGTGGAGTCGGTGCGTCCGGGCGATGTGGGCAGGGAGTTCTCGGTCATCAGCGCCACCACCATGCCCAGCTTCCGGTGCTATCCCAACGTGGCGGCCGCTCCTTCCGGCTATTGCGACGCGGCCAGCTCCACCGGCACCTTCATGGTGGCCAACGCCAATACCGAGACCTACGAGATAAAGGTCCTATATAAGCGCACCGGCGAGGTGCGCAAGATCCGGCTTTCCGTGGTCAACGGATCCACGTCTACGGCGTTCGTGGACCTCACCGCCCAGACTTTCTCCATCTCGGGCGCCGTAACCAACCAGATCACCAATCCGCTGTTCAACACCAACCCCAAGATCGTGGCCAATGCGCTGTACCTGGCTCCGCAGGGCTGGCCGGGGAACCTGTCCTCGAGCACGGCCCGGGTCCTGGCGGTCCGGCAGGATATCAGCCAGTTCAATGTGGCTATATCCACGGTGTTCGACCCGGCCGCCACGCGCGTGGGCTTCCTGGACCAGGGCGGCGCTTTCACCATCGCCAACGTGCCGGCCGGCGTGTATCTGGTGCGCACCGAGAATCTGTTGGCGTGCGCCACCTGCGACGTGGCGGTGCCGGCCGTGGGCGCCACGGTGCGGGTGTCTACGAACGTGACCAATCTGAGCTTGCCCCTGATGGACGGCTACTCCGTGTCCGGGACGATCTCCTTGGACAACGGCATCCGCGACGCCCGGGTCATGCGCCTGAGCGTGCGTAACCGCCGTCAGGAAGTGGTGCGCTCCACCTACGTATACCTGGGCGACATGAACGCGGGCCTGATGGCTAATTCCGTGGATTACAGCTTCGCCAACCTCCCGGCCAATGATTTCTATACCCTGACCGTGGAAGGCAGCCTGCTGCCCATCAAGTACGTGGGCCGGGCCATCAAGTTCCCGGATCCGGGCCTGGCGCCCAATGGGCTGGCGTCGAACCTGAACAGCCAGAACGTGGCCATGAAGCAGGCCGCTTATTTCGTGGGCCGCATCAAGGACACCAACACCGGAGAACTCATAACCGCGGACAACGCCGCTCTGCTGGCCCCGTCCTTCGGGATCTCGGCTACGGCCAACCCGTGGGTCGAAGGCGGCTATGCCGTGGCCCAGTCCTGCTCCGCCGCCTCGAACCGGCCCATCGACGCGGACAGCTATTTCCGGGTCGGCCCGCTGCTGCCGGAAGTGTCCTACGACTTGCGCCTGGCCCAGACCAGTTGGGACGCCGGCGCCCTCATGCAGGGCAGCCAGAATTACGCCCCCGTGGTGCTCGGCGGACTGCGGCCCCAGGCCGGAGAGATCCGGGACGTGGGCGTGGTGGGCTTGAATCAGGGGCAATCCTTGACCGGCGTGGCGCGCTCCACGGCCACGGGCCAGGCCTTGGGCGGGCTCACGGTCCGGGCCAAGCCTTCCTTCGGGTTCATCGAGATGAACGTGGAGACCTTCACCAACGGGGCCGGCGGCTATACCCTGTGGGTATCCACTTCGATATCCAGCCAGTTCGACGTCACCGTGGCCCCGCGCGACGGCAACACGGCTTCGGACGGCCGGCGCTATAATGAGGTCACCGCCCGCAACGTGACCGTGTCCACCGCCCCGGTCAACTTCGCGCTGCGGCCGCTGCTGTCCGCGGTCACGGGCTACGTGGTCCCCGTGGACGCGGCCGCCGGCGGGGAGCTGGCTTATCCGTTCGGCGACAAGCGCGGCTATCCGGCCGCGGCCATCAACCTCCAGCCCGCGGGCGTGGTCCCGACGCTCAATCCCTTGGGCGACATCGAGGAGATGACCGATGTCAACGGCCGCTTCGAGGTGCCCGGGCTCTCCACCGGGACCTATTCGATCAAGGCCACCAGCCTGGGCTACATGGTCTATAACGCCACGGTCACCACGGATGCTGCGGGCTTCCGCATATACACCGGTTCGGACGCCGTGTCCAACCGGATACCGGGCCAGACCCTGGTCTTGGCCCGGGGCGCGACCTTGACCGGACGCATCGTGAAATCCGACGGCTCCGCGCCCAACGACACCGAAGTGGGCGGCGTGGCCGCGGCCAATTTCGGGCAGAACGAGTTCGTCATGGGTTCGGTCGAGGTGAATCCCGTGGCCAAGACCGTAAATA
>JBAZVY010000230.1:0-4134 GCA_041660645.1 Elusimicrobiota bacterium | reverse complement strand
TTCGTTTGAGCGGGGTAGTATTGGACCCGCCAGTAATAGGTGGAGGCATGATTAAGGCTATTGGTGGATACGTAGAAGGCGTTGGCAGTGGTCGAGTCGGCTAGCACCGAAGTGAAGGTCTCATCCGAGGCCAGTTGGATGCGATGGTTGCCCGAGGTGTTGGTGGACCAGGTCATGACCGGCATGGTGGTGCTGACCGCCGCCGTGTTGGCCGGCGACACTAGGTATGGCTGGGTGCTGGCATCCACTATGATCGCGTAGGGCCCGGCCGAGACCAGGTTGCCGGCCACATCGGTTATCAGGAACTTGATCTGGTTGGTGGCGCCGCAAGGCCATTGACCGGCGCAGGTGTTGGTGTTGGTGGAGGCGGCTAGATTCAAGCCGGTTGCGGTCAGGCTCTGGAGAGCGGTGCTTCCATTGCTGCCGGTCATGGTCACGTTGGCGGTGGAGACGTAGTTCCATATCCCGCCCGCGGTAGTGGAATATAGGACGCTATAAGCCGCGGTGCGGTTATGCGCGGCCAGAGTGTCGGAGGCGTAGTCGTCCATGATCTGGGCGGAGGAGCGGGCCACGGCGTATACCCGTACTTCATCCACGGTGCCGAACTGCTGCCCCGGGCATGTGCCATAGCAGGCGCCTATATAAGTCAAGGAGTTGTTGGATTTGAACGGCACTACGTTGCCCACTTGCCGTCCGTCTATATAATAGGTGCTCGTAGTCCCGGAGCCCACGACCGCGACATGATGCCAGCCGTCGGTGAGCGTGCTCATCAGGAAGCCGCTGCCGCGGAACGTGGTGCCGCCGTTGTCGTATAAGCCGAGCTGCTTGTCCGACTGCTGCACGATGATCATGTGGTCCGCGGTCAGGCCGCGGAACAAGGTGTTCCAGCCGCCGGCATTGGCGGGCAAGGGATACTTGAACCAGGCTTGCATGGTGTAGGGCCGGCCGTTCAGAGCTATGGGCGTGATGGTCATGCTGTCCGCGTTGTTGGCGAAGTTCAAGGCGCCCCCGCCCAGGTAGCCGAAGGTCCGGGCCGTGCTCGTGCTGATGCGGCCGTGGTTGGCCTGGGTGGAAGCGTCCAATACGACCAGCCCGGAGCTTTCCTCCATGTGCCATTGGCCCACGAGCCCAGCCGGGTAAGTGGTGGACACCAGGATGCCGGAATAGGCGCTGTCTTGGACCTTGATCTGGGCCGTGACGTTGCTAATGAGGTCTATGTATTGGGCCTCAGCCATGGTCCCGCCCGTGGAATTGAACGTGGCGAAATTGGATGTGGACGGGACTATGGCCTCGTAGTAGAACGGCCCGATGTCGCGCGATGTGCCGAAACCATCGTCTGGGGCGTAGGGCATGACGTGCAGGTACCAATCATTTCCCGGAGCCGTGGCTTGCACATTGATGGTGCTCACGCTGCTCAGCCACTGGGTCTCGGTGCCCAGCCAGCTGGCGTAGGTCGGGGAGTTGTCGAATACATAGCGGTAGTAAGCGGCCTGCGGGAAGCTGGAGGTGAAGCTGAAGGTGCTGGAATTGTACCAGGTGCCGGTGGACTGCATGGCCGCGACATTGTCCGCGGATAGGGTGCGGAACACTACCAGGCCGCAGCCGCCGTACTTGAAGGCTTGCTTGTCGGCCGGAGACGGCGGGCTGGGGTTATTGACGGTCATATCCATGGTGGAGAGCCCTATGGTGAAGGCCGCGACCGCGGGTACGCTGGCCATGGTGGATATCACTATGTAGTTGACCGCGCCCATGACCGTATTGAAAGGCGAGGAGAAGGTCAAGGTGCCGGCGTTTCCGGATATATCGGCTACGCCATTGCCGCCGACCTGGGTAGTCTCGCTGGCTTGCAGGGTGCCGTCGCTGTTGGCGTCTAGGTATATGCCGGCCTCCGAGAAGTTGGCTCCGTTGAGGGCCGTGACCGTGGACAGTTGGAACACCAGGCGGCTTACGGTGGCTGCGCCCGAGCTGGCCGTTACCTGGAAGCGGAATAAGGGCAGGCGCTTGTTGCCGAATAGGCCGTTAGGCAGTTGGCCCGCGGCATGATTGGCCAGGTCCAGGCGCGTGAACACGGTGCCGACCGTGCCGCTGACGTTGCCGGAGCCGGGGGTCATCGTGAGGGTGCCGGTGAAGGTGTTGGTGCTGACCTGGGTGGCGATCCGGCCGCCGCCGCCGCCGCCGGCCGTAGTGCCGCCATACGTGGAACCGTTGCCTCCGTTGACTTGGATGACGCCGTTGCCGGTGAGGGTGTCGGCCGCGATGTTGACCGTGCCGCCGGCGCCGGCGCCGCCCGGGTAGCTTGCGTTGCCCCCGCTCACGCCAGCGGCCGTGATGGCGCCGTTCAAGGTGAGCGTGCCGGCCACGGTTATCAGGGCGGCGCCTCCGCCTGAGCCGCCGGCTATGTTATAGCCGCCGCCGCCGCCTGAGCCCAGTTCCGTGGGGTCGTTTAGGCTGTCGCTGCTGCTGCCGCCGGCGCCGCCGCCGGCGCCGCTGCCGAGCCCGCCGGGTCCGCCATGCCCGCCGCCGCCGCCGCCGGAGCCGCTGCCGCCGGTCTTTCCGTAGCCGCCGCTGCCCGCGGGCCCGTAGCCGGGGCTGGCGTCGGCGGCGCTTCCGGCGCCGCCGGCGTAGCCTTTGCCGTCTAGATTTATGGTGGCGCCGGATTGGAAGTCGAAGCTCGATCCCACGTTCAGGTTCACGACATAGGAACGGGCGGTGGAGTTGGCCGCGTGGGTCATGGTGGAGCCGGACAACATGGTCAATTTCCATATGTCCTGTTGCGTGGTCTTGGCCAGCGTGAATATCGCGCTGTCAGCCATGGTCACGGTCGAGACGTTGAGCGTGCCGGCTTCGTAGAAGGAGGATTTGTACATATACAGGCTGTCGCAACTCATGGTGCCGTAATTGTTTACACCGGATCCGCTGAGCATGGTTAGGGATGGGAACTGGGTCACGGTGCCGTAGTTGAAGAAAATGCCGCCGTTGTTCAAAGTGAAGGTGGAGAAGGTGAGCGTGCCGTTGGGCAGGATGGGCCAGGACTTGGCGGCTGTAAATGAGGATATGTAGCCGGCGGGCAGGTCGGTGTAGTTGCCCGGGGTGATGGTGCCTGAGGATATGATGAGATGAGAGTCCGTGCCCGGGTCTTTTATGGCGAGCGTGCCGGTGCCGCCGAGCTGGTTGCCGGTGCTGCCTGGGTTCATGTAATAGTTGCCGGTGAAGGTGTCTGCGGTATTGGCCACGACCGCGATCCGGCCGCCGGCGCCGCTGCCTCCCGTCGCGCCGCCATACGCGAGGCCGTTGCCGCCGTTGACCTGGACCGTGCCGTTGCCGGTGAGGGTGCCGGCCGATAGATTGACCGTGCCGCCGGCGCCGCTGCCGCCGGGATATTGTGAATTACTCCCCTCCGCGCCCGTGGCTGTGATGGAGCCGTTCAAGGTGAGCGTACCGGCCACGGCTATCACGGCAGCTCCTCCGCCGGCGCCGCCTGGGGAGCTGTAGCCGCCGCCGCCGCCCGAGCCCGGTTCTATGGGATTGGTCAGGCTGTCGCTGATGCTGCCGCCAGCTCCTCCGCCGACGCCGCTGCCGAGCCCGCCGCGGCCGCCGTGCCCGCCGCCGCCGCCGCCGGACCCGCCGGCGCCGGTCTTCCCGTAGCCGCCGCTGCCCGCGGGGCCGTAGCCGGGGCTGGCGTCGCCGGTGCTGCCGGCGCCGCCGGCATAGCCTTTGTAATTCAAGTTCATGGTGGCGCCGGATTGGAAGTCGAAGTCCGAACCCACGTTCAGGTTTACGACATAGGAGCGGGCGGTGGAGTTGGCCGCGTGGGTCATGGTAGAACCGGACAACATGGTCAATTTCCAGATGTCCTGCTGTGCGGCTTTAGCCAGCGTGAATATGGCGCTATCGCCCATGGTCACGGTGGAGACATTTAGCGTGCCGGCTTCGTAGAAGGAAGATTTGTACATGTATATACCGTCACAGCTCATGGTTCCGTAATTGTTGACGCCGGAGCCGTTGAGCATGGTGAGCGACGGGAGCTGGGTCACGGTGCCGTAGTTGAAGAAAATGCCGCCGTTGTTCAAGGTGAAGGTGGAGAAGGTGAGCGTACCGCTGAGCAGTATGGGCCAGGACTTGGTGGCCGTGAAC
>JBAZVY010000229.1:0-4182 GCA_041660645.1 Elusimicrobiota bacterium | reverse complement strand
CCCTGTGCACCGAACTCTGCCCGCGCTACCTGCTGGGCTACGACATCCAGCCCCACAAGGTCATGCGCGGCCTGCTGTTCTCCGCGCCCGAGCGCAAGACCTGGAACCAATGGGCCCTGCTCTGCTGCGAATGCAAGCTCTGCAGTCTCTACGCCTGTCCGGAGAACCTGAACCCCGGAGACATCTGCGGATTCGCCAAACGCGACCTAGCCGCGGAGAAGAAGAGCTGGAAGGATTCCATCCTCAACTCCGGCCGCAAGCCCAGCGCGCATCCTCTGCGGCCCTGGCGCAAGATCCCGGCCGCCCAGCTCAAGGCCCGGCTGGGCCTGACGGATTACGACGCGGACGCGGCCCTGCGCCGCGAAAGCTACGCGCCCCGGAGCGTGCGCATCCCCTTGAAACAGCATGTCGGCGTCCCCGCCCAGGCCGTAGTCAAGGTCGGAGACAGCGTACGCCGCGGCGATCTCATCGGCGATCTGGCCGAGGATCAGCTCGGCGTGCCGGTCCATGCCAGCATCGCTGGCCGAGTGAGCGCGATCACCGGATATATCGAGATACAGGCGGGAACATGAACCAAGCCATCGGCGGATTAGAGACCAGCAGCATGGCGCGCGGATTCGACGTGACCGATGCCATGCTCAAGACCGCGCCGGTGAAGATACTCCTCTCGCGCACGGTCTGTCCCGGAAAATACCTGGTCCTGGTGTCCGGCAGCGTAGCCGACGTGCAAGCCAGCGTGGAGGCGGGGGTGTCCCGAGCGAGCTCCGCCCTGGTCGACAGCTTCGTCATCCCCAATATCCACCCCGAGGTCCTGCCCGCGGTCTCAGGCACGGCGGCGGTGGATAAGCTCGAGGCTTTAGGGATAGTAGAATCCTTCTCGGTATCGGCCCTGATCGAAGGCGCGGACGCTGCCGCTAAAGCCGCCAACGTGCGCCTCATCGAGGTGCGCCTGGCCATGGCCATGGGCGGCAAGGCTTTCGTGAGCATGACCGGCAGCGTCGCGGCCGTAGACACGGCCGTGGCCGCGGCCGCGGCCGCGGTGGGACGCCGCGGGCTATTGGTGGACAAGGTGGTCATCCCCCAACCTCGCCCGGAACTGCTGGCCGAAATCATCTGACCATGCGTGCCAGCCGAGGGCTTCTCCTCGCCCTGCTTCTAGCCGGCCCCGCGGCCGGTTCCGAGGCCCCGGCCGCGGAACCGCCCCCGGCTTGGGTGCAGCGCCAAGACGCGGCCGCGCGCCTGGCCCTGACTGGGCGTCCGGGCCGGCTCCGGCTGGCCCGAGCCGCCGCCGCGGTAATTTCCTCCGGCGCGGTCCAAGGCCTGGCCGTACGCGGCCCCGCGTATTCTATCTCAAGAATGCCGAGGGCGCGGCCGCGGATCTATACGTGCGCGACACTCCGGAGAGCGAGGCCCGCATCGCCCTGCCGGCCAAAGCCCTGGGCCCCGGCCGGCTGCAGTGGTGGCAGCCCTCCCCGGACGGATTGCTCCTGGCCTACGGAGTGCTCGCCCCGGGAGGCGACGTGGAGCTGCGGGTCCGCGACGTGGAATCGGCGCTGGACCTACCGGACCGGATATCCCGGGCGCCCGGCGGGCTGGCCTGGGCGTCCGGCCGCATCGGATTTTACTATGTACGCGGCCCGGACCCACGCGCCGATCCCGCAGCAGCCGCGCCCCGCACCCGGGTGCTCTGGCACCAACTCGGCCAAGCGCCGGTGGATGACGAGCCGGTCTATGAAGCCAAGCCGGATGCGTCGCGCTGGGAACTGCAGGCCTCGCGCGACGGCGCCTGGCTTCTGCTCACGATATGGACCGGCCCTCAGCGCAGCGAGGTATTCATCCAGGATCGGCGCTCCGCCGGCGCGCCCTGGGTCGGACTCAAGACCGGCCAGAACGCGGCCTATCGCGGCCTCTTCCATGACCGCACCCTATATCTGCTCACGGATGAAGCCGCGCCGCGCGGCCGGATACTGGCCGCGGACCTGCGCCGGCTGGACCGCATCCGCTGGCGCCAGATACTGGCCGAGAGCCGATTCCCGGCGGCGGACTTCGCCCTGACCAAAGGCGCTTTGGTCTTGACCGTGCTGGAACGCGGCATCAGCCGCATGCAGCTCTATGACCTCAAGGGCCGGCCCCGGGGAGAGGCCTCCCTGCCCGGACCGGGCCGAGTCGCAGCTTTGGCCGGAGACCCGCGCCAAGAGGAATTGCTGTTCATCTGGGAATCCCTGGCCGACCCGCCGGCCCTCTATCGCCACAACACCCGCACCGCGGTCCGGGCCCGGGTGGATGCCGGCCCCTGGGACAACGATGAATACGAACAGAAATACGTGGAATTCAAATCCGGAGCCGGAGCTTCGGCGGGCATGTTCCTGCTCACTAGCCCCTGGCTCAAGCAGGACGGAGAAAGGCCCACCGTGATAGCGGCTGCGGCGGGCGGCGAGCCCTCCCCGCCGCCCGCGTTCTCCGCCCAGGCCGCGGCCTGGGTACGCCAGGGCGGAGTCTGGGCCGCGGTGCTGCCCCGGACCTCTACCCCGGCGGCTCCAGCCGCGATCACCGACCTCATGGCGGCCGGATATTGGCTCACCGACCATGAATACACGAAACCCGGACGCCTGGCCGTACTGGGCGCCGGGGCCGGCGCCGGGTTGGCGGCGCAAGCCGCGGCGGGAGCTCCGACCCTGTTCAAAAGCCTGGTCCTGATCCAGCCGGAGGCGGGACTAAGCCTCCGGCTGAAACTGCCCGCGACCCTGCTGTTATCCGGGCCATGTCCGGACGTATATGCGGCCATGCCCGGGCTGCAGCTGGCCTCGGCCAAGGCCCACTACGAGGAACCGTTCTGGCTGCGCTGGGAGCCGCTGGGCTGCACGGCCTTGCCCCCGGACAAAGCGGCCAGCGAACTGCTGGACATCCAGAGCTTCCTGCTCTGGAACCTGGAAGCCGAGACCCCGGACACTCCCCAGCCATCCGGAAACAAGCCCCTCGCCCCGCGGCCGTAAACGGCGTCCGCCCGGCCCGGGCTTATTGACAAATATGAGATCCCGGACAATACTTACGTTGTTGATACAAACCCGGCCTGGAGCCAGGAGCAATAAATGCCCGCGATAAAAAAAACTCGGCCCGCTAAAGCCAATAATCCGGTAAAGCGAAAGACCTCGCTGCCGCCGGAGCCGGCCACCGCAGAAGAAGATCCCCCTATAGACCTGACCCCCCCCGCCAACACGGATGACACGGTATCCACCGCGGAAGTACTGGAACACGTGCCCTGTCCCTATTGCGACGAGGACATGGAGGTCATGGTGCACCCGGCCGACGACGGCAAGACCAGATATGAGAGTTGTTCCGTGTGCTGCCGGACCGTGGCCATGCACATAATCTGGGACGACGGCCAGGTCGAGCTTTCCGCGGACCGCTGCTGAAACCAGCCGGACAAAGCCCAGGCCTCGCCCGCTGACGGTCGAGGCCTGGGCTTTCAGTATGCTGAAGGATTCAGCGCTTCTTGCTCGGAGCCGGGGCCGCGGCCGAAGCCGCGGGATTGACTATGCCCAGCAGCTCGACCTCGAACACCAAGGCGGCGCCCGGAGGGATCTTGCCGCTGCCGCGGTCGCCGTAAGCTATGTCCGAAGGGCAGACCAGCTTGGCCTTGCCGCCGACTTTCATCTTCGGGATGCCTTCCTGCCAGCAACGGATGACGCTATTGAGCGAGAACTCCAGGGGTTGGCCGCGTTCCACCGAGCTGTCGAACACGCTGCCGTCCATTAGGGTCCCGTGATAATGAGCCTTGATGGTGTCCGTGGCCGAAGGATACTCTCCGGCGCCTGCTTTGATCTCGCGATACACCAGGCCGGACGGGAATACCTGGGCGCCCGGCTCCTTAGCCGCGATGCTCAAGAAATCCTTGGAACGGCCCTTTTCCTTCTCGGATTTCACCTTCATGCGGGATTGGGCCAGGTCGTTGAGCTTAGAACCGTAAGCGGCCACGTCGATCTGGGTCTTGCCTCCGGCCAGCGCGTCCTTGAGCCCCATGGTCACATACTTAAGGTCGCTGGCGCTCAGGCTGAACACGCTGACCTGCTGGGAAAGCCACACGCCCAATGCGTAGAGGGTCTTCTGCTCATCGGTCTTCAAGGTCGAACCCGCGGACTCAGCCGCGGCCGGCTTGGCCTTAGGGGTCTCGACCGGCTGGGC
>JBAZVY010000228.1:0-4204 GCA_041660645.1 Elusimicrobiota bacterium | reverse complement strand
TCCGGAGTGATCTCCTTGACCACCACATGGTCGGCCGGCAGCAGACAGTTGATCTTCTTGGCGTAAGACTTCTCGATCACTCTCTGGGCCTCGGCCACCTTGTCGGCTTCCAGCAAGGACTTGCCGACGGATACCTTCTGCGCGGACAAGAACGTATAGGCCATGCCCCCGCCGATGAGCAAGCAGTCCACCTTGTCCAATAGCTTATTGAGCACGCCCAGCTTATCCGATACCTTGGCCCCGCCGATGATGGCCAAAAAAGGCCGCGCCGGGTTGTTCACCACCCGGTCCAAGAACTCCAGCTCCTTCTGCACCAAGAAGCCGATGCCCCCAGGGATATGCTTGCACACCCCCGCAGTCGAGGCATGGGCCCGATGAATGGCGCCGAAGGCGTCCTGCACGAACACGTCGCCGTGCTTGGCCAGGGCCGCGGCGAAGGCCGGGTCGTTCTTCTCCTCTTCCGCGTGGAAGCGCAGGTTCTCCAAGAGCGCCACGCCGCCGGGCGGCAAGGCCGCCACGACTTTGTCGGCTTCCGGGCCCACGCAGTCCGAGGCGAAAGCCACGGGCCGCTTGATGAGCTTGGCCAGCTCCGCGGCCACGGGCTTGAGGCTGTATTTCTCCACGGGCTGGCCCTTGGGCCGGCCCAGGTGCGCGACCAGCACGATCTTGGCATTCTGGCCGATCAGATATTCCAGGGTCTTGAGCGTCTCGCGGATGCGGGTATCGTCCGTGACCTTGCCGTCCTTCATGGGCACGTTGTAGTCCACGCGCGCCAGTACGCGCTTGCCCTTGAGGTCTAAGTCCTGCAGGCGCTTGACCTTGAGAGCGGTCTGGGTCATGCCGTCACCCCGACCTTTTTGGCGATGTAGGTCACCAGGTCGATGATGCGGTTGGAATAGCCCCACTCGTTGTCGTACCAAGCGTAGACCTTGACCATGTTGCCGCCGATGCAGTCGGTCATGGCCGCGTCCACGATGGAACTGGCCGGGTTGCCGGTGAAATCCTTGGACACCAAGGGCACCTCGCAATACTCCAGCAGGCCCTTCAGACGGGGCGATTCCGAGGCCTTCTTCAAGGCCGCGTTGACCTCTTCCTTGGTGGTGGCCTTCTCCACGGTCAAGGTCAGGTCCACCAAAGACACGTCCGGGGTGGGCACGCGGATGGCGCAGCCCGAGAACTTGCCCTTGAGCTTGGGATAGACCAGGCCGATGGCCTGGGCGGCTCCGGTCTTGGTCGGGATCATGCTCACGGCCGCGGCCCGGGCCCGGCGCAGGTCCTTGTGCGGGAAGTCCAGCACCGGCTGGTCGTTGGTGTAGGCGTGGATGGTGGTCATCAGGCCGCACTTGATCCCGAAGGCCTCGTCCAGGGTCTTGGCCACGGGGGCCAGGCCGTTGGTGGTGCAGGAGGCGTTGGAGATGATGTGGTGCTTGGCCGGGTCGTAGAGTTCCTCGTTGATGCCCATGCAGATGGTGATGTCCTCGTTCTTGGCCGGAGCCGTGATGATGACCTTCTTGGCCCCGCCCGCCATATGGGCCTTGGCCTTCTCGGCGTCGGTGAACTTGCCCGTGGACTCGATGACATAGTCCACCTGATTGTCCTTCCAGGGCAGCTTGGCCGGATCCTTCTCCGCGAACACCTTGACCAGCTTGCCGTCGATCTTGAGGTCGTTGCCCGCGGCTTCCACCTTATGCGGGAAGATGCCGAAAGTCGAGTCGTACTTAAGGAGGTGGGCCAAAGTCTTGGCGTCAGTGAGATCGTTTATGGCCACGAAGTTGATGTTCGGGTTGCCGAAGCCGGCCCGGAACACGAGCCGTCCGATGCGGCCGAAACCGTTGATGCCTACGTTGATCGCCATGATGAGGCCTCCTATGCAGGACTAACGTCCCCTGGGCAGCCCAGAAGATCGCAAAAATATTCTAGCGATTTAGAAGGATGATTTCCACTCGCTGGTCCGAGAATCCGGCCCGGGCGCCTTCCATGCCCACGTTCTTGCTCATGGTCATGAGTTCCTTGATGATGAAATCCTGGAGCACCGCGCCCTGGGCCTCGGCCAGTTCCTTAGTGGCGGCGAACACCCGCACCGCTATGGGTATGCCGGTGAAGCGCCGCTTGATCACGTCCACGGCCGAACGCAGCAGGTCGTAGCCCAAGGGCTTGACCAGCTCGGAGCCGGTCTTGTTGGTGCCGAACAGCGCGGAAGAGTCCAGGCTCAAGTGCAGGCCGGTCTCCTCCTGATGGATGATGCCTCGGAACAATATGGGCTTGCCCACGCTGGTGTGCGGCGAGCCCGACGGGTCGGTGAAAGTGTAGACCGCGGAATAGGAGCGGCCGGCCTTGATCCATTCCCCCTGCTCGTTCTGCCCGTTCCAGATGAGTTCTTCGGGCGGGTCGTTGGAGCCCTCATAATGGTGGAACACCCGGCCTTCCTCGTCGGCCAAGGTCAGGCTCCAGCCGTAGCTCCTGGCTTCCTTAGGCTCAAGCCTGCGGCGCAGTATGTCGAAGAGCTGATCGCGCACCCGGAATCCCAGGCCCGGCCGCTGGCTGAAGGCCAGGCGCCAAGGCTGGATGACCCGCGGATTGGCCAGCACGTCGGGATGGGTGCGCCGCCAGGATACCGTAAGCGGGGATATGGCCAAGAGCAGGGATTGGTCCGGATCCAGGGACTGATGGATGGTCTCGAAAGGGTCCACGTCTATCTGCAGCGGCGGCTTGAGGTTCTTGAGCTGGTTGCCTTCTCCCTCCTCGCCCTTTATCACCACCTCGCTGGGGAAACCCGATTTCGTGGGACTGCCGGAGATCGCGGCTTTGCCCGTATCCGGCGGCGCGCCCTCGTCCTGGGCCGCGGCTGGCCAAGCTCCCAGAGCCGCGCAGATCAAGACCCGCCATAGTATCTTTGCCATATTCACTCCAACACGAACCTGAAGGTTATGATGCCCCATTGCCTCTCATTGGAGGCGATGGGTTCGAATTTCCAATTACGCAGATGATCCATGGCCAGACGGTCCAGGCGGCCGTAGCCGGAGGTCCGCTCCACGCGCATATCCGGCAGCACGCTGCCCTCCCGGTCCACATAGAAGCGGATGGCCACCTCGGCCTCGAGCATGCCCTGCTGTTTGGCCCAGGCCGGGAAGTCCGGCACGCTATAGGAGACCACCCGGCGGTCGGCCAGGGGGCCTTCGATCTCCACGCCCTTCTTCTTCTCGGCCATGGCTTCGGCCGTGCGCCGGGGCGGGGCCGGGGCGGCGGACTCGATCTTCTTGACGGCCGGCGGCGGCGCCAGGGCGGCCCGGGGCTGCAGATCGATGCGCTCCGCGGGCAATATGGCCGAAAGGCCGCGGCTGAGCCGGGATTGCTCCGGCGGGTTGGCCTCGCGCAAGACCTCGGCCGGGCCCACGCTGCGCCGGCCGGCGGTATCGCTGACGGACTGGATGGTCTTCAAGGCCATGGCTTCCTGCCGCCGCTCTTCCAGGGCGATGGCCTCGGGCAGGTTGCGCACCCGGCGCGCGCCCACCTCCTCCAGCCGGGGCAGGGCGGCCAAAGTGGTGGCCCGGCGGGTCTCCATCTTGGCCTCGATCTTGGCCATGCCCGCGCGCTCGCGGGAGAGGTCTAAAGCGTCGATCTTGGCCTGCTCGATGCGGCGGCGGTCGTCGAGCTTGGAGGCCGTGGGCATCAGCGGCCGTTTGATCTCAGGCAGCTTGATCTCCATGCGGCGCGGCTCGATCTTGGGCATGCTGGGCAGGGCCAGCTTGAGGAAATCGCGCATGGTGGGAGCCGCGGGCTTGACCGGCTGGGCCGCGGGCGCGACCTTGCGTATCCGGATGAGGTCCACGTTGGATATCTCGCGGATCTGGGTCTTGGGCCCCATGTTGACGAGCTGAAGATAAAGCAGTACCCCGCCCGCATGCAGGGCCAGGGACGATACCACCGACATCGGCAGTCTTACGGCTGTCACTTTATTTCCTTATCTCTACAATAGCGTCTTTCGTTTCTGTTCCGTGGCGATGGTCAAGGCCTGGGCGCCCGCGTCCTTGGCCTTGCCCATAAGATCCACGAGCTTGCCGTGCATGGCGGCCTCATCGGCCCTCAGCACCACGAGCTTGGACTCGCTCAAGGCCAGCTTGAGCTTGAGGTCCGGCTCCATGGCCTCGAAAGTGGCGTATTCCTTGAAATCCAGGGCCAGACGGCCGTCCTTGGCTAAAGTGAT
>JBAZVY010000227.1:0-4215 GCA_041660645.1 Elusimicrobiota bacterium | reverse complement strand
CCTTCGCCCATTTTTTCTCCGCGGTCGGGGATGAGCGGATATCCTTGGACGAGGTGCTGGTCGCGCATAGCCGTTACGAATTGACCATGCCGGCCGCGGAGCGCGAGGGCATATTCGCGGACCTGGGCCTGCGCATGTCCGGAGGCGCCGATGCTCGCTAGCCTGCTATGCCTGTGTCTGCTGCCGGCCGGGGCCGCGGCCCGGGGCGCCCCCCCGCCCGAAGGCATGGAGCTGCTGCGCGAGACCATGGAGGCTGCGTCCGTGCCGTATGCGGCGGAGGTGGTGGTCGCGCGGCCCGCAGTCCCCGGAGGGCCGCGGGCGGTGTCCCAACGCATGTCCGTGCGCTTCTCTCCCCCGGACCTTTTCCGGCGCGAGTTGGCGGGCCCGGATGGCGGGCTGCGGCAATTGGTGGTGGAGGACGGCCATAATGAGTGGATATACGATCCGGCCCGCAATAAAGTATGGCAGGGCGGTCCGGCCGATCCCTTGTTCAAGCGCTTCGGCCCGGATGAGGAGTTCGATCACGCGGCCGAGAATTATACGGCGGTAGTGGCCGCCGGCGGCCGCGCGGCCGGGCGGTCCTGCTGGAAGCTGGAATTGCGCTCCCGCGCGGACAATGTCCTGGCCCGCAGGCTGTGGGTGGACCGGGAGACCCGGATCGTGCTGCGTTCCGAATCCTTGCGCACGGACGGGACCTTGGCCGAAGTCATGCGTTTTACCAAGTTGGCCTTAGGACCGCAGGACGCGGCCGCCTTCCGATTCAGCCCTCCGGCCGGCAGCGCCCTAGTGGAGCGCGCGGCCCCGGATTTCATGGCTTTGGACGAAGCTAAGGCCGCAGCCGGAGTGGAGCCGCGCCTGCCGGCTTGGCTGCCTCCGGGGTACGTGTTCGAGAGCCTGGACATCATCCCAAAGGGCAGGCGCAATGTGGTGCACTATCGGTTTTCAGACGGCATGAAGGTATTGTCTTTGTTCCAGTGCCCGGCGCGCGTGCGCCTGGACATGGGCGGCCGGGACGCGGAACGGGTCAAGCTGTCCGTGGGCCGGGGGCAGCGTTCGCACGCGGATGAGGGCAATGTCCTGGCCTGGACCTCGGGCGGCGGGCGTTTCGTGCTGGTGGGCCCGGTGTCCGACGCGGTGCTCAAGCGCATGGCGGAGTCGGTGCCGTGAATCCGGGGCTGGCTGCCGCGGGCTATCCGTTGGCGGAACCCAGGCGCGGACTGCTGCGCGACCTGCATCCGGTGGATCGTCCGCGCGAACGGCTGGCCGGTTCCGGCCCCGAGGCCTTGAGCGACCAGGAACTATTGGCCTTGATCCTGCGTACCGGATATTCCGGCCGCAGCGTCATGGACCTGGCGGCGCAGCTGATGCGCGAGCATCCGCAGGGCCTGAGGGGCGTAGGGTTCTCGGATCTGCGTCGCACCAAGGGCATGGGCGCCAGTCGGGCCGCGGCTTTGGTGGCGGCCTTCGAATTGGCCCGCCGCTGTTCCGGGGATAACGACCCCCGGCTGGTGCTGGATAGCCCGGCGCGGGTCTTGGCCGCGGTGCCCGCCTCCGTACTCGCGGGCCGCAAGGAACATCTTTTGGCTTTCTACTTGAACGCCCGCAGCCAACTCTTGCATCAAGAGACGGTCTCCATAGGCACGCTGTCGGCCAGCTTGGTGCATCCCCGAGAGGTGTTCTCCCCGGCCCTGGCTTGCTGCGCGGCCGCGGTCGTGGCCGTGCATAATCATCCTTCCGGTGACTGCTCCCCATCGGCCGACGACCGCGATACCACCCGGCGTTTGGCGCGCGCGGGCGAGCTTTTGGGCATGCCCTTGCTCGACCATGTGATCGTTTCCGGCCGCGCCTTCTTCAGCTTCCGCGAGCACGGGCTTTTGGGATAAGCCCTAATTTTGTACGCTTCATCGCATGCGGTCTTTAGCTGAACGTCTAGCCGGGATATCCCTGCCCTTATGGTCCCGGCTGCTCTTGGCCGGCTTCTGCGTTGGGGCGGCGTTGGGGGCGGCGGCCTGGGGCCGGGACGCTTATTTTTTCTACGGCGGCCGCTTCTTCTTTAAGACCGAGCGCTGGGGTCTGGCGGCTTCGACTTTCGAGCATTTCCTGGCCCGGCGGCCGCAGGATCCGCGGGCCTGCGATATCCATCTGCGTTTGGGGCGCATCTATGCGCGGCGGTTTCAGCGCTATTCGGAGGCCAAAAGGCATTTCGAGACCGCGGCCCGTGATTTTCAGGGACAGGCGGCATGCGCGGCCGCGGCTAAGGATGCGATCCTGGATTGCCCGGATTATTTCCCCTTGGAATCCGGCCGGGTCTGGCTATACGGCGACACGGCTAGCGGCGGCCGCAACATGAAGATGTCCGTGGAGACCAAGGCGGCCGCGGACGGCAAGGGCTGGAGCCTGGATGCCGCGCTGTATGCCGGCGGCCGGCGCGTGGAGTCGATCCATAAGGTCTACGGCAAGAAGGATTGGGCGGTATGGGAGCTGCCCGGGCAGACCATGGTCCTGCGCTATCCGTTCCGAGCCGGGCAGTCCTGGCGCTCGCGCCGCGGCCGGGACGAACTGGCCTTCCGCATAGAAGCGGAGGGGCTCTCGGTCAAGATCCGGGCCGGGACCTTCTCCGACTGCATCAAGGTGCGTGAATCCAGCGCGCTTTTCCCCCAGTCCTGGAAATACGATTACTATGCTCCGGGCGTGGGCCGGATCAAGACCTCGGTGGGCGCGCCCGGGGTCGAGAACCCCAACACCGAACTGCTCGACTATCGATAGGGGCCGGCTGGGCCCACAATTGGTAGAATATAGGGGATGGGATTCACCCTGCCGAGGCCGCTTTCGCATTCTTCCATATCCATGTACCGGGAGTGCCCGTTCCGGTATAAGTGCAAGTACATAGACAACCTTCCGGAGAAACCCAAGCATTTCTTCTCCTTCGGGCAGACTATGCATAAGGCCTTGGAATTCTTCTACGGGGTCAAGGAACCGCCCGCCCCCAGCATCCAGGAACTGCTTAAGAATTACGAGGAGGGCTGGATCTCGGTGGGCTATAAGGACGAGGCCCAGGAAGCGGAGTATTTCCAGGACGGCAAGGACATCCTGCGGGAATACTATAAGCGGCATGCCGCGGACTTTCAGGTGCCCTTATCCGTGGAGTTCGATTTTAAGATGGAAGTGGAGGGCGTGCCGGTCACGGGCAAGGTCGACCGCATCGACCGGTTGGCGGACGGCCGCTTGTCCGTGCTCGATTATAAGACCGGCAAAGCCCTGGCCGTGGCCCGCATCCAGGAGGACGCCCAGCTGACCATGTACCAGTTGGCCTGCGAGACTCTTCTGGACGCGGAGGTCGGTCAGTTGATCTTCTATCATCTGCCCACGCATAAAGCGCATACGGTGGGCCGTCGGCCGGACGCCCAAGTGCAGGGGCTCAAGCGCGTCATCGTGGAGACCGCGGAGGCCGTAACCGCGGGCCGATTCGAGCCCAATCCCGGAGAAAAGTACTGCCGCTGGTGCGATTACAAGAAGCACTGCCCGATATATTCCGGGGCCCAGCCTCCGTCCGCGCCCACGGCTACCGGGGCCCCCCTGCCCCACGTGGAAGACGAACTCGCGTCCTTGATAGACGCCTATGGGGAGCTGCAGGCCCGTCAGGCCGAGGCCGTCCGCGAGGCGGATAAGGTCAAGGCCGCCATACTCGACATATTGCGGCGCAAGGGCTATGTGCGGGCCTTCGGCTCGCGTTTTGAGATCGCGCGCAGCGGCGCGGAGCGTTGGGATTTCCCGGAGCATAACAAAAAGAAG
The DNA here is from genome assembly GCA_041660645.1 of Elusimicrobiota bacterium. Taxonomy (GTDB): domain Bacteria; phylum Elusimicrobiota; class Elusimicrobia; order UBA1565; family UBA9628; genus UBA9628. The sequence goes on along the minus strand of JBAZVY010000227.1, from coordinate 423 downwards.
GTCTTGAACTTGCTCAAACAGGCCGGCATATATGAGCGGGTGCTGGCTCCTTCCGCGCCGCTCATCCAGAAGCTCATCTGCGATCCGGCCGCGGATCCCGACTTGCGCACTGCTCTGCGGGAACTGGGCAGCCGGGTGGACGCTTGCGAACTCAAGGTGACGCCGTTGTGAGCGGGCGCGCCCAGACCGTGGTCATCGCCCTGGACCAGGGCAGTTCCACTTCCCGCGCCTTGGCCATAGATTCCAAGGGCAAGGTCGTGGCCCGGGCCCAACTGCCTATCCGCACTTTTTATCCCCACTCCGGCTGGGTCGAGCATGACCCCATGGACATCGTGCGCAGCCAGGAGCGGACCCTGGACGCGGTCTTGGCCCGCTTGCCGGCTACGGCCGAGGTCTTGGGCATAGGCATCGCAGATCGGAAGA
>JBAZVY010000226.1:3115-4340 GCA_041660645.1 Elusimicrobiota bacterium | reverse complement strand
TGGCCGGGGCCCAGGAGATCGACTGGTCGCGCGGGGGCTGGGATGATATGCGGCCCGGCGACGTGGCCGTGCTCAGCCGGGTCAATTCCAATTACCAGCCCATGCGCGAGAAGCGCCTGGCCGACGTGAAAGAATGGCGCGTGGGTACGCCTATTCCCCTGCGCCTGATCAGCGGCTGGACGGGCGAGGGGGGATTCTACTCCAACGTGGCCGGTTTTTTGCCCTACTCCCTGAGCGCCGAACCCTTAGAAGAGTTCCGGGTCGTAGAATTCCGATAATAAGTCCGATAAGTTGGTGCCTGGCACCGCTATTTTAGGGCCTAGATAGAGCTAGGCCTAATGCAGTCCCGGCCTGAGCAGTTCGGCCCTGGAGTCGGGGCGGCCCGCGCATTAACGTATGAAGGTCAATGCAAAGGTGCTTAGCCGTCTTCCTTAGTATAGCCCTGGCTTTAGGGGCGCTGCCGGTCTCAGCGCTGGCCGCCTTGCCCACTTCTGCCCGGACCGCGGTGCGCAGCGTACGCAGCATCCCCGTCAGCCCGTTAGCCCCGGGCAATATAGTCAATACCAAGATCTTAGCTCCTGCGTTGTCTTTAGTTTTGCCCCAGGCAGGAATCAAGCCTGCGTCCGCGCTCAAAGCCTTGGCCGTAGAAGCCTTGGGCCAGCCTGCTTCTCCGGCCGCGGTCTGGCTGAAGCAACAGGCCCAAGCCGATCCCGCCATACTGGCGGAACTAAATGATTTCGCAGCCAACGCAGATGCAAAGCCGGACACGGTACCGGCCCGGCTGTCCGTGCTGTTCCGGGAATCCGCGTTGGCTGCTGCCGGCTCCGCCCCGGAGGCGGCCAATGATGAGCCGGCCTTGCCCGCCGGGGCCGGACTCCATAAACAGACCGCCCAGGAGCATGTAAAGCAGCTGCTCCAGGTCCGAAACGGGGTCAAGTATCATGCCCGCATGATCCTGCTCGAGAATATGAGCGGGGACTTTGGCGACGGAGCTTTGCATCGCGATATCAAGCGAGTGCTCCGGCGCTTGACTTTGGCCGCGGGCCTGCCGGGAGAAGCCGCGCAAGTATTCATCGGCAACAGCTCCTTGCCTAACGCTTTTACCACGGTCACGAAGGGAGAGTTGGCGTATCTTGAGTCCAACGCCAGTCTGGCCAAGACTTTCCGCATATCCAGCATATTCGTGTCCTTGGGCCTGCTTCGGGCTTTGGAGAATGAGGACCAG
>JBAZVY010000226.1:0-3105 GCA_041660645.1 Elusimicrobiota bacterium | reverse complement strand
CAGCTGGCTTTCATATTGGCTCACGAGCTCATGCACAATCTCAAGGGACATTTGAAGGATTTCACCGGCACGAACCAGCTGATGGGGCATTTCCATGAATTGGAAGCGGATTCGGAAGCGCTCAAGCTCATGGCTAAAGCCGGGTATAAGCCGCAAGCCGCGGTGGATTCTCTCTACGCTCTGGGCCGGGAGATGGACCGGCTGGAGAAAGAATATCCCACTTGGGGCCGCGATCGCGGGGAACTGGCCCAGGCCCTGGCGCGTGTCCGCGACGTGCATCCCCATGAGGATATCCGGCGCGCCAACATGCTCGACCATATAGATGAGGCGCGCGAACTGTATGCGCCGGCCCGTCCGGGCCAGGACGTGCCGATATGGATGCAGCGCCGGCTGCGGTCCGCCCGGTTGTCCGATGTGGATCGTTTCGACATCCGGATACGGAAAGCCGCTTCCGCGGATGCGGTGGATGCCGCGGTCTGGGGCATAGAGGCGTTCATCCAGGCCCAGGCGGTGAAATATGAAGTCGGTGAAGAGAAGAAAGCGGTGATAGAAAACGCCTATCGCAGCCTGCTCTCCCGCGTGCGGACCCAGGAAGAATTGCGCACGGTCGAGGTCTCCATACGCAGACAGCATATCCGGCTCTTCCCTTCCAAGCGTTTGAGCGCGGATGTGCATTCCAGGCAGTTGGAGCTGTTGGCCCGGACCTTCCCGCCCCAGCCTACCTTGGAAGATTTTATGAACGCTTCCGTCAGCCTCCCGGATGCGAATAAACGCAATGGGACCTTGCGCTATCTGGGCTATATCCGGGACCGGCGGACTTTGGACGCGGCTTTCAAAGTATTGAATTATGGGGCTGAAACTTTGGGTTTCGATAGAAAACTATTGTCCTACGGCGATGATTGGGATGTCGCGGCCGGCAACCTGGCGCGCCGGCTTTGGTCGGGCATGGCGCGGGTGCTGCGTCAGGAACTGGGACGTATGCCCAAGCCGGAAGAGGTCATAGCCGCGCTCAAGGCCGGATTATCTCCGGCTTGGCTTGCAGACTACCGCATGTTCTTTATTGCGGATATCATCGACAGCGCGTTCGGAAGGCAAGAGGCGCGCTCTCAATACCGTCCCTCCCAGTTGGCCAAACTCCTTTTCGGTCTGCCGCAATGGGATTCCAATAAGTCGGAGCCGCTTAAAGCCCAGAGCGATGGGAATAAGTGGACGGATCGAAGATATAAGGCGGAGAATATAAATAACTACGGCGGCAAGGTCAGCTACAATTATGAACATTATTACATCCGAGGATTGAGCGCTCCCAGCCTGCAGGACCAACTGGATATCTCTTCGGTTTTCATGGCCGGCGCGCCGAGCCGGCCTTTGGTCCGCATCTTGCGCCGGGATGGAAAATTCGAGGCCTTCATGTCCGCCAGCATACGCAAGGCATCCGATGTTTTCCGCGAGCGATTGAAGTACGCGGCCGACGCGCATGATAAGGATAGGGCCGTGGCCGACTATTCTGAGGAGGTCAATAAATTGCTCCGGTCCGCATTGCTCGGGGTCAAAGACTTAAAGCTGGTGCGCCAGACCGTGGCCGCGGCTTGGCAGCCCATGAAAGAGATGTTTCTAGCCGAAGACGCTGAGCACGTACTGGACCAGCGCAGCCGCAGCCTGCTGGCTTCTAGATTCGTGGGCTCCATGAGCAATGCCTTGCGCCAGGCCGTGATCGGCAACAATATGGCCGGGGCCCGGCCGGCTCCGGAGGATTTGCAGGCCTTGCGTGTTCTGGTGCGCGACGTGGAGGCGACCCTGCGCCCCTTGTCCGGACTCGACCTGATACGCGCATATACCCGCTATTTGAGCCGCAATCTGCATGACGACCGGGCCTATGCGGATGCCTATAGCGTGGCCTTATGGGGCGCTCCTTTCGAGCGGGTGCCGTTGTTGGAATTAGCCGCCCGTCTAGCCGCCCATGTCCCGTCCTGGCTGGGCCGTAAGTTCCTGCAGGGCGCCGTGACGCGGGCTAAGACCCGAGCCGCGCATGCGCGGATAAGCCCCGATCATGACCAGGTCGAGGGCATACCCGAAGCGGATCGGCGTAAACTTTCTCAAGAATTGGATTTCGCGTATTTCTTGACCTTGGCCGGCGATCCGGACGTGGACGTGGACACCAAGCTCATGTCCGCGGCGCTTCTGGACCGCTTGGACATGGGGTATGACAAGGACAAGCAAGATAGCGCGGGCCGGGCTATAGGCATGCGCGCGGCCGCGGCCGTGGGCCGCTGGCTGTTGGAGGATGCGGCGGCTCAGTCCCAGGGTCCGGCCGCCATGGGGGAACTGGCGCGCAAGCTGCTGCGCCTGGGCGAACTGCACCCCGGCCTGCTGCAGCCGGACATGGCCACTAATCCGCATAAGGATAAGGTGTTTCGCGAGGGCGCGGCCTATGTGCGGCGCAGCGAACCGTATCGTTCCTTCGCCAAGCAAGAACATCCTGTGCGCGGGATCAATGTGCGTTGGGCCGCGGAGACCCTGCGCAAGCTCGATGCGGCCCAGGCTTGGCCGGCCGCGGTGGAGGACCGGTTCGACCTGCTCGATTTCTTGAACGGCAACGGTGAGTTCTCCGACCTGCTGGACCAGCGCATCATAGACCTGGCGCGCCAGGACCCGGCCGGGTTCCGGCGTTGGGTGGCCCGGGACCGGGCCCGGCTCCAGACTTGGGCCGGGGGCGATGACCGCTTGGAGCAGATAGCCTTCGATCAGATCGCGGGTTCTATGCCGGCGGTGCCTACGCCCCAGGCCCAGCCTTTGCGCATAGTGCGCAACCCGAACCTGCGCGTCCAGCTCTTCGAGCTTTTGCCGGAGGGCAGTTTCAGCGAGGCTCCGCCGCGGGTGCCGATCCGGGAGTGGTGGCAGACCCGGCTGCGCCTGTATAAGGCTTATAGGGCCGCCCGCGAGCATTTCTCATCGGATTTCCTGCAAGGCCTGCAGCAAGAAGGCAGCATGGAAGATAAGATATTCGAGACTTTGGAGGAGATCGACCGGGTCGCTGCGGAGGCCGCAGAGCAGGCGCGGCAGCGTTGGGATTCCGGCAAGTTCCGAGACGATGAGATGCAGGGCTTT
>JBAZVY010000225.1:0-4359 GCA_041660645.1 Elusimicrobiota bacterium | reverse complement strand
CATGCCGGGCCTCGCTGGGCGAGGGCAATAGTTCGATGAGCCCTTCCGCGGCCAAGGTCTGGCTGCCTTGCAGGTTGGCGATGAGGTGGCGCAGGGCTTCCAGGCCGCGGTTGGCGGCCGCGGCATGGGCCTGGGCTGAGGAAGCTTCGTTGGCCGCCATCATGCGGTAGGTGCCGCTGTTGTCCTCGTAGTCGTTGGAATGCTGGTAGCGGGTGTTGCCGTTGCTGTCGGTGTAGGAGTGCGTGCAAGAGACCGCGTCATGGGTGTGCATCGAGGCCAGCAATAAGTAGTTGGATTCGCTGTTGCGATGCGAGATGTACTCGCGCAGGTCCTCATCCACGTTCTGCGCCACCTTTATGGTCGGTCCCAGGCTGCGGTCATACAAGTTGACCAGGCGGTCGCGGTGGTTGCGATGGCCCCGGAATTCCGGGCCTTCGCTGTACAAGCGGTCGCTTACCCGGTTCCTCATGGAGTTGTCGGTTCCGGTCAACAAGGTCTTCTCCGGGTTGATCTCCGTGGTCTGGAACTCGGCCAGGTCCTTTTGTCCCTTGCCCAACTGGTCCTTGAGTTTGCCGCCGAACAGGGAGGGCACGGCTTTTTCGAAGTTCTTGAGGTCTTGCTCCAGGCGCGCGGCCTTGGCATCCTCTTTATTCGTTTCAGCTCGCAAGGCCTGGAGTTTTAGCGCCAGGTAGCCTTCGAACCCGCTCTCCTTGGCCGGGGCTTCCAGGGCGGATACTTCTTGCTTCCAGGCGGGCGGGGTGACTACGCCTATGCGCTTGCCCGCGTCCGGGCTGACCGCGTTATGGTTGAGCTCGGCCCGGGCGCCGACCATGCCGTCGAAAGCCGCGTAATCCTTGGCCGCGCCGACCTTGTCCTTGGTGGAGTCGTCCACGCGTTTGGCGTTCTTGCCTTCCGCGGCTGCGATGCGGTCCAGCATGCGCTGCTGCCGAGCGCGGGCAGCCAGGGCGATACTTTCTAAGGCCGAGGCATTGCCGGTAGAGCGGGCTTTTTCTATGGACACGATGTCCGCCGCGCTCTTGGACTTGTGCCAGAAATCATTGGCTTGGCGGGAGTATTCCATGAACCCGCCCACGGTCACGGTCACGACGAGTGCGCTGATGCTGACTATCTTGGCCCAAGTCGGGAGTTCTTTGACCCAGGAAAGTATGCGGGACCCGAGCGAAGGGCCGGAGTTGCGGGCTTGGGGAAGTCCTAGGCGCGAGCTGGAGTCGGAGTCGACGCCAGTATGGCGGGATAGTCCGGAGTCCTGGTAACGGGCTGAGTATCTTGTATCGCCGGCGGGGATGGCGTTGGATCCCACGGCAGTCGACCCGAAGTCGAAGAGTTTGCCTAGAAGACTGGCCGACTCCTCGGTCCGGGAGGCGGCCGGAGCCGCTGTGATATTGGAGACCGTCTCTTGGATAGAGCTGAGCGTAGTCGCGGCTGGCGCGGCGGCTGGGGCTGCGACGACCTGGGCGGCGGGCAGGGCCGGCGGCAGTTGGACGGGTTGGGCCAGCTGGACGGAAGGCGCGGGGCCGAGCCGGCGCCCCGTCTGGGACAGGTTCGGACTCGTAAGGTTTATCTGGGGCATCCGGGAGCCGGTGTTCATCCCGCCTAGGTTGGAGCCTAGCGGCAGGGATGCGGCCAGGCCTGGGGCCTTGGCGTTGCGGCCGAGTATATGGGCCGCGGCCGCGTAGGTGCCTAGACCAGGCGAGGTCAAAAGCAGGGTGACGGCCAGGATCAGCGCGGTCGTTATGTTGTTGCAGCGAGACTTCATTCGGGTGCCTCCATGCATCAGGATCGCATTCATGATATCCATAATGCCGGGCCTTCGGAGTGAGACCTTAGGGAAAAAATATCCGGACTTTGGCCCTATCCGGACGTGGGACCTTTGCCGGCCTGAGGCTTCTTCTTGTTTTCCAGGTAAGCTCTTACTTTCCCTATGAGTTGGGCCGAGGAGAAGGGCTTGGGCATGTAGCTTATGGCCCCGAGTTCATAGGATTTGATCAGGGTCCCGGCCAGGTTGTCCGAGGTCAGCATGATCACGCCCAGTTTCTTGCCCTCGGGCATGAGCCGGATGACTTCCAGGGCTTCGGTGCCTTCCATGCGGGGCATGTGCACGTCCAGGATGACGAGGTCGTACGGGTTCTTGCGCACGCTGTTGATCGCTTCCAGGCCGTCTTCGACCGTGTCTACTTCGTAGCCTTGGGTCTTTAATACGTCCGAGACCAGGCTGCGGACCATATAGTCGTCGTCGGCTACCAGGATCCGGGTCTGTTTTTTTCCGAAGAGGCGGTCGAACATGTCCGTATTAGATGCCTTTAAGGGCGGCGATGCGCGCCTCCAGCGGAGGATGCGTGGACATGAGCGCGAAAAAGCCCCCGGAGCGGCCGGAGATCTTGAGCGTAGCCAGGGATTTCTGGCGGTCGTCGATGGGCGCGTGCAGCCGCTGGAGTTTCTCCAGGGCGGCGATCATCTTCTCGCGGCCGGCCAGGCTCGCGCTGCCCGCATCGGCCCGGAACTCGCGATGGCGCGAGAAATAAGCCACTACTATCATGCCCAGGATGCTGAGGACTATTTCCAGGAGCATGATCACCAGATAATTGGGCACGGAGCTGCGTTCGCCATCGCGCGAACTCCGGCTCAGGGCGAAGGCTATGACCCGGGCCAGGAACATGACGAAAGCGTTTATGATGCCTTGGACTAGGGTCATGGTCACCATGTCCCCGTTGGCCACGTGGGAAATCTCGTGGGCCAGCACGCCCTCGACCTCGTCGTCGTCCATGGTTCTGAGCAGGCCGCTGGATACCGCGACCAGGGCCCGGCTCTTGGTGGGGCCGGTGGCGAAAGCGTTGACCTCGGGGCTGTCGTATACGCCGACTTCGGGCATGGCGGGCAGGCGCGCGGATTGGGCCAGGCGGTGCACCAGGGCCACGAGCGCGGCTTGCTCGCCTCTAGCCCCATTGGGGTCTATGACCTGAACGCCCATCATCCATTTGGCCATGATCCGGGACAGGCCCAGGGATATGAAGGCTCCGCCCATGCCCCAGACTAGGCAGAACATCATGAGGGCCTGATAGTCTATGCCTTGATGGGTGAGGTAGGGCCGTACGCCCAGCAGGTTCAAGGTTATGGATAACGTGACCAGGATGAGTACGTTGACCGCCATGAATAGGAAGATGCGCTTTAGCCAGGACATGGATATGCCTCCAGAACGATGATGTGCGGATATTTTATCAAAATCAGGCGTTGCCCGGCCGCTGTCCTTGTTTGCCCAGCATGATATCCACTATGGTGTGGTCCACTTGAGCCATGCCCACGGTGGATATCCGGCCCAGGTTCTGGATGGTGGCCTCGGCCGTGCGGCCGATGAAGCCTTCGCGTTCATTGATGCCGTAATGGTTGATGCCCATGTATGCGGAGCGGATGGCCGAGTCCGTGGAACTGACCACTTTCAAGGCGCAGCCGCTTTTGGCCCCGTCGCAGAGCATGCCGCCCAGGTCGCTGATCACGTTGTTGACCGCCAGGGTCAGGCCCAGGATGTCGCAGCCGTTGCGCTGGTAGACTATGGCCGCGGCCGCGCCCACGCCCGCGGCTATGGCGCAGCCGCAGATCGGGGCCAGGCCGCCGGTGAAGAGCTTCACGTAGGCGTTGACCAGATGGGAGAGCCCGATGCTGCGGTAGATCACGGCTTCCGGCACGCGGAAGGCTTTGCCCACGTTGTAGGGCACGAGAATGGCCACGATGCCTTGATTGCCGCTCTCGCCGCTGGACATGACCGGCATGGCTTGGCCGTCCATGCGCATGTCCGTGGCGCAGGCGGTCAGGATCTTGGAGGAGGAGAATACGTCGTCTTGCAGGAAGCCCTTGCGCTGGAGGTCCTGCAGGTAGAAGCCGACCTTCTTGAGCTTAAGTCCCTGCCGGGCCACGGCCAGATTCATTTCCACGCCCTGGCGTATATAAGCTTGGTCCTGGGCGTCCATGTGTTCCGCGAGCTTGACCATGGCCTTGAGTTTTAGGCGGCGCAGGGCGGCTTGGTAGCCGGCGGCGCGCCGGGCGCCGGGCCCCTTGGCGGTAACGAGCTTGCGCCCGTCTTTTTCCACATAGGTCAGGTTGGTGTGATTGTCCTCGATGATGCAGACCGCGGAATGCTTGCGGCCCTTGACCCGGACCTCCACGTGGATGCCGGCATGTCCGGGCAAGACCGTCATCTGTACGGTCTTGCGTTTTATGAGTTTGGCGGCCTGGGCCGCGAGTTTCGGGGTCACGGCCCGGAATATCTCCATGGATAGCTCCGGCCGGGCCACGGACAGGCCTATGGCCGCGGCCAAGAGGTTGCCTTTCTGCCCGCCCGTGTTG
>JBAZVY010000224.1:0-4462 GCA_041660645.1 Elusimicrobiota bacterium | reverse complement strand
ACCCCAAGCGCGACCTGCCCATCGGCATATTGGGCTCCTTGGTGGTCTGCACCGTGCTCTACATCCTGGTGGCCATAACCCTCACCGGCGTGGTGCCCTTCCGCCAGCTCGCGGTCTCGGCCCCTATCGCGGTGGGCATAGACAACATCGTCACCGCTTATGGCTGGAGCTTGGGAGCCAAGAAGGCCCTGACCTTTGCCGTGAAATTCGGCGCTCTGGCGGGCTTGAGCTCGGTCATCCTGGTCATGATGCTGGGCCAGACCCGCATCTTCTACGCCATGAGCAAGGACGGCCTCTTGCCCTGGTTCGGCTCGGTGCATAAGAAGTTCCGCACCCCGTATGTGGCCACGGCTTTGACCGGCGTGTTCGTGGCGCTCTGCGGCGGGCTCATGCCCATGAGCCTGGTGGGCGAGTTGGTATCCATCGGCACGCTCTTGGCCTTCGTGCTGGTGTGCCTGGGCGTGCCCATATTGCGCTATACCAGCCCGAATGTGCACCGGCCCTTCAAGGTCCCCATGCCCTGGGTCGTGGGCCTAGTCGGGGCGGCCACCTGCCTGTGGGTGATGTGGAGCCTGCCCAAGGACACCTGGCTGAGGCTTATAATCTGGCTGGAGATGGGTCTGCTCATCTATGGCCTCTATGGCTGGCAGCGCAGCCGCCTGGCCTTGGAGGACCCGCAGCCTAGCCGGCATAAGCCCAATCATATGATCTTGGGCATAGCTATAGCCGCGTTCGTGCCTACGATATTGTTCGCGATCAAGTATTTCGGCCGTTGAATTGTTATATTGGAAAAGATGGATATTTAGGAGGGAGTAAAAATGAATACCAAGTACATGTTTTTAGTAGTCGGCGCGGGATTGCTTTTAGGCGCGTCCCTGCGCGCGCAAGAGGCCAAGCCCGCGGCTGCGGAGCCGGCCCAGGCTGAGGCCGTTAAGGCGGTAGAGCCGGCCCCGGCCCCGGCGAAGGCGGCGGAGCCGGTAAAGACGGTAGAGCCTGCCCCGGCCGGTAAAGCCTCTCCTAAGGCCGGCCAGGACGGCGCCCTGCCGGGGAGTGAAGGCGCCGTCAAGGCCGAGGCGGTCAAGCCGGTCGAGCCAGCTAAGGTCGTGGAGCCGGTCAAGGCCGAAGTCCCGGTAGTGGAGTCCGTGAAGCCCGTAGCCAAAGCTCCGGTCAGGATCGTTGAGCCAGCGCCGGCCCCGGTTGCCAAGCCCCTGTCCGAGACCGCCAAGAAGCTGCTGCCTTTGGTCGCCGGCTACAAGCAGGCGCAGGAATCCGCCCAGGCCTGGGTGGATGAGGTGGGCAAGCAGAGCCAGGCTATGGACGAGAAGATAAGCGGCATCCAAGCCCAGGTCCAGGCCAATGAGGCCGCGATCACCAAGCTCAAGGTGGAGTCAGAGAAGAAGAACAAAGCGGCCATCAAGGAGCGCAACAAGGACAATAAGCAGCTTTGGGCCGAACTGGCCGCAGCCAAGAAAGAACAGGCCGCGTTCAACCGGGAGTTGTCCAAGACCGCGGGCCAGAAGGCCCGGGCCTACTCGGACGACATCATGACCCGGCTCAAGGAAGTCCAGACCGATCTGCGTTAGTGGTATAATATATCCAGTAGGATATAGCGATAGGAGATCAGCCATGGCTTATAAGATCAGCGAGAAGTGCAATGCCTGCGGGACCTGCTTCGACACCTGCCCGTCCGAAGCCATAATCAAGGGAACGCCGCATTACAAGATCGACGCGGAGAAGTGCATCGACTGCGCGGCCTGCGAAGCGGCTTGCCCGGAAGGCGCCATCTCCGCCGGCAGCTGACCCCGCGCTCGCCTCGCGCGGCCTATCTGCGGCCGTCGTAAAGGTAGATGTTCACGCCGGGGTCCCTCAGGCTATGCCTGGGGGACCTCGCTATTTTAAAGAGCACGGTCAGGAATTCCCGCGTGGTGTATAGGTCGAATTTTCGGCCGGAGCTTACGTGCGGGTTCCGGGTCAGGACCGTGAAGCCCAAGCCGCGGGGCTTGCCCCAGAGCTTGAGCGCGTAGCTCAAACCCAGTTCCTCGGCCGCGGCCAGTTCCGGGGGGAACCCGCCCACGGCCCGGAAAGCGTCGGTGCGGCAGAACACGAAGGAGCCCGCGGCCAGGCGGAAGGCGCGCGCCAGCAGGTTCCAGAGTCCCACCAGCAGTATGCCCCACCAGGGCTTGCGGTCCAGGTCGATGATGCAGCCGCCGCCGACCCAGCGGCCGCTGGCCGCCGCCGTCAGCATGTTCCGCAAGCTGCCGGCGCTGAGCTGGGAGTCCGCGTCTATGAACAAGAGCCAATCTCCGGACGCGGCCGAGGCTCCGGCGTTGCGGGAGCGCGAGATCATGTTCACGGGCTCGAACACCACCCGGGCTCCGGCCGCGTGCGCGATGCGGGCCGTGTCGTCCGTGGAATTGTTGTCGCACACTATGACTTCGGTGTCCGTTCCGCTTCGCCCGCAATCCGCCAGCGTCTTTCGGACGCTGGCCAGGCAGGCGGGCAGGAGCTTGGCTTCGTTGTAGGCGGGGATCACTATGGAGAGCTTCACCGCCGCCCTCCGGAGACCAATAGGCCGTGTTGGCGCAGGCGCGCTGCATCCGTGCGCGCTACGGCTAGGGGCCGGCCGGCCGGGTCTTTGCCGGTGAAAAACATAGCCGTGGCCACGGTGCCGGGCACGGGGATGAAGCACTGCACTTGCCGCGGCTTCCAGCCCCGGGCCGCCAGCCAGGCGGCCAGCTCGCGCATGTCTGCGTCCGTGCAGCCGGGGAAGGCGCTCATCAGGTAAGGCACCACGTATTGCTCCTTGCCCGCGGCTTGCGATATCTTTTCGAACACGGTCAAGAATTCCGTGAACGCGGATATGCCGGGCTTGCGCATGAGCGCGAGCACCCGGCCGCAGGCATGCTCGGGCGCGAGCTTGAGCTGGCCGCCCGTGAATTCTCCGACCAGGGCGCGCAGGTAAGCCGGCGACTTCAGGGCCAGGTCGTGGCGCACCCCGCTGGCGATGCGCACGTGTTTGACCTGGGGCATGGCCTGCAAGGCGTGCAGGAGATCCGCCAAGGCGTCCTGGTCGTCCTGGAAATTAGGGCATACGGCCGGAGTCAGGCAGCTGTGCCGGGCGCAGTTATGCGGGTCCGCCGACGTGCACCGGCCGCCCCACATGTTGGCGCTGGGCCCGCCCACGTCCGTGATGGAGCCGTCCCAATCCGGATGCCGGGTCAGAGCGCGGGCCTCGGCTTGCAGGGAAGCGCGGGAGCGCGAACTGATGCGCCGGCCTTGATGCAGGGCCAGGGCGCAGAAGGAACAGCCCCCGGCGCAGCCCCGATGCGAGGTCAGGCTGAAGCGGATCATTTCCACGGCCGGGACCGGTTCTTGGTATGACGGGTGCGCGGCCCGGGCAAAAGGCAAGGCATAGGCGGCATCCATCGACTCGGCGGAGAGGGGCGCGGCCGGCGGGGTAAATACCACATGGCGTTCGCCGTGCCTTTGCGTTAGTCCGGTCTTCTGGAGCATCTGCTGTTCCAGGGCTAAAGTCGCGGCCATGAGCCGGTCCGGGTCGGCCTTTATCTCTTCGTAAGAGGGCAGAGCCGAGTATCCGGCCTGCGGCAGTTCCGTGGTGTCGGCCATGTAGGCGGTTCCGGGGATGCCCAGCAATGCTCCGCGGCCGTCCGCTTTATCCAGGCGCCGGGCGATCTCCAGTATCGCGGACTCGCCCATGCCGTAGACCAGCAGGTCCGCCTTGGAATCCGGCAATATGGAGCGCCGCACGGAATCGCTCCAGAAATCGAAGTGCGCGGCCCGGCGCAGGGAGGCTTCTATGCCGCCCAGGACCACGGGCAGGCCAGGGAAGGCTTGCCGGATCAGGCCGGTATATACCAGGCAGGCCCGGTTGGGCCGGGCCCCGGCGCGGCCGCCCGGGGTATAGGCGTCATCCGAGCGCTTCTTGCGGAAAGCCGTGTAATGCGCGAGCATGGAATCCAGGGCGCCCGCGCTGACCCCGGCGAACCGGCGCGGCCGGCCCAGGCGCAGGATGTCTGCGGGGTTATCCCAGCGCGGCTGGGCCACTATGCCGGTCCGGTATCCATGGGCCGCCAGCCAGCGGCCGAGCAGGGCGCTGCCGAATGAAGGATGGTCCACATAGGCGTCGCCGCTGACCAGCAGCACGTCGAGCTCGTCCCAGCCCAGTTTTTCCATCTCCGCCCGCGTGGTCGGAAGGAACTTAGGCTGATCGATCTTCATTCGGTGACGGAGGTTGACTTTGTTGACATTGTGGGCAAATATGGAAAATGCAGAAAGACAGGCACCGGAATCAGCAGATGCGGGGGAGCTGTTCGCCGCTGAGCATGTCCAGCACGCGCTCCACTCCGATGCGGGTCTGCAGCCGCACTTCGCCTACCGGCGTCTTTTGGACCCGGCCGATCTCGGCCGCCGGGCAGCCGGCCGCAATCAATGCGGCCAGGGG
>JBAZVY010000223.1:1867-4490 GCA_041660645.1 Elusimicrobiota bacterium | reverse complement strand
AGATCTTCCAGGAACAGATCGAGCAGGGCCGGCCGATCACCATCACCCATCCTCACGCCACCCGCTATTTCATGACCGTGGAAGAGGCCGTGGGCCTTATCCTGCAGGCCTCGGTCCTGGCTAAGGGCGGCGAGGTGTTCGTCCTCAACATGGGCGAGCCGGTCCGGATCATGGATATGGCGCAGAACTTGATCCTGCTCTCGGGCCTGGAACCCGGCCGCGACATCCAGATTCACATCACCGGCTTGAAGACCGGCGAGAAGCTGTCCGAGGAACTCGTGGAGGACCCGGCGGGGCAGGAACAATCCGAGCATCCGGATATCATGGTCCTGCGCTCGGAGAATAAGTGGATCGAGGACTTGCCGGAACGGATATTCAACATCGAGGTCCTGAGCCGGGGCGCGGATAAGGCTACCATGGTCCGGGCCTTGAGCCAACTCGTGCCCACCTTCACCGCGGACCCTGTGCACGACGAGGCGCCGGCTGCGCCCGGAGAGGAGATATCCGAGCTCCTGGGCGCGGAACAGAGCGCCCGCCGCTGACTAGGAGCCTGTGCCGGGCTCTCGGACGATGGTGCCTTCCAATGGGAATACCCGCAACCCCAAGGTTTTTTTAAAGCAGTAGCGTTCGCGCCAGTCCTGGGCGCGGGCGGATATATCTTCCTGGCTGCCCGGCGCGAATCCATATAGGCTGTAGCCGCCTCGCGGGTCTTGGGCGATGAATGGGTTTGCGCTCAAGAAGTCGGCGGCTCCGGGGGAAGGCTGGAGGATAGAGAGGTCTAGGAAGTGCTTGTGTTCCAGGTCTTGCGGCTGGGCATAGGCGCCCAGGCGGCGCTTGTATTCGAATACCCCGTCCGGAGTAAACGGCCGGCAGGCGTGGAGGTCGAGGACCTTGCAGCCGCGTTGCCGGCAGGTGGTCAGGACATGATAGTAGACGACATCCGCGATGCGTCCGGCCAGCAGGTCCGGGGCGGTATTGCGCACGCCGATATGCCAGAAGCTCGCGATCTCGCCTTGAAATTCCACCGTGCCGGCGGCCAGGGTCTGCCCGTCGCGCTTTGCCACTAGGAGTTCCCAACTGCCGTTCCGGATCCCGGCTTGGATTTTGTCGAGCGCGTGGATGGATGCGTCCTCGCCATGCCGCGAGCGCATCAAGGGCAGATACATGTGATAGTAGAAATCCTCGACTTCGGCCGGGTCGCGTGTGCGGCCTAAGACTAAGGCATTTTTGTTCAGCACTTTTTCGCTGCGCGCGGATTTGTCCTTGCCGCGCGCCAGGCACTCTGGACATTGTAAGTCTATGTGCATCGGGATCCATGCGGGCAAGCGCGCCAAGACCCCGGGGCGCCGAAGGCCCTGGAGGGCCGGGCGGACGAGCCATATCAGCAGGTCGGCTTCCGGGGCGAGTTTTTCAGCCGGGCTGCGGATATCCAGGCCGAGACCGAGCCCAGGGAGCGCTCGCGCACGCCGGCGCCGAACGCCTGCCGGAGCATTGAATTCTTCAGGCCCGCGGCATCCGTGCAGATCAGGCGCAAAGGCTTGCCGCCGGAGCGCTCCGGTCCTTCCAGATATACCAGCTTCTGCGGTCGGGCCAGGCTGAATAGGAAATAAGCCGGTTTCATGAGGCCCTGGACCACGGGGGGCAGGGCGCGATAGCCGGCGAAGATCCGACGCATCATGGGGCAGCGTAGCCGTCGGGGTTGTCTTTCTGCCAGCGCCAGTGGTCGGCGCACATCTCTTCCAGCCCGCGGGTCGTGGACCAACCCAGCTTGCGCCCGGCCAGCCGGGCATCGGCCCAGATCGCGGCCGCGTCGCCGGGGCGGCGGGCCGTGATCTCGTAGGGGATGGCGCGGCCCGCCGCTTTAGAGGCCGCGGCCAGCACTTCCAGCACGGAATGGCCCCGTCCCGCGCCCAGATTGACCGCTTCGGCGCCGGCGAACTCGTCTATGCGCTCGAGCGCCGCGAGATGGCCGTGCGCCAAATCCATTACGTGGATATAGTCGCGCACGCCGGTCCCGTCCGGGGTCGGATAGTCGCCGCCGTGGACGCGGACCTTGTCCCGGCGGCCCACGGCCGTCTGCATCACGAACGGCATCAGGTTGTTGGGGATGCCTAGGGGGTCCTCGCCGATGCGGCCGCTGGGGTGGGCGCCGACGGGGTTGAAGTAGCGCAGAAGCGCGATGTGCCAGCCGGGCTGGGTCCGAGCCAGCTCGAAGCACATATCCTCCACCGCGAGCTTGGTGGCGCCGTAAGGATTGACCGCGGCCCGGGGGTGGGCCTCATCTACCGGGTTTTTTTTGACCTCGCCGTATACGGTGCAGGAAGATGAGAATATGAGCCGCCGGCAGCCCCCGGAGCTCATGGCGGCCAGGAGATTGGCGCTGCCGTCTACGTTGTTGCGGCGGTAGAGTTCCGGCTTCTCCACGGATTCGCCCACGGCTTTGAGGCCCGCGAAATGGATGACCGCGTCGAAGCCGTCCTGGAGCAGGCGGGTCAGGCCGGGGCCGTCGAGAAGGTCGAGGACCTCGAAGCGCAGGGGCCGGCCGGCGAGCCCGCGCACCCGCTCGATGGCGCGTCCCGACGAGTTGGAGAGGTTGTCGAATCCGACCACTTCGTGGCCGGCC
>JBAZVY010000223.1:0-1857 GCA_041660645.1 Elusimicrobiota bacterium | reverse complement strand
AGAGTTCGACGCAGGCGTGGCTTCCTATGTAGCCGGCGGCGCCGGTGACTAGCACTTTCAGCATATGGACATTATCGCATTATAGCCTGGGGGGCTGAAAACCGCTGCGGATGAGGGCTTCGAGCGCTTCCTCGATGACGTTTATGCAGGCCGCGAAGTCGGCGTCGGAGCCGCCCATGGGGTCGGCCACGTCCTGCTCTCCGGATCCGGCGGCTTCGCGCAGCAAGCGGATCTTGGCGCTGAATTCCGGGTATTGTTCGATAAGGTGGTCGACGTGGGCCGCGGTCATGGCCAGGACCAGGTCGGCCCAGCGCAGGGACTCGCGCGTGACCAGCCGGGCGGTGTGCTCGAAGGGCGGCGCGCCGCGCTCGGTCAGCAGTCTGCGGGCCGCAGACGGCACCTCGAAATAGCTCTCCGCGGCCGTGCCGCAAGACCGCGTCTCCAGGCCCAGGCCGCGGGCCGCGGCTAGGTGGCGGAGCAGGTGCTCGGCCATGGCGCTGCGGCAGACGTTGCCGGTGCACACGAATAATATGCGGCGCGGAGCGTTCACGTTCCAACTATATAAAGCTTTGCTATCATAGCGCCATGGAACGATGTAAGTGCTGCGGCAGCCTGGGCCTGTTCTTCGGTCTTGGCAAGACCGGCCTGTGCTCGACTTGCCAGCATATGGTCTCCTTGGAGGTGGGCTTGCGCCAGCAGGCCATCAAGGACGCGGCCAAGAAAGTGGACAGCACGGTCAATCCCCAATCCAAGATCGCGGGCCTGGATATGCTGTTGGAGAACATCGAGGCTTTGCGCAAATACGAGGAGCGCGGCATACCCTGCGTGGAGGGGTCGCCCTCGGCCATGCTCCAGGACGCCCAGCGGAAACGGCAGGAGATCGTGTTGGCCGCGGCGCATGCGGAATTGCAGGACCTGCTGGCCAAGGTCGAGAAAGCCGCCAGCGTGGGAGCCAAGCGGCAATTGTATTCCACTTTCCTCTTGCGCATGGAGGAGTATGAGAAGAAGCTGGATGATCCCGCCCGGCTGAGGGATCTGGAACTGCAGGTCCGGCGCGCGGACCATCAGGTCCAACTCGACGCGGTCATAAGCCAGGCGCTGGAATTAGAACTGGCGGGCGCGCGGGCCGATGCGGTGCGGACTTATCATGAGGCCGCGGATTTTCTCAAGAAGTCTTGCGTGGACGAGCCGGCCCGGACCCGGCTTATGGTCAAGATAAACGCCAAGATCAATCTTCTCGGCGGCTGGTAGTTTTTTTGTTCCCGCCTGACATGCCCTGACTTTTGCCGACATTGTAAATATTGAAATATGATTTATCCGGCTGTATGCTTTTTACGAAAAGGCGCATGCGGCTCTGCTTAAAATCATGGCGCATGGGAGTGGGGATGATCGGTTGGGGGGGAGCAGCTTTATGCCTTCTTGCCGTCCTTAGCGTGTGCCCTGTGCCCGGCGGCGCGGCCCAGGGGCGCAACGCGCGAGCCAAGAATTCCATGCCCAGTCCCCTGTACCAGAAAGGCACCGAACTCTACGCCAAAGGCGACCTCCGCGGCGCGCAGATCATGTACCTGGCCCTGTTGCGCAAGGATCCGGAAAACCGTCCGGCCCGGATCGCGGTCAAGCGCATCGCCATGGAATTGCGGGACGCGCAGGACCCCCCGGCCATCCCCGCGGAGCTATCTTGGCTGGCGGAGGCCTCCGAGGCTATCGATGATTTCTTGGTGGAAGGCGTCCCGCGCGTGATCAATTTCGACGCTACCTTGGGCGATGCCTTCTCCCGGGTCGGGACCATGGGCGCGCATCGGGGCCGCGTGGACCAGCTTCTGGCTGAGCGCCGGCTGGCCTTGGACCAGGGCCGGG
>JBAZVY010000222.1:0-4534 GCA_041660645.1 Elusimicrobiota bacterium | reverse complement strand
ATTATCTGGCCGTCCGCGGAGCCGTGATGCCACTTGCCGTCGGGTCCCTTGCGGGCATGGCCCTTGAGCAAGGACATGGCCAATATCTGCGCCAAGAATTCCTCTCCGTCGTCCGGGGTCTCTTTGCCCGTGCGGTAAGAGTAGGCTATCAAGGTATGCCCCTCCGCCGTTTCCATCTTCATGACCCGCGGGATGCGGGTATGCACCTTATATATCTTCTGGGTGGAAGGCGATACGAAGTCCAGGGTGATCAAGCTCTTCTGGTCCGTGACCAGCCCGATCATATTGAACTCCACGTTGCGGGCCCCGGCCTGGTAGTCTCCGAACTCGCGCATGTAGAAGTTCGTGACATAGCTGTTGGCATAATTCAGATAGCCGCGGCGCAGGTTCGTCCAGGCCGTGGTCTTCATGGCCGCGGCCAACGGTTTATTCACATAGACCCCGAACTTGAGCGGGTTGTACCACATGCTGCGCAAGCGGTCCTGCACCGCGAACAAAGTCTGATGCTGGCCGCGCCAGATCTGCTCGTAGAACCAAGCCATGAGCTGGTATATGGTCGTACCCGTGTACATGGCGAACTTCTGGTGCACCACGCGGTCCGCGCCGCGGATGTTGCTGCGGCCCCCGGATGATTCCTCATCTCGGCTATAGCGATGGGCCGGTTCCCAGTACTCCACGAACTGGCGCAGCTTGCCGAGCTTTATGGAAACGGTGGGCAATTTGCGGTCGCCCAACATGGCGGCCAACACCTCTTCTATGCCCCCCCCATCGGACGCGACCTGGACCTCGGCCTGCTTGGGGAAAGCGGACGAGAATTTCGGCGAGCGTTGAGAATCCGCCAGTATCAAGAACTTTTCCGAGGCCGCAGCTAGGTTCTCGCCCGGGAACTGCTCATCTAAAGCCGCCATGACCCGGGGCAAGGAGAAGCGCAAGGGCAGGGCGTGGGTCACGACCGCGCGCGGGTTATCCGGGTGCCCTTCCATGCGATAGGGCAGGCCCGAGGCCTTGAGCCAGCGGTTATAGGCGCCGATCATCTTGGCGCGCACGAGCGCTAGGCCGGGGCCGGACACGGCGTCCGGCAGTTCGGCTTCGAAACTCAATACGCTGTCGCCGTCGGCTATGGTGTTTTCCTTTATAGACAGGCCCGCGGCCAAGCCCAAGGCCTTGGCCACCTTAGGGCCCATAGCGCTGAGCGCGGCGATATCCGAGGGCCGGAAAGCGGTCATATCCTCAAGTATGGGCTTAGGATTAGCGGCCCGGCCGTGCAAAGTGATGCGGGCGCCATTATAGGAAGCCACGATTATGGGGTTGCTGCGCCGAGCCTTCATGCGTCCCAACAGGATCTCTTCGGCCGAGCCCTCGCCCTTGAGCGGACGGGAGGTCAAAAACACCAGGTGCACGCCCGCATCCACCAGCTTTTCCAAGTACGCCACGGTCTGCTCGGATGCCGGAGCCTTGAAAACGTCCTGGATGAATACCACGCGCGGATAACGGTTGTTGATCGGGGCGGCCAAGGGATACCGGGCGCCGCCGTCGGAGCCCATGCCGTCCATGCCGGGCGCCGCGGCCGCGCCGACTTTGAAGATGCTGCCGTCAAAATGAGCTGAAGCCGCGGCCTGCGCCTGGTCTTCGCCGCTGGTCCCGGCTTCGGAAATGCCCGCAGCCAATTGTTCGGCGGCGCCCAAAGCCGAGACCGGTTCCTTATTAGAGCCGGCCGGCGCCGCGAGCGCCGCAACTGCCGGGACCTGCGCCGCGGGCAAGCCCTGAGGCGCTATATTGGCCTGGGCCTGCGGGGCCGGTGGAGTATTGAGCCCCGGGACCTGCAGCGGCAGGGACACGCCATTAGAAAGCGCCGGCGCGGCGGGGTTCTTCGCCGCGCCGATGCCCGCAGGAACCGCTGCGCCGCGTCCGGCCGGACGGGCCAGGTTTATCTTTATGGGTCCGGCCTGCGCCGCGCCATTGAGCAGCACGGCCGCGCCGACTATCATGAGGCGACGAAAATTATCCGAGTTGTTCATCGTAAGCTCCCCTGGGCCCGCATGTTGAAAAATCGTACAGCCATTATACGAGCGTTCGGCTTGGACTGGTTTGGGTCTGAGGACCCAAAAACGCATGGTTAATCGACCCATGCGATTATAGGCCCCTGCATCCGATGAGTATCATCCATTATCATTTATTATCTCTGAAGCTCTTAAACTGCAGACGCGGTTTTGGCAGACACCGGCCCCAGATTCAAGGTCTTCAAGAGCGCCAAGGCCAGCATATAGGCGTTGCGGTAATGCGGCATAGAGAACGCCGCCATGGTGTCGCGCTCGGAATGCACGATGTCGAACACCACTTCCGGAGAGGCTCCGAATATGGTCATGGCCAGTATGCCCAGTTGGCGGAACGAGGTGGAATCGGCGTCTCCGCCCCAGAGATTGATCTCGGCCAGATCCAGCTTTTCCTTGGCCGCGACCTTCTTTATAAGATCGAGCAAGGTCCGAGAAGAGTTATTCTTCCAGGAGAACGTGCCGTCCACGGCCAAGGTATCCAGGTTGACCATGGCTTCGATCTTGGACTTCTGCTCCTGGGTCAGGGACTTAAGATACTTGGCCGAACCAATGAGCCCGTCCTCTTCCCGAGCGAAACTGGCGAACACGTACGTGGCCTCGGTGTCCAGGTCGCGCATGGCCTGGTAAAGGTTGATGGCCATGGTGGAACCGGTCCAATTATCTATAGTGCCGCGGCCTATGTTGGCCATGTCATGATGGGAACCGACCACGATCACCCGATCCGTGCGGCCGGGCTTGATGACGTACACGTTCTTCTGGCCTCGGCCCACGTCCTGCAAGACTATCTCTGCGGGATTGGCCCCGGCCTTCTGGAACAGTGCGACCACCGCGGACAATCTCTGCGCATACCCGACCGGGGAGAGATCCATGTCCTTATACATGTCCTCATCGCTGGGTATGCCCTCGGGCAAGACCGCGCGTATGGCCGCGCGGCCGGCTTTGAAGAACAGGCTCTTGGCCGTCTCCACGAAATCCGCAAGCCCCTTTTCCTCGACTGCGGACAAGGCCGGCAGCGGCAGGGCGGCGGCCGCGGGCTCTACCGGTTGCGCATCCGCGCGGGACAGCGCCGCGGCTCGGGACTGGGCGCCGGCGGCGGACACGTCCGCGGCCGCATCGGACTTGCGGGCCGCGCCTGCGGTATCGGAAGTTCCGAAGGCGCCGGCCGGACGGATTTCCTTACGGCCGGCGGATTCAAACAGTGCGTCCAGCGCCCGCGCGGCATTATCGCCGCCCGGTTCCGGGACCGCGGACAACGCGGACTGGGTCTGCGCCAGACTGCCCACGATGCTCTGGACCGCGGAGGCCGCGGCCGGAGCGCCGGGCAGCAGCGCGGGGACTGCGGCCGCCAGCGCGCTCTGCGGCCGGGATGTGAGGGCGGCTGCGGGCAGACCGAGTCCGGGCGCGGCCACCCGCAGGCTCGCCTCGGATCGGACGCTGAGCCCGGATCCGACTACGTATGGTGCGTTCCAAACCGGACTGAAGGCTCCGGGCAATGCCCGGCCAGCCGTTTGCTGGACTCGTATGTTCGCGGCTAAGACTGGCGTCGCGGGAATCAACCCGGAGCCAGCTAATATAAGACTAAACGATAATCGGAGGAAGCGCCCGCGCGGTTTGATCATGGCCACAGTCTAGCACTGCCCGCCAGCTCGCCCTAGAAGCAAAGGGCCCAACCGGACTCAGGTATAAGGCCCAAAGGAAGGTAGGACCTATGGGCGGGGACAGGTGTTGACTTTTGACTAACTAACGGTCCCAAGATTCCAAAGTCAACACCTGCCCCCAGAGATGGCGGCTTGCACGACTGCGGAGGGATGATTCTTTCCGAACTCCCCCTCCCAGCGCGCGATCACGGCCGTGGCCAGACAATTGCCTATCACGTTGACCGAGGTCCGGGCCATATCCATGAGCTCGTCTATGCCCAGGATTATGAATATGGGCTCGACGGGGAGATTGAAGGAAGCGGCCGTGCCCATGAGTATGACCAAAGTCGCGCGCGGCACTCCGGCCACGCCCTTGCTGGTGAGCATGAGCGTGAACACCATGATCAATTGCTGGCCCCAGCTCAGTTCTATGCCCGCGGCCTGGGCCACGAACACGGAGGCCAAGGAAAGGTACAAGGTGCTCCCGTCCAGGTTGAAACTATAGCCCGTGGGCATGACGAAGGCGACTATCGGCCGAGGCACGCCCAGAGCTTCCATGGCTTCCATGGCGCGCGGCAAGGCGGCTTCGGAACTGGTGGTGGCGAAAGCGATAGAGACCGGCTCAGCGATGGCGCGCAGGAAAGCCATTATGGGGATGCGCGCGATCAAGGCTATGGGCAGGAGCACGACTAATATGAATACGCTCAATGCCGCATAAAGCGTGGCCAGCAGTTGGAACAGGTTGAGCAGTACGCCCAAGCCCATATGGCCGACCGTACAGGCTATGGCCGCGCCCACTCCGATAGGCGCGAAGCCCATCACTATATTGGTGAACTTGAACAT
>JBAZVY010000221.1:0-4553 GCA_041660645.1 Elusimicrobiota bacterium | reverse complement strand
GAAAAAGGTAGCCTTCCAGCCGCTGCGCGGCCACGTGGCGCAAGAAGTCCTCGGCCCGGCATATGCCGGCCGACTCCAGACGTTCCGCGATCTGGCGCGCGGAAAAACCCTCGGGGACCGCCACCTTGAATCCGGCGCCGCCGGAGGATAAGGCCGCATACAAGCGCCAGGGCAGCATGTGCCGGCGCAGGCGGTAGGTGCCCGGCCGTATGCGCCGTTCCAGCCCCGTGACGCGCGCCCCGACCCGGAACCAAAGGGCGTCGCGCACCACCCCTTTACCCTGCAGCTGCACCGCGGTCTGGCCGGCGGTCTGGCCGGCGAGTATGGCCACTTCCACGATCTCGCCGCCCGGTTGGAACAGCCAGGCCGCCGCGGCCAATAAAGCTAGGCCGGCCGTCAGGGCCAGTATCCGAATGCCGGTCACGGCCTCAGGGCTTCCCCGCGCGGGCGCGCCGGAGCACGGCCCGCACCCGCGCCAACAGTTCTTCCGGCTTAAAGGGCTTGGTTATATAGTCGTCCACCCCGAAATGCAGAGCCTCCAGCTCTTCATCCGCGGTCTGACGCACGGTCAGCATGATGACCGGAATAGCGCGAAACCGCGGGTCCGCACGCAGGTTCCGGCAGAAATTCTCCCCGTCCATCTTGGGCATCATCCAGTCCACCAGGACCACGTCGGGCAAAAACTCCGGCAAAACCGCCAGACCGGCCGCGCCGTCTCCGGCCAGGCGCACCTCCAACCCCTCGGAGGACAGCACGTCCCGGGCTATCAGCCTATAATCCTCTTCGTCGTCTATGACCAATACTTTCGCCGCCATCGGCACCCCCATGGATTCAGGAGACTATATGCGATTCCGCGCCCAGACCCGTCAATCTCAAGGAGAACGAGACCCGCGTGCCTTTGCCCGGAGCCGACTCCACTGATATCTTGCCGCCGTGCTGATCGATTATGGACTTGCAGATATAAAGTCCCAAGCCCGTGCCCTTGCTGGTGCCATATACGCCGTCCGTCACATTCCGGCCTTGGGAAAAAGCCTGGAACAACCTCTGCAGGTCGCGCCCGTCTATGCCCCGGCCCGTGTCCCGGACCGAGATCTCCAGCCAGCGCACCCCGTTCTCCCGGAACTGATCCACGGATATCTCGATCTGTCCGCCCTTGGGCGTGAACTTGAGCGCGTTGGATATCAGATTCACCAAGACCTGCCGGATGCGCCCCACATCGGCCATGACCAAAGGGATATGCTCCACGCTGTTGAGCAGCCGGACTTCCTGCGTCTGCGCCTTGGCCTCGAAGAATTTGCAGACATCCAGCATGGCGCCGTGGATATCCACGGGCTTGAGCACGCATTCCATCTTGCCTTTCTCGATCTTGGATACGTCCAGCAGGTCGTTTACGAACTGCCCCAACCGGCGCACGTTGGCCTGGATACGGTTAAGATATTCCCGATGGTCCCGGCACTCCAAGTGGCCCGCATCCTTGCTGTTGATCAGTCCGATGAAGCTCTCGATGGCGCCCAAGGGGGAACGGAACTCATGGGTCACCGAGGATATGAAGTTGCGCTTGGCCTCATCCAGCTCCGCCAGGCGCTCGGACATGTGATTGAAGGCCTGGACCAAGTCTCCGATCTCGTCCTGGGACTGCCATTCCAGGCGCCGGCCCAGCTTGCCGCTGCCGATCTCGGAGGCCACCCGGCCCAGGGAGGCGATGGGCGCGGTTATGCTCCAAGACAGCCAATAAGCCACCGCCAGCCAAAGGAAGGACGTGGCCAGCCAGATGCTGATCACGATCTTCTTCAGGCGCCGTTGGTTCTCGCGGATGGCGGACTCTATCACGTCTTGGCTGATGCCCAGGCGGATGCCCACCCGGCGCGAGAGTTCCGACGGGTCGGCCACCTCCAATGACCGCTCCACGACCCGGCCGGAAGCCGGAGGATCGCCCAGGTTGACGCTGCGGCTGCGTTCGCCCGTATACCAGGTGATGCGCGCATAGCTCAAGGCCGGGTACTGGGCCTTGAGGAAGTTCACGTAGCTGACCAGTTGCAGGTCGTCCTTCTGGAGGATGGCGTCCAAGGCCACCCGCTGGACCGAGTTCTCGATGATCTTGGCGGCCTTGTCCATATCCTGCCGCTCCCGAGTGCGCTGGACGAACAGGATGCCGTAGCCCAGCGACAGCATGGACACGACCAGCAGCAGGGTGATGGACAGCATCAGCCGGGTCTTGATCCTCATCGCCGCTCCCCGCTCTGTATCAATTCCGCCTCCACGCGCCGCAAGGCCTTCTGGGCCGGCACGTTGCGGGGATCGGCTTCCAGCACCTGCCGGAAAGCCGCGGCCGCGTCCGAGAACATGCCTCGGGAATAGAAGTCCACTCCGTTCTCATATACCCGCTCGATATCCCGCGGAGACATGGCCGAGGGCCGTACGGCCTTGGGCCGCGGCTTGGCGGCCACGGGCTCCTGGCTGCGTCTTATGAAGCCGGCCAAGGCATCTATATAAGACCGCAGGGTCTTGCGCGCATCCGTGTCCCTTTCCAGCCGGAAGGCCGATTCCAATG
Organism: Elusimicrobiota bacterium; assembly: GCA_041660645.1. GTDB lineage: Bacteria > Elusimicrobiota > Elusimicrobia > UBA1565 > UBA9628 > UBA9628. The sequence goes on along the minus strand of JBAZVY010000221.1, from coordinate 2,002 downwards.
CGGCCAGGGCCTCCGGATAACGCTTCAAGGAATGATACGCGGCGCCCATGCGCTTATAAGCCAACACGTTGCTGTTATCCAATTCGAGCACCTGTTTCGCGAGTTCTATAACTTTATCATATTCGAATTGGCGGAACGCGACTTCCATCAGGGCCATATAACCGTCCGCGAGCTGTTTGGTCCGGGCCGCCGCCGCCTGCTCCGGAGAGACCTCCGGGACCGGCGCCGCCGCCACGGCCGCGGAAGACACGGCCACGGTCGATACCGCAACGGTCTCGCCCGCGGTCACGGAGGATACGGCCACCGCCGGAGCGGCCGCCGGGACCTCTCGGCTCAAGCCGGATTTGGCCTCGATAGCCCGCATCAAAGCCTCGATGCGGCCGTCTCCCGGGTTGAGCGCCTTGGCATAGGCCAGGTTGCCCAAGGCATCCTTGTCCTTGCCGCCCAGGAACTTGAGGGCGCCGTCGTATATGGAGGCCTGCACCGGGTCGGTGAAGAAGTCCCGGATCTCGGCGTATATGCCGGCCACGGCCTTCAGCCGGGATTGGCTCTCCAGGATCTTGGCGTCTCCGGGCTTCATGCCCGCGACCTCGTTGATCTTGGTCAAGGCTTCCGCGAACCGGCCGGAACCCACGTCCACCTTGGCTTGGCGCAGGAACTCCTCTATGGCCGTGCGCTTGAACAAGGTGAGTTCCTCCATCTGATAGCGGAACTCCGGGGTGCCCACGTCGGCCAGGTCCCGGATGTTCTCGAGCACGGCCTCGCTCAACGTGGCCTGCGGAGCGCGGCTGCGGCCGAAACGGTAGGTCAAGCCCAAGCGATGGCTGCCGGAAGTCGCCAGACCGCCCAGCGGAATGGTGAACCCGTAGTCGAACTGCATGCGGAATATCTTATAAGATACGCCCAAGCCGAACTGCCGATAGTCCCGCGTGCCCACGCCCAAGGAGCCGCGCATGCCGAACGTGCCGTGCAGCAAGGTGGGCAGCCACTTCTCGGCCGCAAAGGACACGGTCTTGTCCAAGGACCCGTCCGGCGCCTTGGTGAAATCCAGGTCCGACGCCAAAGTCGAGAACGGCGTGCGATAGGCCCCGCCCAGCTTGACGTTGCGGCCCAACCGATCCGTATCGTTGGATGAGAAGGCTATATTGGGCTCCAGGAAATGCTGGGCCATCAAACCCACGTTCCAGCGCGGCCGCACATGCCACAGAAAACCCAGGTCCACGTCCAGATTGGACCGGGAAGCGCTCTTCAGCACCGGGTCGGACCCGGCCACCACCGCGCCGGTGTTGTTCAGGGGCCGGTCGGCCACGTCCACGGCGCCCACTGCCCGATTGAGGTATTTCAGCGAGATGCCGCCGAAGAACTTATGGGGATAGTAGGTCTCGAACAGCTCCCGCCCGTAAGAGCCATAGATGCTGTTCTCTTTGTACAAGCTTTCCAACGAGAACTGATTCCAGGCTATGCCCGCCGTTCCCAGCCGGCCCTCCTGGATGGGACTTTCATAAGCCAAAAACGAATTCTGGATATTGGAGTTATCCGAGAGTCCGGTCATGAGCTTGGCGTAGCTCACGGCCAGTTCCGGACGGTCCAAGGTAGCCAATCCAGCCGGATTGTAATGGATGGCGTAGACGTCGTCGGCCACGGCCGTGAAGGCATTGCCCATGCCCACGGCCCGGGCGCTCACGCCCACGTCTTCATACGCGGCCGGCGCCAGCGCCGGCCGGCAGAACACGACCGCCGCCAAGATCATCCCGAACTTCAGATCGCGATTTTTCATGTTATCGCACCACCAGGAGGGTGCCCTTGAAGGCGAGCCCCTCCGCCCGCGCCTGATATATGTAGACACCGCTCGAGACTACGTTACCCCCGGAACGGCCGTCCCACCTCTGATATTGGGAGGAACCCGGCAGGCTGCCGGCCGGGCAGCCCGTGCCGGCGGCCGCTTGCCGGACTGGCAAGTCGGCCACATGCGAACCGAACAGCGTGAATATCTGCACATCCA
>JBAZVY010000220.1:0-4574 GCA_041660645.1 Elusimicrobiota bacterium | reverse complement strand
GGCTCCTCGCTGCGCAACTCCAAGCGGGCGCCCGGCAAGAGCACCGTCCGACGATAAGATTTAGGCGACTCCCAGATCGCGGACCGCTCTTTAGCGGTCGCCTGCACTGAGAATCCTCGGTCCAGGCCATAGTCCCGGCCGCGGCCGGTCAAGCGCATGAACAAGCCGCGCAGCGCCCGCCATATGCGTCCCCACACGGCCTGGGCCCAATACTTAGCCGAAGCATATGCGCTGCCCAGCGCCGAACCGCGCGCATCCCGATTGGCCCGATACACCAGACGCGCGCCGTTAGCGGCCGTAGGCCGGGCTTGGAAAGCCAGGAAAGCCATATGGGAGAACGGCACGGACGCCGCCGCGTCCCGCAGCGCCAAAGTCTCAGCCAGATTCATGGGTATGCTGGGCAGGGAGGCCGCAGGCAGCACCGCGGAGAAGGACCAGCCGGACCGGGCGAACCAGATATGCGGAACAGCGGCCGGGCTCCCGGCAGTCCGGCTCGGGCCGGCAGCTAGCGAGCTTTTTTCCAAGACCTTATTTATGTCGGACTGAAGCCGGTCCAGATTGGAGACCAGCGGCCGGCCGGGAGCGCTCAACAAGGAATCCCACTTATCCAAAGCCTTCAAGGACTTCTGCACGTCGCCGCGCAAGCCCGCGACCGCGTCCCGATACGCGCCGTTGGCGAGCTCGGACAAGGATAACTCGGCTTTCTTGCGGGCGCACGTCAGCACCGCCGTCCTGACCATGTCCGCGATATTGGCCGGCAAAGAGTCCTTAGCCGTATTGATGGCCGCCTTATAGAGATCGGGCGCGTCGCGCGGAGCGGCCGTGTTGGCCAGAGCCACGGTCTTCTTGATTTTCTCGCCCGTGGACAAAGCCGATCCCTTGACTCCGGCCATGGCATTGCTGGCTCCGCTGCCGGAATGCTGGGCGGCGTCGAATATGCGGTCCAGAGTGCTGATGACCGCGGCATCGTCTAGACCCTGGCCCGCGGCCGCCGGTCCGGCTTTCAAGCCCTTGAACTGTCGGTCCAAAGTGCGGGCCACAGACGGCGCCGCGCCCGGTGCGGTAGCCGCTTCCGGGACAGCGCTGGCGCGCCCCGGCCCAGTCTGGGGGGAGGCCGGCGACGGGCTGACGGCGGCGGGCGCCTGCGCGCTGGGCAGAGCCGATCGGATCGCGGCTGGCCCGGCTTGGGCAGCGGGCGCAACGGGCCGAGCCGCGGACGCCGCATTAGCCGCCGGGGTGAGCGTGGCTACGGGCGCGGATCTCAGGACCCCGCCGGTAGGCGCCTTTATGCTTCCGGCGCCGAGATTGGTGTTGTTGCCGACTGCGGATGTGCCGCTGCCGGAAAGTCCGGTATTCACGTTGCCGCCGCCGGTGCGGCCCACCTCTACCTTGGTCTGCCCGAAAGCAAAGGCGGGGGAGAAGAATAGACAGCAAAGCAGCAAAGCCCTATTGGCTGGAGGGGTCATTTTCATACCTCTAAGATATTATACTCCTATTTTAGAGACCTCCCGGACCATCCGCCTGGGCCTAAAGACCTAGGGGATCAATATGCCCACGATGGAGGCAGTGACGAAGCAAGCCAAGGATCCGCCGATCAAGGCATAGATGCCCAGACGAGCCAGGTCCTTCTTCCGCTTAGGCGCCATGGGGCCGATGCCCCCGATCTGGATGGCGATGGAAAGGAAGTTGGAGAAGCCGCAGAGCGCGTAGATGCCGATGATCCAGGCCCGGTTGGAAAAGGCCGCGTTGCCGCCGTGCTCAGCCGCGTACTTGGCCATGTTGGAGTAAGCCACGAACTCGTTGAAGAAGGTCTTCTCGCCTATGAGCCGGCCGATGACCTGGCACTCGCTCCAAGGCGTGCCCATGACCCAGGCCATGGGGGAGAACAGCCAGCCCAGGACCTGCTCGAAACCGATCTCGGGATGCCCGAAGAAGCCGCAGATATAATGCAGGCCCCAGTTAGCCATAGCCAGCAGGGCCATGAAAGCCACGAGCATGGCGCCTACGTTTATGGCCAACTGCACGCCCATGGCTGCGCCGCTGGCGGCCGCGTCTATGATGTTGACGTGGTCCTCGTGATACTGGATCTTGAGCGTGCCCATGGTCTTGGGGCTTCCGGTCTCCGGGATCATGAGCTTGGCTATGAGCAGCGCCGCAGGCGCAGACATCACGCTGGCGGCCAGGATATGTCCGGCCGCATCCGGGAAGAACGGACGCAGCATGCCGGCGTAGGCCACCATGACCCCGCCCGCTATGGTGGCCATGCCCGCGACCATCATGCACAGCATCTCGGACTCGGTCATCTCGTCTATATAAGGACGGATGAGCAGAGGGGCTTCGGTCTGGCCCACGAATATGTTGGCCGAGGCGTTGAGGGACTCGGCCCCGGAGGTGCCGCAGGTGAAGCTCATGATCTTAGCGAAGAACAGGACCACCTTCTGCATCACGCCCAAATAGTAGAGCACGGACATGAGGGTGGAAAGGAACACGATGGTGGTCAGCACCTGGAAGGCGAAGAAAAAACCCAGACTGCCGGGCTGGCCCGGAGGGATGGCCAAGGAGCCGAACACGAATTTCCCGCCCTCGGTCTGGAAGTCGAGCAAGCCGGTCACTATGAGGTTGATATGGTCGAACCCCCAGCGGCCCGGCCCGGTCTTCAAGATGAGCAGGGCGAATATGAACTGCAGGCCCAGTCCCCAGGCCACGGTGCGCCAATTCACTTGCTTGCGGTGCTTGCAGAACAGCCAAGCTATCCCGGTTATGACGAAGGTGCCGGCCAGACTCAATAATTGATAGCGATTCATCCAAGCGCTCCTTGCAGCGGGGGTTCCTTATTCGAGTCCGTGCGCGACATTGGCGGGTATGGGCTGCCGGCTCTCCTTGGAGAACGAGAGGCCCAAGAACATGGCGGCCAAGACCAGGTAGGCCGTGGCGAACTGATACGGGACCTGGTTGCAAGGCGCGGGCAGGTTCCAAGGCAGATACATGTTGCCCTCGGGCATGGCCGAATGGATTATGCCGAAGAAGCTGAACGCCGCGAGTATCAGCAGGAACGCGGCGGAAGCGCGCAAGCGGCGGTCTATGAGCTTGGCCACGAACGCGCCCCAGAGCATGGCGGTGAGGATGAAGCCGTTGCCCAGGGCCACGGTGACCAGCATCTCGGGCAGGCCCTTGCCGCCGGTCTCGGCCATGAGCTTGTTGAAGTTCTCCATGGGCACCACGGAGGGATTGGAGAGCTTGATCTGCAGCATCCGGGCCACGGTGGGGAAATAAGCGAAGGCCACGGCCGGGGCATGGCGCATGGGGCAGGCGTGGAAAGCCTGACACATGATGTCTAAAGCCACGAATATGAGTATGGGCGCCAGCACGGCCCGGGGTATGAGCTCCACGATGAAGCCGATATAGCCGAGCACCCCGCCCAAGCCTATGAATATGCCGGTGAGCAAAGTATAGCCGGCCCGGCTGCCCATCTGCTTGTACGCGGGCTGGCCGATGTAGGGCGTGGATTGGGCCACGCCGCCGCACAGCCCGGCCACCAAGGTGGCGACCGCCTCGGTCAGCAGGATGTCGCGGGTGTTGAAGTCATCGCCCGCGCACCGGGCGCTCTCGGTCACGTTGATGCCGCCCACCACGGTGAGTATGCCGAAAGGTATGGCTATGGGCAGGTACTTAAGGGCTTCCATGAAGCCTTGAGTGAAGCCCAAGGTCGGGACCGGGAAGCCGAAATGCAGTTCTCCCACCGGCGGCTGATATACGCCCCCGGTCAAGCCATGCGGGGCCAGCAGATAGTAGAGCCCCGTGCCTATGGCCACGGCCGCAAACACCCCGGGGAAATTCCGAGGCAGTTTTATGCCCGCGACCAGGTTATATAGGATTAGCCCCAAAGCGATCATGCCCACCAGGGGCATGCTGAATATATCCATGAGCGGGATGAGCCCGATCAGGGCCAAGCCGATGCCGGCCAAGGAACCCAAGAGCCCGGCCTGGGGCACGATCTTCTGCACCCAGCCGCCGATGAAGGAGAAGATGAGCTTGACGATGCCGATGAGCACCATGGTGGCCATGCCCACGTACCAGGTCATCATGGCCGCGTCCTGTACCGGCATGCCCCGGCCCTTCATGGCCAGAAAACAAGGTCCCAGCACGGTGAGCGCGATGCCGATGGTGGAAGGGGTGTCGAGCCCCAGGGGCATGGCCGTGACCGTGGGGTTGTTGGTGCGCTTGGCCAAGCGGAAAGCCATGATGGTGTATACGATGTCGCCGAAGAGCACGCCGAAGGCGGTGCCCGGGAACATCTTCTTGTATACGATGTCGGCCGGGAATTGGAAAGCGAATATGAGGATGCCGGCCAAGAACGACAGCACGGTCACGTTGTCGAACATCAACCCGAAGAATCCGTTGATGTCGCCCACTGCGAACCATTGGTATTTTTTCGGCGTCTCGGCGGTTTGGCTCATGACTGCCACGCTCCTATCCCTGGGATGTTTGGGATTCTACCTAATTGGTGCCTGGCATTCTACTTCTCTTACCATGACCACAAACCCTCCCACAAAATGCGCGCCAATTCCGACCTG
>JBAZVY010000219.1:0-4580 GCA_041660645.1 Elusimicrobiota bacterium | reverse complement strand
GGATATGGCGCCGCGCGCCTCCAGCACGTTGAATAGATGCGAGACCTTCACCACGCAATCGTAGGCCGGCAGCGGGAGCTGGAGCCCGGCCAGGCGTTCGCCCTCGCGCTCGTATTCCTCGAAATGCCGGGCCAGCATGACCGCGTCCGCGTGCTCGAAATGATACGCGGAGAATTGCCGCTCCTGGGCCTTGTGCATGTCGCCGTAGGTCACGTCGTGGTTATAGGCCAGATCGTAGACATTGTCCTTCTTCTGGAGATACATGGCGATGCGCTCCAGTCCGTAAGTGATCTCCACGGATATGGGGAACAGGGGCAGGGAGCCCATCTGCTGGAAATAAGTGAACTGGGTGATCTCCATGCCGTCGAGCCAGACCTCCCAGCCCACGCCCGAAGCGCCCAGGGTGGGGGATTCCCAATCATCCTCGATCCAACGCAAGTCATGCTGGCCCTGGTCCAAGCCCACGGCCTTGAGGGAACGCGCGTAAAGATCGGTGATGTCGGCCGGGGCCGGCTTGATGAGGACTTGGAATTGGTAATACTTGCCCAGGCGATTGGGGTTATCGCCGTAGCGGCCGTCGCCCGGGCGGCGGCAGGGCTCGACATAAGCCACGGACGTGGGCTTGGTGCCCAACGCCCCGAAGAAAGTGGCGGGATTGAAAGTGCCGGCGCCTTTCTCCATATCATAAGGCTGGATCAACAGACAGCCCTCCCGAGCCCAGAACCGCTGCAATTCAAGGATGACTTCTTGGAAGGTCAGCATCGCGCACTCTCCCTATCAGTTATATCGGACCGGAACCGCTCCATATTGCGCGCCACGCGCCGGCAGCGCAAGGGCTGCTCCGCATGCGCCTCCACATGATCGCAGACCAGCTGCGAGAACAACCGTCCGGAAGCCGGATACCAAGGCACGTCGCCCAATCCCTCTAGCGGCGCTTCGTGCAGTTCCCGCCACAGGCCGCGCTGGCCCGGGGGCACGGGCAAATCGCGCAGGCTATAACCGGCCGACTCCAGGAGCTTCAAGCCGAACCCGGTCTCCAACCACGGACTGGCGCCTTGATCGAGCAGGCACAGGGCCCGGCAGAGCAGGCGGTACTTGCCCGGGCAGGGCGCCCGGTCCGGGGACAGGCGCATGGCCATCTCGCAGCAGGACATGGCCTGGAGCGTCCGGTCCAGGTCGCAGCGCAGATCCGGGAAACTGGACTCGATGCGGCCGCCCGCCACCCGGACCGAAGACGAGCGCAGGCTGAAGCAAAGCCGATATTCGCCCCAGACCAAGCTCTCGGATAAAGCCTTGAGCTTGCCGGCGGGGCGGTTGACGCCGCCGAAACGGACCGCGAGCTTGCCGTGGTCGCGGGTCAGCAGGACCGCCCAACGGTCCCACTCCCCGGTATCCTTGCGGCGCAGGACTATGGCTTCGTCGTTAACCAGCACGTCCGCTCCGACCGGCCGTCAATTGCCGGAACATGCGGTCTTGAAAATCCGCGGGCAGCTGGACGAACAAGCGCCTGACGGCCGCAGGCAGGCCCTCCAAGGCCGGGGCGATGGAATTGATGGGGAACCCGCTGAACAGCAGATACTTCTCGGAAAAGGGCAAGCGCCCGTATATCTCCATCGCCATGGCCGCGTCTATGAGCTTGAACGCGATGAGCTTATGCCAGGCCGCCAAGCCCGGCCAAGACCGGGCCAAGGCGTCGCGGTCGGATAAAGCCAGGAACCGGCGCAGTTCGGAAAAAGCCCCCGCGGCCGCCGATTCGGTTATCCTCGCTTTTATATCCGCATCCGTACGCATCTTATGATTATACAGAATTACGAGGTCGGACTTATCAGCGCTTCATGCGGGGGCGGAAAAGCTCGCCCCAGGATTGGGACTCGGCGCGCAGCCAATCCCGGGCCGCGGCTTCGGGCTCCGGCCGGGCGGGCCGGCCGCGCTCGATGCGGATGGCAGCCAGCTCGCGGGCGGGGGAATGCTCCGAAATATCGATAGGACCGGGACTGCCCAGTATGCGGCCGCGCAGCTGCTCCCGCGTGCCCGCCAGTTCTAGATGATAACTCCCCGGACCCAGATGCTCGAACCAGAACCGGCCCCGAGAGTCCGGCAGCGCGCTGCCGCTGAGCCAAGACGAGGTCTGCTTCGTGACTTCGCTGGTAGTGTCCAAGAACAGGCCCACGCGCACGGACGAGGCCGGCCGGCCATCCAGGATCAGCCGGCCGGACACGGCGCCGTAGCGCAGGGACTCCGGACGAAAGACCTCGATCTTCTTGTCGTTTATGGGCCAAAGGTTATCCACCCGCAGCAGCCAATATTGGGCGCGGGCCTCATCGCCGAAACGCGCGAAAGCCGCGGAAAAAGCCTCGAATATGAGCTGGGAACGATTCACATCCTCAAACCCATCGCGGACCTGCAGGGCATAGGCCTGCAAGCGTTCCAGACCGGCCCAGCGTTCCGGGGTGAGCGGACCGGCTCGGAGCAAAGCCAGGGCCGTGAGATAATCCGGCGCCGCCAGGCCGGGGATGCCGCGGACGGCCGCGTCCAGGGCTTTGTCCGCATCCCAGCGCAGCAGCCAGCCCTGGCGCAGGAATCTCATGCCCGGACGCAGGAACAGACTGCGATGCTCGTGCGATTCCAAATACCGGCTCACCCTGTCGAGATTGTCCGGAGAAGCCTCCAAGCCTGCCACTTCCTGAGCGCGCAATTCCCAGCGGTGTTGGCCGTAATCGGAAGACGCCCCGAAGTCGGGCTGCAAGATCACGGCCGTGATCTCCTCGGCCTTCGCGGCCGGCAAGCCCGCGGCCTCCGCCAAGGTCCGCGGCCCGAAATCCCAAGACCCGCGCAGCCACCAATCCGCAGACAACACGGAACCGCACCAAAACAACGACACCGCCAGACAGATGCGGACCCGGTAGCCGCGCAGCTCGGGATGCAGCACCGCCGCAGCGGTCAGAGCCAAGGACGCGGCCCAGGCCCACGGCAGGGCCGCGGTCAGCAATACGCCCATGAAGCCAGTACCGATATGGCGCACCGCCTCAGCCAGAGCCGACCAACGCCAGACGCAGTAGCCCGGCACGGAAAAAAGCAGGGCCGTGACGGCGCCTAAGGCTGCGGCCCGGGCGCCGCAGCCGACCGCGGCGAAAGCCGCGGCGCCCGCCGCCAGACCTAAGCAGGACTTAGCCCAGATCCCCAGCGGGGAAGGGCTGGCCGATCCGGCCCACCAGCCGGCGGACCAGGCGCAGAACATGGCCAAGAGCAGGTATCGCCCCCAGGCCAGCCCGGCGTCATGACCCCGGCCATACCGGGACTCCAACATACGAAGAAGCCACCAGGCCAAAGCCGGGACGAATATCGCCAGATATAACCAATATAGGTACGTGGGCATCACAAAAGCATATATATTTTATATAATCTTAACCATGCTACCCACATATCGTCCCCACAGACGCAAAAGAGCAAAGAGGATAGGATTCCGTGCGCGCATGGCTACGGCCGGCGGGCGGGGTGTACTGAGCCGCCGCCGCGCCAAGGGCCGCCGCACGCTGGTCAACGTCTGATGCCCGGCCTCGCCTGGTGCGGCAACGCCCCGGTCATGGCCTACTCCAATAACGAAGCCGGCGGAAACCCTCCCGCAGATGACCGCGGGAGGCGTTGCTGCTTTGGATACGGCGCCCGCTTGCATTCGCGCCGCGAATTCCAGCGCGCCTTCACGGACGGACGCAAGGTCGTAGGCCGCAGCCTGATATTATGGAGCGCGCCCGGCCAGGGCGCCCCCCGGCTAGGATTGTCCGTGCCCGCCAAACTGGGCCCCGCAGTCACGCGCAACCGTCTAAAACGCCTGATCCGGGAAGCCTTCCGCCTCAATCGGAGCCGCCTGGCGCCCGGAGACCTCATAGTATATATCCGGCCGGGCTGCCGCTGGCCCGGACTAGCCGCGGCCGAGCACGACTTCCTGGAACTATGCCGTAAGGCGGGAGTGCTCGAACCTTGAGACTAGCCCTGGCCGCGCTGCTGAAGCTGTACCAAAAGACCTTACGCCTCTTCATACCGCCCTGCTGCCGCTTCCACCCCAGCTGTTCGGACTACGCCCGCGAAGCCGTGCTCGTACACGGCTGCTGGCGCGGCCTCGGAATGACCCTATGGCGCCTGGCCCGCTGCCAGCCGCTGAATCCCGGCGGCCTCGACCCTGTTCCGCCAGCCTCCTACAACCATGGATAAAAACCTGCTTTGGGCCGTAACCCTTTCGATAGTCATATATGCCCTGTGGTTCGGCTTGATAGAGAAACGCTATATCAAGCCCGCGCCCGCGGCCCCGCCGGCCGCGGCGGCCGCAGCCGCCCCGGCCGCGGCTAAACCCGCTGCGGCCGCGCTCCCGCCGGCCGCAGCCTCGGCTGCGCCGCTCCCGGAAGAAGACCGCTCCCGCATCGAGTCCGAGGCCATGCCCGTATCCGCGCATGCGGCCCAACTGCGCATCCATCCCCAAGGCGCGGCCATAGTGAGCTGCCGCTACCGCGCCCCGTTGGGCGACGTAGAACTGGTCAGCAACCCGGCGCCGGGGCTGTTCGCGACTTTGCCGGAGCTGCGCTTTA
>JBAZVY010000218.1:0-4587 GCA_041660645.1 Elusimicrobiota bacterium | reverse complement strand
TCGGGTCGGAGCTTGCGCCCTGGTCGCGGGCACGGCCGTGGCCGTGTACGCCATGATCCTGGGCACCGAAGGCTTCATCCGCGACGACCGCTGGCTCTTGGCCGGCAATCGGCTGCTGCGCTTGGGCCTGGAAGCCGTGCCCCGGCTGCTGACTTCCGGCTATTGGGAATCCGTGGCCGGTGCCGCGGCCCCGGTCCAGGAGTATCGCCCCCTGCTGAGCCTGAGCTTCCTGCTGCATTTCATGACCAGCGGCGCGCTCAAATGGCCCATGCACGCGGCCAACATACTGCTCCATGCCCTGGTCTGCTGCCTATTCCTGGAAAACGCGCGCCGACGGATAGGATGGAGCGCGGGCCTGGCCGCGGCCCTGCTGTTCGCGGTCCTGCCCGTGCATGTCGAGGCGGTATCCTATATAACCAGCCGCTCGGAACTGCTCGTGGCCGCCAGCCTGCTGGGCGCTTGGCTGGCCCTGGATCCGGCCGCCGGGCCATATACGCCGGCGCGCCGCATGTTCCTGGGCGCCGCCCTGTTCTGGGCCGGCTTGCTCAGCAAGGAGCATGCCATCCTATTCCCGCTCCTGCTCGCGCTTTCGGACTGGACGTTCCACGGCCTCAAGCCCTGGTCCAGCGGCCGCCTGCGCACGCACGCGCTATTAGCGCTCTGCGCCGCCGCCTACCTAGGCCTGCGCTGGCTGCTGCTCGCGCATGTGATCCATGGCGGCACGCCTTATTTCTCGGGCACGGGCCGCTGGGTAGCCCTGCTGACCATGTCCAACTTCGCCTGGCGCCATTACTTCTGGCCCAGCCTCAGCGGCATCGGCCTGTGCGCGGACTATTCCCGGCCCCTGGTTCCGGATGCCGGCATCCATAGCTGGACCGCCTGGCTGGGCCTGTCCGCCTGGGCCCTCCTATCGGCCGCAGCCCTGCGCGGGCTGTACCGGCGCGAACCTTGGGCTTTCTGGGTGCTGGCCCCGGCCGCCTTCCTCCTGCCTACCTGCAACCTGATATTCCCCTTAGACACCATAGGCGCGGAGCGCTTTTTATACATCCCGAGCATGGGCTTGGCCGCGCTGCTGGGCCTGGCCGTAGCCCGCCTGCAGTCCCGGGACCGCACCGCAGCCCATCTGCTGCTTACGGGAGCATTGGTATGGTATGCGTTGGCCGCGGCCGCACGCGGCCGGGTCTGGCTGTCGGAACCCGCCTATTACGCCGCCGCCGTGGCCTGCAATCCGGCCTCCGTCCGCTCCCGCTGCGCCCTAGGCACGGCGCTCATCGAGAAAGGCGAAGTAGCGAAGGGCGAAGCCATGCTGCTGGGCGCCCTGGCCCAGGATCCCCTATACCCCAAGACCTATTTCAACCTGGCGCGTTTGGCCTGGGACCGCGGCGACGCGGCCAAAGCCGAATCCCTGGCCCGCCAAGCCCTGGCGCTCGGCCCGCATGATTGCGCGGCCCGCGTGCTCCTGGCCCTGTGCCTGGAACGCAGAGGCCGGCTGGCCGAATCCGCGGCCCGGCTGGAAGAGGTCCTGACGGCTGTCCCCTGGGACAGCGAGGCGCTGTTCAATCTGGGACGCATCCGCCTGATGACGGGCCAAGCCGACGCGGCCCGCCCGCTTTTCGCGCGCTTCGCGCGGCTGGCGCCGGACGACCCGGCGGCGGCCCAAGCCCGCGCCCTGGCCGAGGGCAGGAGTCCGGCGCCATGAAGCGGCTGGAGCTCTGGCTGCCGGTCCTGGCGGCCGCGGCTGCGGCCTTGTTCTACCTCTGTTTTCATTCCACGTTCTACAATTTCGACGGAGTCGCCTGCGCCGTGGCCGTGGAACTCTCCGATCTCCGGCATCTGGCCCACGGCAACCATCTCTTGTACGGGCTCTTGTGCTGGGCTTGGACCGGACTCTGGCGCGGCGCCGGGTATGCCGGCCCGGCCCTGCTGGCCATGCAAGCCCTCAACAGCCTGTTAGGCGGCTTGGGCGTAGGCGTATTCTGCCGCCTGCTCCAGCGCCGCCTGCAAGCTCCGCCGGCCTTGGCCGCCGCGGCCAGCGCCGGCCTGGCCCTATCGTACGGCTGGTGGTTCTGGAGCCTGGAAGCCCAAGTCTACATGCTGGCCGCGCTGTTCATGCTGCTGGCCGCAGACGAACTGCTGGCCGAGATCCCCCGGCCCGGACGCTTGGGCCTGTTCCACGCCCTGGCCATGCTCGGGCATATCGGCCACGGCATGCTCTTATTCCCCATATGCCTGGCCCTGGCCCGGGGCGACCGGCGCGGGAGCCGGTTGCTGCGCTACGTCGCGGTCCTGACCGCCGTCTTGCTGCTGGCTTACGCGGCCGCCGCCCTCTGGTGCGTGCAGCCGGCCGACTCGCGGCAATGGCGCCTATGGCTGCTGGGCAGCGCCGCGCTGACCTCGGATCGGGCCTTCTCTTGGCATGGCGCTTATAGCTGGGCGAGCATCAAGGACTGGACGCTGATGACCCTGCGCGTATTCGTGGACCCGGACGCAGCCGCGCCGCCCTGGCCAGCCCTGGGCTGGCTGCTGTCCGCCGTCGCCTGCTCCGCCGCGGCCGCGGCCGCGTTCCGGAAGTCGCGGGCCGCCCGGCTCTGCGCCGTCTGGCTGGCCGGCTATGCCGTGCTCTACATATCCTGGGAACCCTCCACCCTCGTATACCGAGTATCCGACTTAGCCCCGCTCTGGATCTTGATCGCGGTACTGGCCTCGGGCGGGAATACGCGCTGGCCGGTCTGGATCATAGCCGCGTGGGCGCTGGCCGCGGGCGCCTTCAACGGCGCCTTCGCCATAAGGCCGCAGACCGATCCGGCGCGCAACCTAGACTACCAAGACGCCTTGCGCATGGCCGCGGCCACGCCGGAAGACGCCTGGGTGGCGGTCTGGGCCCGCGGCCAGGTATATGTCCCGTACTTCGCGCATCGCAAGCCCCTGAACCTGCGCTATCATGCCGATGCCGCCTCGGCCTTGACGGCCATAGACCGCATCGCCGGAGCAGGCGGCGAAGTGTTCATCAGCGAACAGACCCTGCGAGAGAGCGGCTGGGAAAGCCCGATCCGGGGATATGGCCTGGCGGAAACCGCCCGCTGGCCCGCAGGCGCGGCTTATCGGATCGCCAGGAAAGGAAAACCTAAAGGCATCAGCCAAAAGAATCCGAACACGGCGCCCGCGGCCAAGAACGGACCGAAGGGCACGGGATCGGACATGCGCAGGCTGCCGCGCGCCACCAATCCCAAGCCGTAGACCGCGCCCAGCAAGGACCCCAGCATCAGGCTGTCGAACGCCCCGACTGCGCCGCTCCAAGCCCCCACCCCGGCCAGCAGGATAACGTCTCCCCAGCCCATGGCTTCCTTCTTGAATATGCGCTTGCCGGCCTCGGCCGTGCCCCAGCAGATGGCGAAGCCTATGCCCGCCCCCAGGACGCTGGCCGCCAAGGAGCCGGCCCAGGCCGCCCGGCCCAGGAGCGGATTGAACGGCGCCGCGGCCAAACCCAGGCCGATGAGCCCGAATGACAGGACATCCGGGATGAACCCGGTATCCCAGTCGATCAAGGCTATGGCCAGCAGGTCCATGGCGGCCAGGATGGTGAACGCGGCCCATATCGGATGGGTCTGCCAGCGCAGCCAGAGGGCCAGGCTCAAGGCGGCCATGAACGCTTCCACCAGGCAATAGCGCGCGGATATGCTCTGGCCGCAGCGCCGGCAGCGGCCGCGCAGCCAAAGCCAGCTCAATATAGGGATGTTGTCGTAGAACGCGATGGGCCGGCCGCACTTGGGGCAATGCGAACCCGGAGACGCCACCGACTCGTCGCGGGGCATGCGATAGGCGAGAACGTTGACGAAACTGCCCAGGCACGCGCCTATTCCAAACGCCATAACCTCGAACATGGCGTTCATCATAACAAAAACCCGGCAGACGCTGTTGTTGAGGCTATCCGATGCCGGAACCGGAGCCAGATCCAGGCCAGGATCGCGGCCAAGCTGATGCCCGCGCCGATCCGAAAACTCCATGGGCTATACACGAACCGGACCGAGTGCTCCCCCAGGCCCACGGGCACGGACGGGAAAGTGTCCTCGAACAACTCCACGGCCGCCGCCTTACCGTCGACGCTGGCCTGCCAGCCCGGATAATAGACCTCGGAAAAGACCACGCGGCCCGCCGCGCCGCGCGAGTGCGCGGCCGCCTCTCCCGGTCTCTCCCAAATGAGCGCCGTCTCCTGCCCCCCCAAGCCGAACACGTGCGGCCGGGCCCCGGGGTTGCGGATGACTCGAATATCCCCGGGCGCGATGATCCGATCGCCACCCCCGAGTCCGGGCGCCAGATCCACCACGGTCCCGACTCCGGCATAATCATAGAGCGCAGAGCCCACGCCGACGGCCGCCATCCGAAGCCGGTAATCGCGCGTACGGCGCGTGGGCAGGGTAAAGTAGCTGGCAGCCTCGCGCACGCCCAATGCCGCGCCGAAGAACGGATGCAGCATGGCCTTGAATAACTGCCAATCCGACAAAGACCTCCGCCACCAGGAAGCCGACCGTTCGATGAGCCGCTTCGAGTGGAACACCCGCTGCCGGGTGTCGGCCAGATCCACGCCCG
>JBAZVY010000217.1:2049-4605 GCA_041660645.1 Elusimicrobiota bacterium | reverse complement strand
ACATCGTAGTGTCCCTTGTCGGACCTATGATGCAGGACGATGGTTCCCAGAAAGTAGTCTTGATCTTTGCTGGCACTAACAATATCGTTAATGAGGTCATCGAATTGGTCCGTGTCCCAGGAGAATGGGCGCTGATATTCGGGAATCCGAAAGAAAAATTGTTGTGAGAGGAGGATCCCGATTGGCTGCGTTTCACCCTTTAGATTTTGCATTGCCTAATTTCTCCGTTTGTTTTGTGGGCCTTCTAACTATATATCTGCCGTCCGTACTTTATAGCATAATGTAATAGTTGTAAACCAAATAGCCTTTATCCTGCCTATATTTCACAAGCCACCCCCGCTTTCCGGGCCAGCAAAGGCCGCGCAGCCGGTCGGCATATCACAGTAGGAAGAACGCGACAAAACCCTAGTCGGGAATGAAGAAATTCCCAGCCGAGAAGACACCCCGGAGGGGGGCGAAATGAGCGGCGTGTCCCCGGATCAGTTGCCGTCGGCGCGGCGCACGTGCTCTTTGACGCCTTCGCAGTGGCACCAGTCCGGATGGGGCATGCCTTCGCGCCAGCCGGACTTCTCCAGCTCGGTCTTGACCCAGCAGGGATAGCACAGCATCAGCCGGTTGACCGGCTTGTTCTCCCCGCAGCGGCGGCAGATGCCTTCCTTGGGCGGGGTGCGCTTAGGCAGTTTATGGAGATCGACTTCTTCCTTGGTCTCGGCATCCGGCAAAGCCGTTTCGGTATCGACCCAGGTCTCGGTATCGGTCAAGGTATCGGTGTCGGCGTTCATGGGCATAATCCTCTCTGGCATTTTTTGCACCACCCGGCGATGCGCCCGGCCGGGGATTTGCGCGATAACTTCACTATGGCCTTACAGCCCGGGCAATACACGTCCAGCCCGGCCAGGTCCGGCTGGGGGAAATCGCGCTCGAACACTTCCTGGCTGGCGTGCCGCGGCTGCAGCCACTTAGCTTCCCGCATCATATATCCCTCCGCCTCAATTAGCCGCGCTCGCGGCCGGCATGGGGGCCGGCTTGCGGCCCAGCCACTCCACCACCCGTTGCGCGATCTTGGGCGCGGATATGCCCACCAGGTCGTAAAGCTGGGGCAACGAGCCGTGCTCCACCCAATGGTCCGGGATGCCCAGGCGCAGGACCTGCACGTCGCGGACGTCGCTTAAAGCCTCCATGACCGCGCTGCCGAATCCGCCTTGGATGGCGTTATCCTCGACCGTGACCAAGTGCGGGGTCTTGGCCGCGGCTTCCCGGACCAAGGCCTCGTCCAAGGGCTTGACGAAGCGCATGTTGATCACGCCCGTGGGGATGCCCTGGTCGTCGAGCATATGCGCGGCCTCGATAGCCGTATGCACCCGGTTGCCGATGGCCAATATGGTCACGGCATCGCCGTCCTTGAGCCGCACGCCCTTGCCGATGGGCAGGGCCGCGGCCTCGTCGTCCATGGCCACGCCCACCCCGTGGCCGCGGGGATAGCGCAGGGCGCAGGGCCCGTTATGGGTCAGGGCCGTGCGCAGCATGTGCTGCAGCTCGTTCTCGTCGGCCGGAGCCATCACGGTCAGGTTGGGCAGCATGCGCAAATAGCTCAAGTCGAACACCCCGTGATGGGTGGGGCCGTCCTCGCCTACCAGCCCGGCCCGGTCCAAGGCGAAGGTCACGGGCAGGTTCTGCAGGCAGATGTCGTGCGAGACCTGGTCGTAGCCGCGCTGCAGGAAGCTGGAATACAGGGCGATCACCGGCCGATAGCCTTCCGTGGCCAAGCCGCCGGCGAAGGTCACGGCATGCTCCTCGGCTATGCCCACGTCGTAGAACCGGCGCGGGTACTCATCCCGAAACTTGTCCAAGCCCGTGCCTTCGGGCATGGCTGCGGTTATGGCCACGACCCGCGGGTCGCGTCCGCCTTCCTTGACCATGGCTTGCCCGAACACCCCGGTAAAGGTCGGCGGCGGCGGCTTGGGGGAAGGATTCTTGATGAACTTGCCCGTGGCCAGGTCGAACTTGCTGGGCCCATGCCAAGTGGTGGCGTCGTCCTCGGCATGGGGATAGCCCTTGCCCTTCTTGGTCACGCAGTGCAGCAGGATGGGGCCGCGCAGGGCCTTGATATGCTTGAGCACCTCCACCAGCTGGACCACGTCGTGCCCGTCCACCGGGCCGAAATAGGCGAAGCCCATCTCCTCGAAGAGCATGCCCGGGAAGAGCAGCACCCGGGCCCGCTTGGCCACGCGCAGGATGCTGGCGCCCCAGAACTTGAACCGGGCCAGGAACTTCTTGACCGACTGCTCGGTGTCCCGGACCGCGCCCAAGGTCAGCAGCTTGGTCAAAAACGTCCCCCAGGCGCCCACCCGCTTGGATATGAACATCTGGTTGTCGTTCAAGATGACCAGCAGGTCGGACTGCAGCATGCCCGCGTTCTGCAGGCCCTCGTAGGACTCGCCGCCGGTCATGCAGCCGTCGGCCACCAGGGCCACCACCTTGAAGCGCTCGCCCTTGAGGTCGCGGCCCGCGGCCACGCCCAGGGCCGCGGAGATGGCCGTGGAAGCGTGCCCGGTG
>JBAZVY010000217.1:0-2039 GCA_041660645.1 Elusimicrobiota bacterium | reverse complement strand
GTCGTAGTCGGACTCGGTGCGCTTGGGAAAGCCCGAGAGACCGCCCATCTGCCGGATGCTGGGGAACTTGTCGCGCCGGCCGGTCAGGATCTTATGACTATAGCTCTGGTGGCCGGTATCGAACACTATCTTGTCCCGCGGGGTCTTATACACATAATGCAAGGCGGTGATGATCTCGGTGGCGCCGAGACTTGAGCCCAGATGGCCGCCGGTCTTGCAGATGGTCTCAAGTATCGTCTGGCGCAGTTCCGAGCAGACTTGCGGCAGCTGTTCGGGCTTGAGCTTGCGCAGGTCCGACGGGCTGTTGATGTTGGATAATATTTTCATCTGTCCCTCGCGATTATATAGTCGGCTAGATCGTGCAGCACCTGCGCCGGCCGGCCGAACGGGCGCAGGCTGCGGTGGGCTTGGGCGGCCAGGGCCGCGGCTTCGGCGCGGGCCCGGTCCAGACCGTACAAGGTTACGTAGGTGAGCTTACCATTCTTGGCGTCGGAGCCGCGCTTGCCCAATTTCTTCTTATCTCCGACCACGTCCAAGATATCGTCGGCGATCTGAAAGGCCAGGCCTATACAGCGGCCATAAGTACGCAAGGCCCGCAGCTGCGCCGGGCGGGCGCCGGCCAATATGGCGCCGGCTTCCAGGCTGGCGACTATCAAGGAGCCGGTCTTGTGCAGATGGATGTACTTCAGCAGGCGGCCGGCCGCGGTCCGGCTCTTGCGTCCTTTCCATTGTTCCGCCTCGATGTCCGCGACCTGCCCGCCCACCATGCCGCTGGCGCCGGCGCCTCGGGCTATAGCGCCTATGAGCTCCGCGGCGCCGGCCGCGCTCAAGCGGCATTTGCGCGCATTAGCGGCCGCGACTTGGAAAGCGTAGGTGAGCAAGCCGTCTCCGGCCAGTATGGCCAAGGCCTCTCCGAAGACCTTGTGATTGGTGGGCTGGCCCCGACGCAGGTCGTCGTCGTCCATGGCCGGCAGGTCGTCGTGGATCAGGGAATAGGTGTGGATCATCTCCAGGGCCGCGGCGGTCTCCAGCACGCGGGCGGGGCGGCGGCCGCAGCACTCGGCCGCGGCCGCGACCAGGGCGGGACGCAGACGTTTTCCGCCCGCGAATATGGAATAACGCATGGCGTCTCTTATGGGCTTGGGCTGCTCCGGCTTGCGGGCCAAGAGCCGGTCCAGTACCTTGTCCACGCGGCCGGTCATGGATTCCAAATAGCGTCTGAGTAATGGGGTCAATGCGCCTCCGAGGTAATGGCGTCTGACACGTTCAGGGAAGACAAAAAATCGGACAAGAACAAGCCGTAGCGCGGCATCAGCCGCCGGGTGCGCAGGCCCAGCCGGGCCAGCAGGGGAAACTGAAGCAGATGGGCAGACAGGTAGCCGAGCAGGGCGAAGAGCTTGGCGTCCTCCGGGACCGCGCCCGGCAGACCGTCTTCGAGCCTGTCTAGGATCAGGCGCAGGCCCAGCGCCGGCAGGCCGTAAGCCTGGGCCCAAGAACGCAAAGCCGCGGTCTCCATATCCACGGCCAAGGCCTGAGACGCGGCGCCCAGAGCGCGCTTCTGCTCGGGCCGGTCCAGCACGGTGTCGGAATGCGCTATCCGGCCCAGGCGCAGGCGCAGGCCGGCTTGGGCCGCGGCCGGGGCCAAGGCCGGATACGCAGCGCAGTCCGGATCGGGGAGGTCGGCGATGAGGTCTCCAGGCCGCAACTCGGGCTGCAGAGCGCCGGCGAATCCCGTGCTCACGGCCATGGAAAATCCCGTGGGCGCGCGAGAGGCGGAGACCTGGCCCAATGCCCGGGCCGCGGCCTCCGGCCCGATCCCGGTCTGCAACAGCAGGACATTGCGGCTCCGGACCCGGCCCTCATACTGTCCCGGCCGGGTCGGGCGCAGGCCCAGGCTTCGGGCTAAAGGCGAGGCTTCCCAGCCGGTGGCGGCCAAAAGCAACACCTTGCCGGATGGGGAATACTTCATGCCTGGACCGCCTGCACGTAGCCGTTGGCCTGGAACCAGGCCACGGCATCGGCCAGGGCCCGGCGCGCCG
>JBAZVY010000216.1:0-4607 GCA_041660645.1 Elusimicrobiota bacterium | reverse complement strand
CCCGGCTATAAGCCACCAAGAAGGCCACGCCCCACGCCGGCCACCGCAACGGCGGATACGCCATGCCCAACACCGTAGCGGCCGCAAAACTATTGGCCGCATGGTTGGACGGGAAGCTGTACCCGGAATGTTCACGGGTGCGCAACTGCACCGCTATCCCGGCTTTTTGCGGCCGGCTGCGATGGATATATGGCTTTATGAACCGATGCGACACCGCATCGCAAAGCCCCACGGCCAAGGCCATGGCCAGCGCGATCCGGAGCGCCCGGCCTCGCTGCCGGAACAACCACCAGGCCAAGGCCACGGGCAGGGCCCCGAATACCATGATGCGATTCTGATTGAGGTCGGTCAGCCAGGGGAAGAACGCATCCAACCACGGATGCGTCCACACCGCATTGATTCCGTGAAACAAGGCCTGGTCCCACCTGCGGAGTAATTCCAGCATCTCCTCATTATACTGAAATTGACTCTTCCCTCCCCAATAACCTATCGTAATTATATGCTCATCACCTTCATAGTCCTGGGGCTGATCGCGACTTTCATCGGCGGGCTATTGCCCCTGGCGCAGACCCTATTATCCCGCCCCAGCCTGCGCCGCATATTCGCTTTCCGTTCCGGCATCTTGGTGGCGGTGACTTTTTTAGACATACTGCCGGAAGCCTGGAAATATCACCCGACCTTGGCCGGGACCGGCGCCATGACCGCTTTCTTCGCCTTCTATATCCTGCAGAACTTCACCATGGTCGACTCCTGCACCGAATACCTGGAGGAATGCAATACTCATATCCTGGGTTGGGTCGCCTTAGCGGGATTGTTCACCCATTCGTTCATGGACGGATTCAATCTATCCATATCCTTCGCCGCTACCGCAGAGGCGGGATTGGCCGTGGGCGCGGCCATGATCATGCACAAGCTCATGGATGGGTTCACCCTGACCTCATTATTCCGGCAATCCGGATATTCCCTGGCCCGCAGTTCCTTGGGGTTGATGATCATGGCCGCAGCCACCCCTTTGGGCTGCGCGGCCAGCAGCCACGGCCTGGCCGTGCTCAACAGCGCCACCGCGGCCCTGCTCTTGGGCGCGGCCGGCGGGTCGTTCTTATATCTGAGCGCAGCTGAATTCGCCCCCCGCCTGCATAAGCACCCCGATATCCCAGCTTTCGCCTCGTTCGCATCCGGGGTGGCCGTATTCTGGGGCATGCATCTGTTGGCCCATTAGCCCTGCTAATAGTCTCCGGATTTGATAAAATCTCTCATCCCTAGGAAAAGGAGCCTACCCCATGCTCATACTTTGCCTCAACTGCGGCAGTTCCTCCGTCAAGTACCGCCTCTATGACTGGGAAAAACAATCCACTCTAGCCACCGGCGTGGTGGAACGCGTCACCGTGGGCGGTTCGTTCATCGCCCATGAGACCCCGGGCAAAGAAAAACTCACTATCAAGCGCGAGTGTCCGGACCACAAGACCGCCATCAAACTGGTCATGGATACCTTGGTCAGCCCGGACCACGGCGTGATCCAAGACACCAAGAGCATCAGCTCCGTAGGCCACCGCGTGGTGCATGGCGGCGAAAAATTCGCCAAATCCGTGCTCATAGACGACGAGGCCATAGACGCTTTCAAGAGAATCTCGGACCTCGCCCCCCTGCACAATCCGCCCAACATCATGGGCATAGAAGCGGCCAAGGCCCTCATGCCCGATATCCCTCACGTCGCCATCATGGATACGGCTTGGCACCAGACCATGCCCGCCCACTCCTACATCTACGCCCTGCCTTACGCCTGGTATGAGAAATACGGGGTGCGGCGCTACGGATTCCACGGGACCTCGTTCCTATATAACGCCAAACGCGCGGCCGTACTGCTGGGCAAGGACCCCTTCAAGTGCAATCTGGTCATCTGCCATATCGGCAACGGCGCATCCATCAACGCGGTCAAAAACGGGCTTTCCTACGACACCTCCATGGGCATGACCCCGCTGGAAGGCCTGGTCATGGGCACCCGCGCCGGCGACCACGACGCAGCCATAGACTTCTTCCTCATGGCCAAAGAAAACATCTCGGCCAAGGACATGGACTCCGTGCTCAATAAGAAATCCGGCATACTGGGCATCACCGGCCAATATACGGACCGCCGGGATGTGGAGGAAGCCGCGGCCAAAGGCGATGCCCGCGCCGCGCTGGCCATGCAGGTGGAAGGCTACCGCATAAAAAAATACATCGGCGCCTATGCCGCCGCGGTCGGGGGCTTGGACGCGGTGGTATTCACCGCCTGGGTCGGCGAGATGGGCGACCAGACCCGGGCCATGGCCTTGGAAGGGCTGGATGGCCTGGGCATCAAGCTGGACCCGGAGAAGAACCGCGTGACCCACACGCGCAACGCGGAATGCGACATTTCGGCCGCGGGCTCCAAGACCAAGGTGTTCGTCATCCCCACCGACGAGGAACGCGTGTTCATAGAAGACGTAGTAGCCATCAACGCCGGCACCTACGACATCCACACCCGCTTCACCTACAAGTTCCAATCGCCGGATTACCGCAACACCATGCGCGATGAGGCCTATCTCAAAGAATTGCTCAAAAAGCCGGGACTCGGCAAGGTGGCCTGTTGCCCGCCCCAGGTCCTGGCCTGAACGCTGGGAAAGTATTGTAGAATCGTAGCTAGCAGATTTGATGCGCCCGTAGCTCAGTTGGTCAGAGCACCCCGCTCATAACGGGAGGGTCGTAGGTTCAAGTCCTACCGGGCGCAGACGTTCTCATTACGCCCGGTCCTTTACGGATATATGGCCCCTGGAAAGGGCCGGGCGCAGTTTTTCATCTTATGATCCGCCCCGATGTCGTAGCCTATCTACAGGCTAATCTCAAAAAGTTCCCCTTAGACGATCTCCGTCAACAATTGACCCAGGAGGGCATAGCGCCCTCGGATTTCGAGGATTCCCTGAAAGCCGCCCTGCGCGCGGCCACCCGTCCTGCGCGGAGCCTGCCCAGCCGCGTCGGACTGTTATTCCTAATACTCGGCGCCGCGGCCATAGCCGTCGGCCTGGCCGCGATCACTCTTAAAAAATCCCCTTTTCCCCCGCCCCCCGCCTCAAACGTGGTGTCCGCGGCCGGGGAATCCGCTTTCGTGGGCCATACCGGCTACGTCATACGCCTGCCCAAAGGCTATACTGCGGTCGCCGCGTTCAAAGACCAGCGCCAGGATATAGAAACCGTGCATTTCTGCCGTGTCGGCACCGATCCCACCAATTTCCTGCATGAAGGACTCTTCGGGCCTTTAGGCATCGTCCGCTTGGAGGTCGAACCCAACCCGTTCGCCGGCAGCCTGACCGGCCAAGAACGCCTGACCCGCAGTCTGACCGCGCGACTCCAAGCCGCCGGCAATAAATTCTCCATCACCAACATACAACTGTCCTCGCTACGCGGCATCCAAGTCAAAGTCGAGATGACCCAACCTTTCTTCGAGACCTATATCCTAGGCGATACCGTCCTATATCATTTCTTCTCCGGCCAAGACGACGAAGTCTACCGCGATATCGTAAACAGCCTGCGCGACCCCAACGCCGAGTCTCTATAAAGGAAACATGCGCAACGCCGCCCGCCGCCAGCGCTGGATGATATTCACGGCCGCGCTGATCATAGCCGCGGCCTTGGTATTTTACGCCCTCCTGGCCTATGATTGGCTCCAGCCCAGCCGGCTATCCCGACTGCGTCTGCCCTCCCGCAAGACCCACGTCTCCGCCGCGCTGCATAAAGCCCGCGCCGGACTGCGCGCCTCTTTCCTGGACCCGGCCGCGCATATCCGCCTGGCGGAGGCCCTATATGAATCCGCCCGGCCTATAGACGCTTTCTATGTACTGTACGGCGCTCGCGCTTTATTCGGAGACGCCGCATTCAAACGCGCGCATGCCTTGGTGATGCTCTACCGCGGCCGGCATTTCCTGGGGTTAGCCGATTTCGACCCTTCCCCGGCCAACGAATCCGATCTAAAATCCCGCCTCCAGCGCGACCCAAAAGATGCCGCGGCCCGGGAGTATCTAGCCCACATAGCCGCGGCTCAAGGCCGGCCCGGGGAAGCGATATCCCTATTAGACCAAGGCTTGGCGGCGCGCCCCGCAGAACCAGGTCTGCTTTATTACCGCGCCGTTATCGCGACCGGCGACGGAGACGGCCGCACGGCCGTACCGCTCTGGGTGCGCCTGCTATCCAAACATCCCGGCACGTTCTATGCCCGCTCCGCCTGGGAAGAGCTGGGGCGCATGGCCCAGCGGCCCCCGGCCGCGAGCGATGACGATCCCTCGCGCTTGGCCATGGCCGCCTTGCTGGAACTGCGCCAACCCCGAGCCGACGACCCGCGGGCCTTCTCCACTTTGGCCCTGGCCGTCTGGGGGCGCGGCGACCTGCCGGGAGTGCGCGCCCTGGCTGCCGAAGCCCTAGCCCAAGATCCCCAGCCGGCCGGGGCCGATATGATAGCCGGGGCCCTAGCCCTGAATGACCGCGCCCCGGACCAAGCCCTCCGCCGCTTCGCTGCCGCCTGGGCCCAAGATCCGGCTGATCTCTATAGCGCCGCTAAACTCGCGCAACTCCATTTTAAACAGCGCGCCGAACGCGAG
>JBAZVY010000215.1:0-4614 GCA_041660645.1 Elusimicrobiota bacterium | reverse complement strand
GTGCCCAAGCTGACGGTGATCTGTCGCAAGAGCTATGGCGGAGCCTATTGTGTGATGAACCCGCGCCATTTGGGCGCGGACCTGGTCTTTGCCTGGCCCAGCGCCGAGATCGCGGTCATGGGGCCGCCGCGGGCCGTGGATACCCTGTTCGCGGACCAGATCAAGGCGGCGCCGGATCCGGCCGCGGCCCGGCAGGCGCTGATAGCCGAGTATGCGCGGGACCACGCTTCTGCCTATCAAGCGGCCCAGCGGGGTTTTATAGACGAGGTCATAGACCCCGGAGAGACGCGGCCCAAGATCATCCGGGCCCTGCGCTTTTTGCGGGGCAAGCAGCCTGACCGCATCGCCAAGAAGCACGGCAACATGCCTTTTTGATGGGGAAAAAAGTCACGCTGGTGGGAGACGGTCCGCAGGCCGCGGTCTGGGCGCGCAGACTGGCGGGGGCGGAGGTCTCGGTCGTGGGCCGGGCCCAGTCCGCCGACATCCCGGCGGGAGACATCGCGGTGCTGTTGGGCGATCCGGAGGAGACGGGCACGCACGCGGAGCTGCTGCGCCGCAACCTGTCTTGGGTGCGGGCCGCGGCCGCCGGCTTGGGCCGGCGCTGTCCGGATTGCCGGCTGGTGGTCGCGGCGCGGCCGGTCAACGCCTTGGTCGTGGCGGCGCTGTGCGCCGCCGGGGGCTTGGCGCGGCATAAGGTGCTGGGCGCCGCGGGCGCCGCCGACGCCGCCCGGGCCGCCCGGCTGCTGGCGCAGGCTCTGGGCGTGACGGAGCCGGAAGTCCGGGCCTTGGCCTGGGGCGGCTGCGGCGAATATCTGTCGATACTGCCCCGGTTCTGTTCCGTGGGCGGCCTGCCGGTGGAGGAGCTGCTCTGCCGGGAGGAACTGGACCGCATCATCGCGCGGTCTCGGGCCGGGGCTTCGGCGGACGAGCTGGCGGCTGCGGCGGCGGCCTTGGCCGCGGCCATGCTTTCCGGCGTCCGGCGGGTGGCTTCCTGTTCGGTGCTTCTGGAAGGCGAGTACGGGGTAGACGGCGTAGCCTTGACCGTGCCGGCGGTGCTCGGGCCGGACGGCATCGAGCGCGTCTTGCAGTTGAATCTGAAAGTCGCGGAGCGCGCCGCATTGCAGAAGGCGGCCGGCGCCGGACGGGCCTTGTTGGCCTTGAGCGAGGGGGTACTCCCATGAGACGGATCATGATCTTGCTGGCGGCTCTGGCGGCCTGCGTCCCGGCCCGGGCGGCGGTATACGGCGGGTTCGCGGATTATGCGGATTCGGGCGCCTTGCGGCCTTTTGCCCGGGATCTGGGCGGAGTGTTGGGATCGGCGACTTTCCATAGCGGCCGTTCCCTGGGATTCTCCGGCTTCGATCTGGGCGTGCGCATGGGCATGCAGGCTTCTCCGGACAAGAACGACCGCATCTTGCGCAACCATGGAGTGCGGGCGTTCGCCCTGCCTTGGGTGCAGGCCGAGATCGGCCTGCCCTATCGTTTCGACGGATTCATCCGGGGCGTAAGCTATCAAGGCCTGACTATCGCGGGCGGCGGCTTGCGCTACGGCCTGCTGAAGAGCTCGGATAAGGCTTGGGCGCCGCAGCTGCTGCTGTCCGGAGTGGCGCACTCGGTGGTGCATCAGGATTTTTCCGCCAGCCACCTGGGGGGGAGCCTGGTGTTCTCCATGGGCACTACCGCGTTCAATCCCTATATGGGCGCCGGCCTGGACCGGACCCGGCTCGTGGTCCGGGCCTCGCGGCTCGACCCGAGCCTCAACGGGGCCGCGGTCTCCGCCGTGGAGAGCCGGTTCACCGCGGGCCTGAGGGTGCGGCCTTGGAATTTCACGTACCTCAACCTGGCCTTCATCCTGGTCCACGGCCAGAGCGGCGCCGAAGGCGGCCTGGGCGTCCGGTTCTGACCGCGCTCAGCCGCGGTACTTGCCTTTGAAGCTTTTCTCGGCTTCCCGGTAGGCGGCTTTCTTCTTCAGGTCGTCCCGGCGGTCCGGGCCGCGTTTGCCCCGGGCCAGGGCCAGGGCCACCTTGGCCCAGCCCTTGCGGAAATACACTTCCAGCGGGATCAGGGTCAGGCCCTTGAGTTGGAGGCTGCGTCCGATGCGCACGATGTCGTGCTTGTGCAGGAGCAGCTTGCGCGTGCGCCGGGGATCGAGCGCGGCATGGGCGGTGTTGAATTTGTAGGGGGGGATATAGAAATTGAATAGGAAGAGTTCGTCGCCTTCATGCCGTCCGAAGCAGCCGTCCAGCGAGGCTTGGCCGGCGCGCAGGGATTTGACCTCCGGCCCCATCAGGCTGATGCCGGCTTCGAACACATCCAGGATCTCGTAAGCCTGCCGGGCTTTGCGATGCGTGGCCACCGTGAGTTTATCTTCTTTTTCTTCCTTGCGCTTAGCCATAGGGATTTTTGCTAGAATGCTGACCGCAGCACGAGCTCTTTGAAAGCATCATAGCAGTAAAACGCACGCACGACAAACGGGCAGGTGGCGGAATGGCAGACGCGTACGGCTCAGGACCGTATGGCCGAAAGGTCGTGGGGGTTCAAGTCCCCCCCTGCCCAAGTCGCGCTTTTAGTGTGCTGAATGTCACAGCCAAAAATGATTGACAACCGTATCGCCAGGCCATATACTATTCAAGCAGCAAGCTATATTGACACTGCCGATAAAAATATTTACCCTGGTAATTAATCCTAACGGCAGTAAGGGGGTATAGCATGAAGAAGGGAAATAAGTTCGGAGCTTCGGGTTTCACGCTCATCGAGTTGATGATCGTGGTTGCCATCATAGGTATCTTGGCGGCTATCGCCATACCGAAGTTCGCCGAACTCATACGTAAGTCCAGTGAAGGCGCATCGAAGGGTAATCTGGGTGCCGTCCGTTCCGCGCTGAGCATCTACTACGGCGACATGGAAGGACAGTATCCGGGAGCTCTGCCGTCATTGACGATCGCGGGTAAGTACCTGACCGGGATCCCGGTGGCTAAGGCTCCGAATTATCATTCGGACTCTTCGGTGGCCTACCAGCAGCTGACTCCGAACGATGGCGGCGGGTGGAGCTACAACAACACCTCTACCGATGCCAACTTCGGTACGGTGTGGGTGAACTGCACGCACACGGACACCAAGAGCACTACCTGGACGGTCTATTAATTAGAACGCCAGATGCGAAAAGGGGAGGCTCCCTCCGGGGGGCCTCCTTTTTTTTAATCATAGTGGGCCGACCGCATCCCCCCGGACGCTGAGAGCCCTGGTGGGGACATTACAACGTGAGCCATGGATAAGAGTCCTGCCCATAAGAACCTGCGCTTAGTCCTGCTGATACTAGCCGGCATCGCCTATTTGGAGATATATTGGCGCGGGCTATTGATATTCGGGCGCGTGGTCATCGATGGCGATGCGTTGCCTTATTATTATCCGAATTGGGCGATAGGAAAGCGGCTCCTTCTGGATAACTGCAGTTTTCTTTGGGATCCCTATCGCAACATGGGGCAGCCTTTTCTGGCCGATCCGCGCAACCAGGCGTTATATCCATTGCGTTGGTTGTCCGTATTCTTTGATTATGTGGATTATCAAAGGATATACGTGGTCTTCCATTCGATCCTGGCCGCCGGGTCCGGATTCTTGCTGATGCGGAGGTTGCGGCCTCAGGTCTCGGCCGCTCTTTTGGCTGGATTGGGCCTGGCGTTCAACGGCTACGCGTATTGGAGGATATTATATTCCGCGGACTTGGCTACCCTGGCGTGGATGCCGGCGGCGTTTTATTGCCTGCTGCGGCAGCGGCCCTGGGCCCTGGCCGCAGTCTTGACCCTGCAATGGTTCTCTGGATTTACGCCGTACTGTTTGCTGACCGCGGCCGCGCTCCTGGCCTATGCCTTGGCCGATGATGAGCCGCGGGCCTCTTTGATCTGCTTGGTCAAAGGCTGGGGCGGGATGCTGGGTTTGTCCGCTATCCAGTTTCTGCCGTTCTTGGAGTTGTTGCGGCATATCGATCGGCCCGTGCTCTTGGATAAGGCTTTGGCGCTGGAGAATTCCTTGTCTTGGAAGGATATGTTCCGGCAACTCTTCACGCCGGCCTGTTTGCGGCCTTGGGTGTTGGACGGAGCGCCCGCTTTGTCCAGTTTTTATTTCGGGCCGGTTCTGCTCGGGCTGTTCATTTGGGGCGTGGTCCGCGGCGGCGGTCGGGAGCGCCGTTGGGCCGCGTTGGCCTTGGCCGCATTGGCCTTGGCCGCGGGCCGGAACCTGCCCGGGTATTCCTATATACCGTTCATCACTGTTTTTCGGTTCCCATCCCAATGGTTGGCCGTTTTCTGCTTCTTTTTCGTGCTGGTCTCAGCCTGCGGATTGAGCCGGGTGAGGCGGCCGGTCCTGCGGCTGATGGGGCTGGTCTTGGTCGCGGCGGATTTGCTGCTGTACGCGAGCCCGAGCTACTTCAATTGGGCCGATTCGGAGTTTTTCGGGAGCGTGCCTCGATTGGCCGCGGGCGTGGATCTGGCCGACACCCGGCAGCGGGTGTTCCACTCGAAGCGGCTCATCGAACGGTCGGCTTCCTGGTGGCGGAGGTCTTTGTCGGATTGGCAGTTATTCAAGGCCATGCTGCATCCGTCCTTCGGCGCGGCATTG
>JBAZVY010000214.1:0-4620 GCA_041660645.1 Elusimicrobiota bacterium | reverse complement strand
GAGGAAGCCGGGGTAAGAGCGTGACCGCTTTCGTGCGCGGGGATTGCGCCTACGGCTACCTCAAGGGCGAGATGGGGGTGCATCGCTTGGTGCGCATATCGCCCTTCGACTCCAATAAGCGGCGGCATACATCTTTCGCTTCCATGGACGTTCTGCCGGATATCGAGGAAGAGATCGACATCCAGGTGCCGGACTCGGATATCAAGCTCGATACCTTCCGTTCCGGCGGAGCCGGCGGGCAGAATGTGAACAAGGTGGAGACCGCGGTGCGCTTGACCCATATCCCCACCGGCCTGGTGGTGGCTTGTCAGACCGAGCGCAGCCAGATGCAGAATCGGGTCAATGCCATGAAGCTGCTCAAGGCCAAGCTCTATCAGATCGAGATGGACAAGAAGCGTTCTTCTTTGGAGAAGCACTATGACGGCATGGGCGATATCGCTTGGGGCCACCAGATCCGTTCCTACGTTTTCATGCCCTACCAGATGGTCAAGGATCTGCGCACCGGACAGCTTACCTCCCAGATCAATACGGTGATGGACGGAGACCTGGATCCGTTCATCCAAGCCTACCTCAACTGGCTGGCGGCCGGGTGCCCCCCGCGGGTCAAGGATAAGGAAGAAGACCTCTAGGTCTCAAAGGCCGCCCCCATATAGGCCTATAGCCTCTGGCAGGTAAGGCTGTCCCCGGGGATACTATAAGTATGATACGTATACTCGCGACCGGGCTCTGCCTCGGATTGGCGATATCCGCTGATTGCGCCGCGCTGCGTCCGGGACGGGTCGGACTTCCATCCCAGCGGGGTCTCGGCCTGGCCGCGCCGGCGGTGACGGCCTCGCCGCGGCTGGATATCGCGCCTATTTTGGCTCCGGCTCCAGGTTTGACGCCGCTTCCGGCGTCCGGCCAGCCGGTAGTCTTGGAGGCGACCGCGGCTGAAGCTCGCCAGCCTCAGCGGGCCTGGGATGCCTTGCAGGCCGTGTCCTTGAAGGCGCAGTCGGCGGGCGAGTGCGCTGCCGCGGAAACCGCGGCTGGCAGGCTGTCCGCGGTCATGGACGGCGCGGGGCGGCCTGCGGCCGAGACTGCCGGGGACGCGGAGCCGGTATCTTTGGGCCAGCTCCATGCTTTGAAGGCCGCGGATGTCCCGGTCAATATCCGGTGGCAGGACCGCGATTCGGGGCAGCTTCGCAATGAGATCTGCCGGATCAGCGGCGTATCTAACGTGCAGGATGTCAGCCAGGGCCGTTGGCGTTCCTGGGATGTGGTGTATGTGGACGTGGCTCCATTCCGCATATATGTAGAAGACCTGCGGTCCGTGTCTCCGGCCGGGATATCTACGCGTGAATATTTTGCCCGGGTCCAGCCGCAGGCTCAGGACCCGTTGGAAATGCAGTTGGCCCGCACCGGGCTCTCGCCGGTCCAGATCGAGGCTATCCGCACGCGTTCGCGCGGCGTGCTCACCGCACCGGAGTTCTTGCGCAGCGCGCCGGCCGGAGGTTTGTCCTTGGGCGTCACGGATAATCTGGATCAATATGCGGCTATGGTCCGGACGGCTGGGCTGGTCCATTGGAAGATCATGTATCGGAAACTGATGGGAGATATCCGCAACCCGCGGCCCGCGCAGTTCATGGAACGCTTGCTGGCTTTAGGCCGGCCGGTTTATGTGTTCTTGCCTCCGGGCCAGGTGACGGAGGAAGATTATCCTAACACTTATGCCGAGTTGGCCTGGCTTTTAGAGCATCCGGAGCGGATGCGGAACGTCCAGTTCGTGTCGGGGGCTTACGGCCTGTTCTCTCGGGAGGATGAAGCCCGGTGGTTCCGGCTTCGGGGGGCGGGCCTGCGGCGTCAGATGTTGGGCGATCTGTTTCAGAGGATTCGGAGCGGCGAGCGCTGAGCGCGGGTTTCTGGGAGGAATAGGAACGCCCCGCGCCTAGGCGCGGGGCGTTCCTATAGTATGCTGGCGGTCAGAACTTTTGGGCGGTGTCGAGCTTGAGCCCGGGCCCCATGGTGGAAGACAGGGTCACGCTCATGAGGTAGACGCCCTTGGAAGATGAGGGCTTGGCCTTGATCACGGCTTCCATCACGGTCTTGACGTTGCCCGCGAGCTTGTCTGGGGAGAATGAGGCTTTGCCCACCGGCACGTGGATGATGCCGTAGTCGTCAACCTTGTATTCCACGCGTCCGGCCTTGAGTTCCTTGACGGTCTTGGCCACGTCCATAGTGACCGTGCCGCTCTTGGGATTGGGCATGAGGCCTTTGGGGCCGAGGACTTTTCCCAGCTTGGAGAGGTCCTTCATCATGTCCGGGGTGGCCACGAGGATGTCGAAGTCCAAAAATCCCTTGGATATCTGCTCCACCAGGTCTTCGGCGCCCACCACGTCGGCGCCGGCGCCCGTGGCGTCCTTCTGCTTCTCGCCGCGGGTCACGACCGCGACCTTCTTGGATTTGCCCAGGCCGTGGGGCAGGCCCACGGTGCCGCGGACCTGTTGGTCAGCCTGCTTGGGGTCTACGCCCAGGCGCGCATGCAGTTCCACGGTCTCGTCGAATTTGGCGGTGGCGCATTTTTTGACCAAGACGACCGCGTCGTCCAGGGCGTAAAATTTAGTGAGATCCAGGTCCTTCGTAGCTCCGGCTAGTCTTTTTCCCATATACTGCCTCCTTGACCTGCAAGCGTCCCGTGCGGGACTCGGTCGGACTGCGATTTTTACGGTTTACTGCGTGATCTCTATGCCCATGGACCGAGCCGTGCCCTTGACCATCTGGAGGGCGCTCTTGAGGTCCTTGGTATTGAGGTCCGGCATCTTCTGCGTAGCGATATCCTCGGCTTGCTTGAGGGTCACCTTGCCCACTTTATTGCGGTTGGGCTCGCCCGAGGCCTTGGCCAATCCAGCCGCGCGTTTGAGCAGCGAGGAGATGGGGGGCATCTTGGTGATGAAGGTGAAGGATCGGTCCTCGTATACGGTTATGACCACGGGGATGGTCATGCCGGCTTCCATGCTCTTGGAGCGATCATTGAACTGCTTGCAGAAATCCATGATGTTGACGCCATGTTGGCCGAGGGCGGGGCCCACGGGCGGAGCCGGGTTGGCGCCGCCGGCCGGTATCTGCAGCTTGATCTGGGTCTTTATTTTTTTGGCCATAATTCTCTCCTGAAGAAAAGCCTCACGATGACGTCCACTATCAAGAATAGGGTCAGGATCTTCCAGAATACTACACGCTCTGCCCCGAATACCCAAGCCGTGAATTGGCTGGAGAATACCCAAGGCCAAGCTAAGGTGACCAGCAGGGACGCCAAGAGAGTCCGCCCGAACAGGGCCAAGAAGCCCACGCCGAAGGCTGCGGTCATGGTGAGCAGCGCCAGCGCCGCGCCCAGCCAGCCCGGAGCGCGCACGTCCGCTATCCGCGGGGTGTCGTCTCCGACAGCGGCGCCGGGGGGCAGGATCTCTACCTGCATCTTAGATCTTCTCCACTTGGAGGAAATCCAGCTCCACGGGAGTGGGGCGTCCGAATATCGTGACCATGGCCTTGATCTTGGCCTTGGCTTCGTTGACGTCCTCGACCACGCCGGTGAAGTGGCGGAAGGGGCCTTCCACGATCCGGATGTTCTCGCCCTTCTCGAACTCCACGGCCGGCCGCGGTTTGCCGCCGGCGGTGGTGGCGGTCAACTCCAGGATGCCCTTGATCTCGGCGTCCGGCAGGGGGGTGGGGCGGGGTTCGCCCAGGAAATGGCTCACGCCGGGCACGCCCTTGATCAACCAATAGGTTATCTCGTCTACGCGCATGTCGATGAGCACATAGCCCGGGAAGAACTTGCGCTTGGATATCTTCTTCTTGTTCTTCTTGACTTCGACTACGTCCTCGGTCGGGATGAGCACCGAGAAGACTCGGTCCTGGAGGTTCTCTAGGGCGATCTTGAGCTCGATGGCGTTCTTTACGCGGTCTTCCCAGCCGGACTGGCAATGGACTACGTACCAACCGCGGTCTAGCGTAGATGTAGGGGTGGTCATGTGTTTATGTTACCTGCCCATGATGGAGCCGAGGATTATCGAAAGCACGAAGTCGATAGAGGCCACATATACGGAGATCAGTACCACGATCAGTACCACGGCGCGCGTGGAGCCGATGGCCTCCTGGCGGGTCAGCCAGGTCGCCTTCTTGAGCTCGTAATACGATTCCTTCACGAATTGTATGGCTTGATTCATTTATGCCTCAGAACTAAGCGGCGCCCTGCGGGGGCGCCAGGACTCGAACCTGGAGTCTCGGTTTTGGAGACCGATGGTTTACCAATTAACCGACACCCCCATGACGTCAGAAGTCCGGGAGCCAAGGCGAACATGCGCCGTGGCTACTTGACCTCTTTGTGCAGGGTCTGCTTGCCGCAGGCTTTGCAGAACTTTTGCATCTCGAGCTTGAAGTCTTTCTTCTTGCCCCGCTGAAAGTGATAGTTCTTATTCTTGCAGTCGGTGCAGCCGAGAGTGACTATTACTCTATCGCCCATAGCTTACTCGACGATATCGCCGACCACGCCGGCGCCCACGGTATGGCCGCCTTCGCGTACCGCGAAGCGCAGGCTCTTCTCCATGGCGATGGGCGTGATCAGTTCCACGTCTACGTCGATGTTGTCTC
>JBAZVY010000213.1:0-4634 GCA_041660645.1 Elusimicrobiota bacterium | reverse complement strand
CCTTTAGGAAGGCCTGCATTCGGCCGGCGCCCAGGTCGTGGGCCGCATCCACGTAGGCGCGCGGGATCTTTTCCAAGGAAGCGTACAAGGGCAGGACCATGAAGGGCAGGTAGAAATAGACCAGGCCCAGGACCACGGAGAAGGGCGTGCCCAGCAAGGCCAGGGGAGCGGAAGTCAGCCCCAGGCCGCGCAGCATGGAGTTAAGCAGGCCTTCCCGGCCCAGTATGATGATCCAGGAGTACAGGGCCACCAGCCAAGAGGTCCAGAACGGTATCATGAGCAGGACCAGATATAGGTCGCGCTTGCGCCCGGCTTGGAAGCTCAAAAAGTAGGCCAAGGGATAGCCTAGGATCAGGCAGAGCAGGGTGGCAGTCGAGGCATAGGCCACGGTCCGGATCATTATGGGCAGGTACTTTATGTCCAGGGCGCGCTGGAAATTGGCCCAGGTGAACACCCATTGGCAGGCGCCATAGGGACCGCGCTGGGTGAAGCCCAGCACGAGCAGGGAAGCCACGGGCAGGAGGAGGAATGCCAGCAGCCAGAACGTGGCCGGAGCCAGCAGCACGTGGCTGGCGCTCTGGGAGCGGCCCCGTATGAGCCAGGACAAGCCCCGAGACAGGGCGTTCATAGGGCCTTGATGTCGGACCAGGTCTGGTTCCAGATGTTGTAGCTCTCGGAGTCGAGCGGGGCATGGAAAGCGAGTTTGCGCATCACGGCTGGCGGCGGATATACGCGCTGGTCTTTGAGCAGGGCCGGCTCGATCTTGGCCTTGGCCGCGGCATTAGGACTGGCATAGCGTACGGTATTGGCGATGTCGGCGGCGATCTCGGGCCGCAGCAGATAATCGATGAGCCGGACCGCGTCCGGCTGGTGCTGCCCCGCCCGCATCAGGCACATGCTGTCCACGTACCGATAGCTGCCTTCCTTCGGGATGACGTAATCGAGCTGGGGATTCTCTTTTATAGCTTGGAGTACGTCTCCGGACCAGGCCATGGCCAGGGCCACTTCCCCGCTGACCAGGCTGTCGATATAGGTGGAGCTGGTGTATTGTTTCAGCAGGGGCTTCTGCTTCAAGAGCAGGTCTCGGACCGCATTGAAATGGCCCTCGTCCGTGGTGGTCTCGGGATAGCCTTGCATGAGCAGGGCCGTGCTTATGCAGTCGCGGGCATTGTCGAGCATGGTGATGCGGCCCTTGTAGCGCTCCTCCCAAAGGTCTTTCCAGGAGGTCGGGGCCTTGCTCACCAGCTTCTTGTTGAAGCCGATGCCGGTCGTGCCCCAGAGATAGGGCACGCTGAACTGCTGTTCCGGGTCGTAGGGCGGGTTGAGGAACTGGCGGTCCACGTTGCGCAGGTTCTGGAGCTCGGCCATGGGCACGGGAGCGAGCAGATTGGCGGCGCGCAGGCGGGGCAGAAGGTAGTCCGTGGCCACGATCAGGTCATAGCCCAACGCGCCGGAGCGCAGCTTGGCGAACATCTCCTCTTCGTCCGCGAACACGTCGTAGTTGACCTTGATCCCGGTATCCCGGGTGAACGCCGGCAAGCTGTCCTTGGAGATATAAGCCGACCAGTTGAAGAAATTCACCACCCGCTCTTTCTCGCGCTGGGCGCAGGCGGACAGGGCGCTCGACAGTGCGGCCGGGACCGCGGCCAAGACGCCCAGGCGCAGGAAGTCGCGCCGGGTCAGGCCCGGGTCTTCATCCATGGTTGTGCGGCTCCAGCAGCAGGATGTCGCGCCAGCGGATGTCGGCCCATATCCGCGTGCCTTTCTGTCGGTCTTCCTGGTGGCGCACGTCCATGGAGGTGGCCAGGACCGTGCGTCCGGACCTGGGGAAGGGCGATATGAACATCTGGGTCTCGTCGCCCAGATAGACCGAGTCCATGAGCTGGGCCGGCAGCTGCACGCAGTCTCCGGTCAGGGCCAGTTCGGATTCGTAGCGCACGGCTATGCGTTCCGGCCGCACCGCGATGCACAGGGGCTGGCCCACGGCCACGGGCGGAGCCTCGGCATAGGGGAATTCTATCTCGATCTCATCCTCGATGCTGACCCGCACGCAGCCCTCGTGCACGCGCAGGAGCCGTCCGGAGAGGATGTTGGCCGAACCCATGAAATCCGCCACGAAGCTGGTCTTGGGCTTGCGGTAGACCTCTTCCGGGGTGCCGATCTGCTCGATGTGGCCTTGGTGGAAGATGATGATGCGGTCGGACATGGCCATGGCTTCGTCCTGGTCGTGGGTGACGTATACGAAAGCTATGCCCAGGCGCCGTTGGATGGCTTTAAGCTCCAATTGCATGTCGCGGCGGAGCTTCAAGTCCAGGGCGCCCAGGGGCTCGTCCAAGAGCAGCAGGGATGGCCGTCCCACCAGGGCCCGGGCCAGGGCGATGCGCTGCATCTGTCCGCCCGACATCTCGGTGGTGCGGCGTTTCTCGAATCCGGCGAGTTTGACCATGTTCAGGGCTTCGGTCACTCTCGCGGCGATCTCGGCCTCCGGGAGCTTGCGGATGCGCAGGCCGAAAGCCACGTTGTCGAATACGTCGTAGTGCGGGAACAGCGCGTAGTGCTGGAACACGGTATGCACGTCGCGGCAATAGGGCGGCAGTTCCGTGACGTCCGTGCCGCGCAGCCGGACCCGGCCGGCATCCGGCTGTTCGAAGCCCGCGATGATGCGCAGGGTGGTGGTCTTGCCGCAGCCGGAAGGACCGAGCAGGGTCAGGAATTCGGCGGGGCCTACGGTGAAGTTGATATCGGTGAGGACTTGGGTCGCGCCGAACGACTTGGACACTCCGGCGATCTCGAGCAGGGCCCCGTCAGGCATGGTGAGATGATATCAAATCCGGTGACGGGGATTAACTTTTAACTTATTACCCGTATTCGTGAAACTGTATTGACGAAATAAGCAGGGCCCGCTATAATATTCATGAAGGCTTTGCGGCATTCGTCGCATTGCCTTTTCCCTTTTCAAATCTTGGCCGCAAGTCGTAGATCACATATATCCCTTCCGACTTGTTCCCCCCGACGAATGAATCGACGCGAAGCGCATTGATCCGATCGACATACTGGGCCAGCTCTGAGCGAGGACGAGGGACCATGGTGTTCCTGTTGAAGCCATGGCCCCAACTCAATACGTACGCCACGAGATCGGCCACCTGAATCCCTATGGTCAAGTCGCTGTGTACGAAAAATGGCTCCGGCACTAAGCGTTCTGCGCGGTCTCTGCCTGTTTGGGAATCTCGGTAATATGCCTGCATTTGGCCTAAAAGGATATGGCTGGCGGATTTGTCTAATTCGTCGAAAACGATGATGCCTGCGTGTTCGACGGCTTTTGAATTTACGAAGTAATAAAAACGTTCAAAAAGATATGCGTAATCCTTTCTTAAAATGATTTTCTTGCGCTCTCCGGGGGCATCGGTCGGGACAATCATCCCAAAGCACTGGGCTTTGAATTTTGGGCAAAGTTCCTCAAAGAGTTTTTTGACATAGGCCAGTTTCGCCTGGGCTAAGCCGCATAAAGCCTTTCTGTCGGCGTTGCGGCCATCCCTCAAGCAGGATTCGGCCAATTGGCGGCGTTTGTGCTGATCGATAGGCGGGAACCAACCGGCTTTTTTGAATACGCGCGGATTTAGGAAGTTATCGCCTTTGATTTCTTTTATCTCGCGGTCTTCGGCAAGCGCAGCAGTCCCAAGTTCACGCTTTTCACGCCGCAGCGCATTCAATTCGGGATAAGTGATGCCGAATAGGTCTCTCTGCAGCTCATAGACCGCTTGGATAAACGACCATAAGGCGCCGTCGCGGATGGCGAATCCGCCCAATACTTCAGCCGGGGCTAGTTTGCGATCATGTCCGCTTTCATCTACGAATAGAAAATATGACAACTATAATCCCCGTCACCTTACGGCTTGCGGATGGGCATGCGGCGGGGCTCGAAGTGCTTGGAGTTGATCTCCTTGAACACCTTCTCTATGGTGTTGACCGCGGAGTCCATCTCCTTCTGGGTCAGGGTCAGGGGCGGCTCGATGCGGATGGTCTTGGCCGAGAACAGCGTGCCCGCCACCAATACCCCGTTGTCGAACAGGCTCTTGGCCACCTCGTAGCCGATGGCGTCGGTCGGGAATTCCATCCCGATCATGAAGCCTTTGCCGCGCACGTCGGTGCAGAGCTTGGGGTAGCGGCGGCGCAGGGCTTTGAGCTTGTTGATCATCTCTGTGCCCAGCTTGTCGGCGCGCTCCGGCAGCTTCTCATCGAGCAGGACATGGATGCCGGCGATGGCCGCCACGCAGGCCAGGGGATTGCCGCCGAAAGTGGTGGAGTGCAGCCAGGGCTCGGGGAATAGCTGTTCCCAGATGGTCTTGTTGGATACGAAGGCGCCGATGGGCATGACTCCCCCACCCATGCCCTTGCCCAGGCACATGATGTCCGGGACCACGTTCCAGTGGTCCACGCACCACATCTTGCCGGTGCGCCCGAACCCGGTCTGGATCTCGTCGGCGATGAGCAGGGCGCCGAAGCGGTCGCAAAGCTCGCGCACCCGCGGGAAATAGTCGTCCGGGGGCACGTTGATGCCGCCCTCGCCTTGGATGGGTTCCAGTATGACGCCCGCGATGTCGTTGCCGACCTCGTCGGCCGACTTGAGGGCCGAT
>JBAZVY010000212.1:4262-4638 GCA_041660645.1 Elusimicrobiota bacterium | reverse complement strand
GGGCATGCGGCCATGCGCGGCCGAGGCCTCCTCGGCATTGTGCGCGCTGGATATCTCGCTGAGCAGTAAGGCCGAGGAATGCCGCTGCACTCGGAGCAGGTCGCCTTTATCGAGCAGGCCCACGCATTGTCCTTCGGCATTCGTGACCACCAGCCGGCCGATGCCTTTCTCATGCATGAGCAGGCCGGCCTCGAATAAGAGCGCACTCTCGGGCAGGGAAATGACCGGGGCGGACATGAATTCACGTATCGGCCGGCTGGTATCCGCGCGCGCGGCCAGGACGCGGCGGAGCAGATCTCCAGCCGTAAGTATGCCCAGAGGTTCCCCACTGTCCGCGGTTACCAGCGCCGCTCCCGAGCCTGACTTGGCCATGGAT
>JBAZVY010000212.1:0-4252 GCA_041660645.1 Elusimicrobiota bacterium | reverse complement strand
CAGCGGCTGGGCGCAAGGTCCGATTTGACCGTTGAGCGGCAGCAAAGAGGATTGGCTCTCCGTCAGAAGCCGATCCCGCTCCTCCGCCAGGCGATGTTGTTCGGTCACGTCCGTCAGCATGCCTTCGCAGAATCTGTCATCGCCGTCGCGGATCAGGGTCGCATGCACGGCCGCGAAGCGGTTCTCCCCGCGGATACGAGGCAGCCGCACTAAATGATGCTGGACCGCCCCCTGCTCTTCCAACAGCCGCAGGAATCCGGCACGGTCTTCGGCGTCGGGCAATATGGCGGAAAGGTCCATGTCCGTAGGAGCTGCGCTTAAGCCGAGGATGCGCCAGGTCGCGGCGCTGGCTTCCAGCAGGCGGCCTTTGCGGCCCAGATCGGCGCGAAACACCCCAACATTGAGATTCTCGCTCAAGGCGTGCAGTCGGGACCGGCTGCTGCCTAGCTCGGCCTCGGTCTGCTGTTGCGCGCGCACATCCTTGGCGGTGATGATGGTCCCGGGTTTGCCGGAGATGTCGATGGTGGATGCGTTGAGCAGCATCGGCAGCCAGGAACCGTCTTTGGTCCGCAATCGGGTCACGCAAGGGGCGGGAAGTCCGGCCCGGCCAGAAAAGGCTTCGGCTAACGCCGGCTGGAAAGGGT
The DNA here is from genome assembly GCA_041660645.1 of Elusimicrobiota bacterium. Lineage (GTDB taxonomy): Bacteria > Elusimicrobiota > Elusimicrobia > UBA1565 > UBA9628 > UBA9628. The sequence continues at coordinate 3,608 of JBAZVY010000212.1, read as the reverse complement.
CGTCCGCGGGATAGAGCCCAGACAATGGGATAACCGCAAAATCCTTATCCGTATAGCCCAGCATCGAGAGCAGCGTGGGGTTGGCATAAGCTAGCCGGCCCTCGAGGACCATGAGGATGCCTTCCGTAGCGGCCTCGACTAGGGCTCGGTAGCGGGCCTCGGATTCCCGCAGGTCGGCTTCCGCCCGACGCCGGCTTTCCTCCAGAAGCCAGCCCTGCCGGCCTTGATAGGCGAGCAACCCGGCTATTACCAGTATGATCACCAAGGATACGCCGGCCACATGCCGGGTGACCCCTAGTATATCCTGGCGCACATCCTCTATATATACGCCGGTTCCGATGATCCAGCCCCAGGGTTGGAAACCCCGCACGTAGCTAAGTTTGGGTACGATGCGCTTGGCGTCGTCCTTCCATTGCCAGGAATAGGATACATACCCCTCGCCCTGGGCCCGGACCGTCTCCACGCATTCCATAAACAGCAGTTTGCCATGCGGATCCCGGTAATCCCCGAGGTCCTTGCCGTTCAATTCCGCTACATAGGGATGCATGACCATGCGCGGGGTCATGTCCGTGATCCAGAAATAATCCTTGCCCTCATGGCCATAGCGCAGATCTTGGATGCGCTCCAGCGCGATGCGTTGGGCTTGACTTCGGGGCAAGGCCCCCGCACTGGCCTGCTGCTCGAACTCGGCCAGCAGGCTCCAGGCCGAAGCCGTCAGTTCTCGGATCATTTCGCGCTTGCGGTCCATTATGGAACGCTCTAGGGCCGGTATGACGATTAAGAATATCAGGGCGATGAAGGCGGCCATGGCCAGGACCGCGGGAGAGACTATATTCAGGAAAAAGGACCGTCGATTCGGGCGCTGGTCAGCAGTCGGAGCCTTGTGGCCGTTCATGGTAGGAAGTGCCGAGACGACACTTGTTTATATCAATTGCAGGTGCCGTTGTTCCAGTGCTTGGCAACTATTAGTAAAATTAATTTCTCATTTTTGGGATGATGTGATATAGTCTTAAACTTCTTCGGTCTTAGCTTTATCAATCCTGAAAGATTTGGGGAGCGCATCTATGAAATCGATCCGATCGTCCGCAGTGATGCCGGTGATCCGAGGTTTGCTGATAGGCATGATGCTGGTCCTGCCCATTAGTTCGCGCGCGCAGGATGCGGCTGCGAAAAGTCCCTGGACTACTGCGGTCGGGATCGAAGTCAGAGAGTCTTACGACGACAACGTCCTGCTTCAAGACTACGGCGATCAAGCCCGGCGGAAATCCTGGGTCACTTCCATCACCCCTAGCCTGGGAGCAACGTACCAGAGCAATCCGGCTTTGAAGGCCGTATTGTCATACGTCGCGGAAGTGGCCCGCTTTCATGCCGAACCTTCGGAGAACAACGACACGCAGCGGTTCAGCGCTAATTTCAGCGGCCAATCCGAACATACTGCTTGGGAAGTGCTCAATAGCGCTGTCTGGATCGAAGGCAACAGATACGGCCCGACTTATACGGGCGGAAGCGCGGTGCCGGCGTTGGGCGGCATCCCGGTGCGCGACCGGCGCGACGCGCTCATATTGCGCAATGGCTTCAAAGTCACTCAATCGTTCGGACCGGCGTTCATCCGTCCGATGTTCAGCTCTTACGCGCACGATTTCCGGACTCCTCAGTTCAATACCGCAGGTTATGAGAACTACGTGAACCGCCAGGAGTTCAGCGGGGGGCTCGACGCGGGATATGCAGTCCTCCCGAAGACCCGGGTGTTCCTGGGCTATCGCTTAGGACGCCAAGAGCAATCCGCGCTTTTGAATGTAGGTAGTCCCTACAACAACACCTATCATCGGGCGCTGCTGGGAGCGGAAGGCAGCCCGGCGGGCTGGCTTAAATTCAGCCTAATAGGCGGCCCGGACTTCCGGACCTTCTCGCCCGGAACCCCCTCGGGTTTTTCCAGACGCAAGACCTTGTACTATTACGACGCTTCCGTGACGTTGACGCCCAGCGCGCAGGACACGGTGAGCCTGGCCTCGCGTCGTTATGCCCAGCCGGCCTTCTCCAGCCAAAGCGTTTACGAAGACGTGGTCCACGATTTTACCTGGAAACATAAATTCGGCGGCAAGATCACGGCGGGCGCCGGCTTTAAAATATACGCGGGCCTCTGGCTGCAGCCTGTGCAGAGAAGGGATTACATCTATACTTCCAGCCTGTCGCTCGGCATCGCTATCTGTAAAGGCCTGTCCGCGGACCTGGCCTATGCCCGGGACGTGGTGGATAGCGCGGTCTTTAACACGAGCGCGCGCGAATTCAAGCGGCACTTGATATCCGCCGGGCTCAAGTACAGCCTTTAATCGCAGGAGGACAAGAACATGGGTGGATTGGATTTTAAGGCCCCAGTGGCCAGGGAAGTCGAAGATGCCGAGGCCATCGTCCATAACACGCGCATGGGCCTCATCCTGTTCGCGATCTACGTCGCTTTCTACGGCGGATTCATGGGCCTGAGCGCGTTCTGGCCCGCGGCCATGAGCCGACCGGTGCTGGCCGGCGTCAATCTGGCCATTATCTATGGCTTTGCTCTTATCGCGGCCGCGCTCGGATTGGCCCTGGCCTACATGAAGGTATGTCACAAATCCTCCCGGTAAAGGAACTTCCATGATCCATGCAACATCGTCTCTAGCCATATTGATTTTCATGCTGTTCGCCGGGGCGGTCCTGGTCATCAGCTTCTACTTGGGTGGCCGGGCCAAGTCCGCGCAAGGCTATTTCGCGGCTGGCGGCGGCATCCATTGGGCGGTCAACGGCATAGCCTTTGCCGGGGACTATCTCTCGGCCGCCTCCTTCTTGGGCATCTGCGGCATGATCGCATTCTATGGCTACGATGGATTCTTGTATTCTATCGGCTATCTGGCCGGTTGGATAGTGGCTTTATTCATTATAGCCGAACCGCTCAAGCGCCTAGGCCGCTTCACTTTCGCGGACGCGCTCGATAATAAATTCAACTCCCGCGGCATTAAGCTCGCGGCGGCCATCAGCACCCTTGTAGTCAGCTGCTTTTATCTGATCCCTCAGATGGTCGGCGCCGGCGCTTTGGTCCAGCCGCTGCTGGGCTTGCCGCATTATGCGGGCGTCATAGCCGTAGGCACGGTGGTCACCATCATCGTGACCTCGGCCGGCATGGTCTCCACCACCTGGGTGCAATTCATCAAGGGCAGCATGCTCGTGTTATTGTGCGCCTTTATGACCGTGGCCATCCTGAATCGCGGCATCACCACCAAGCCCGTGAAGACCAACGGCGAGGAAGTCCAATTGCTCAGGCGGGATATCCCCTGGGCCCAGGTGACCGGAGCTAAGGGCGCCAAAGTGATCCCGGAAGATGGGGCCTGGATCGGGAAGCCCTACATCCGCGTCCAAGATTCCGTCACCGGCACGTTCAAGTGTTGGCGCAAGCAGTCGGACACCCTTCTCTCCGAGGCCCAGAGTCTGACCGTGCGCAAAGATGGCAGCAAGCAGGTAGACGGCTTGCCTCGCGGCCAGGGGCCGGGGCAGGCTGACCTGCGGCCGGTCGGCTACGTATCCAAGCTCCCCGGAGGAGTTGAGAAGACCGGACCCTTGGGGCCATTCGCCTTCCT
>JBAZVY010000211.1:0-4638 GCA_041660645.1 Elusimicrobiota bacterium | reverse complement strand
GGCCGTCGTCGTGGCGATCGCCATACCCGTGACCTTGGCCCTGACCTTGCTCATCTACTATCTGGCCGGCTATACCTTGAACCGTATAACCTTGTTCGCGCTCATATTCTCCATCGGCATATTGGTGGATGACGCCATAGTGGTGGTGGAGAACATCCACCGGCATTTTTCCATGCACGACGGCCGCTCTTTGTGGAAGTTGTCCGTGGACGCGGTGGGCGAGGTGGGCAATCCCACGCTCTTGGCCACCTGGGCCGTGATCGCGGCCATATTGCCCATGGCCTTCGTCAGCGGCCTCATGGGGCCGTACATGCGGCCCATCCCCGTGGGCGCTTCCGTGGCCATGCTCTTCTCGGTGGCCATAGCCTTCATAATCTCGCCCTGGGCGTTCGCCCATATCTTGGAAAAATTCCCGCCCCGGTCCCATGCCGGACATGAGGAATCCGGATTGGACCGGTTCTATCGAAGGACCATGACCGTCATCCTGGAGAACGGCCGGGTCCGGGCCGGGTATTTTTTGGCCATGGTCGGATTGTTGATCGGTTCGTTGGCGTTGGTCGGGCTCCGGGCGGTCACGGTCAAGATGCTGCCGTTCGACAATAAGAACGAGTTCCAGGTGGTATTGAACATGCCCGAGGGCACGGACATCGACCGGACGGGGCAGGCGGTGGGGGCCCTGGCCGAGCGCTTGCGGCAGGTCCCGGAGGTCCAGCGGGTCACTTCGTACATCGGGACCGCGTCGCCTTATAATTTCAACGGTTTGGTGCGGCACTATTTCTTGAGGCAGAGGCCGTATCAGGCGGATATCCTGGTGTCGCTATCCCGGCGTCAGGAGCGCAAGCGCCAGAGCCATGCCATCGCCAAGGAGCTGCGGGCGCCTTTGGCGGATATCGCCCGGAGCTTCGGAGCCCGCGTGCAGGTGGCGGAGATACCGCCGGGGCCTCCGGTGTTGTCCACCTTGGTCTTCGAGCTTTACGGCCCGGATCCGGCCAAGCGCGAGGAGTTGGCGCGCCGGCTGCGCGTTCTGCTGCAGGCGACCGAGGGCATAGTGGATGTGGATACGTACGTGCCCGACCCCCAGGCTTTGGAGCGTTTGGAAGTGGACCGCCAAAAGGCGACTTTGAACGCCATCCCGGCCGGGTCGGTGGCGCAGACCGTGGAGTTGGCTTTGGCCGGCCGCACCGTGGACCTGGCCCATATGGAGGATGAGAAGGAGCCGGTGGAAATAAGGCTGCGGTTGCCGCCGGATAAGCGCGGCGGCCTGGACGCGGTGAGGTCCATCACCTTGCTTTCGCGCAACGGCACGGCCATCCCGGTGTCGGCTTTGAGCCAGACCCGGCGTTTGGAGCTGGACACGCCCATATACCATAAGAACCTGCAGGCCGTGACCTATGTGATCGCGGATGTGTCCGGCCGGCAAGAGAGCCCGGTCTACGCCATAATGCAGCTGCGCGGCCGGGTGGCGGAGCTGGCGGAGTCCATGGGCATAGGACTGGATCAGTACTTCACCCGTCAGCCCGAGACTTCCCAGTCCTGGGCTCTGAAATGGGATGGGGAGTGGCAGATAACCTATGAGGTGTTCCGGGACCTGGGCCTGGCCTTTGCCGTGGTCCTTATCCTCATATACATACTGGTCGTAGGCTGGTTCAAGTCCTTCACCGTGCCTTTGGTGATAATGGCGCCTATCCCGCTGACCTTGGTGGGCATCTTGCCCGCGCATTGGGCCATGGGCGCGTTCTTCACCGCTACTTCCATGATCGGGTTCATCGCCGGGGCCGGCATCGTGGTCCGCAATTCCATAATACTGGTGGATTTCATCCAACTGCGCCTGCGCGAGGGCATGCCTTTGGAAGCGGCGGTGGTAGACGCCGGCGCGGTGCGTTTCCGGCCCATGCTGTTGACCGCGGCGGCCGTGGTGGCGGGCGCGAGCGTCATCCTGTTCGACCCCATATTCCAAGGCCTGGCCGTATCGCTCATGGCCGGGGAAGTGGCGTCGACCCTGCTGTCGCGCACCGCGGTGCCGGTCCTGTATTTCCTGCTGGCGCGCCGGCAGCGCCTGGATAAGGAAGCAATAGAGGGTGAAAGCGTATGAGCATAGAGCATAAGATCCGCGTCATCGCGGGCAGCATCATATTGGTGAGCTTGGGGCTGGCGGTGAAGTCCGACATCCGCTGGCTGTGGTTGACGGCATTCGTGGGCGCCAACCTCATACAGTCCGCTTTTACCAAGTGGTGCTTGATGGAAAAGATACTCCAGAGGTTCGAGGCCAAGAGCTCGGACGACTGCTGTTGCTGCGGCGGCAAAGAGGATAGCCGGAAACAGCCTTAGTCGTAGCCCGGTTCCAGCCGGGCCAACTGGGCTTCGAACCGGTTCTGGAAGGCGCTGTGCAGGACGTCGGCGCATACGGCATAGCGGATCAGGGGCTGGGGCTTGCCGTCGGCCGCGAAGCCGGAGAAATGCACTCCTACGATGCCGGTCTCGGCTATGACCAGCCGATTGAAGGCTTCGTGCTGGGACAGCTTGCTCTTGTGGGCTTGCGCGGCCAGGTCATGGCCCAGCACCCGGCGCGGCGCTTGCCAGAGCGTGAAGAATCCCGCGTCCGTGGGGCAGGCCGGGCGCAGTCCGGCCTTGCGCAGGGCCGGTATCAGGTAATCCAGGCGGCATCGATATAGCTGGCGCAGGTCTGCCAAGGCCGCGCGCGCTGCGGCCCGGTCCTGGAAGAAGCGTCCATAGGCGGCCATGACCGCGGGCACGGGGCCGGAGTCGGTGTTGCCTTTTATGGTTATGTAGTCCTCTACGAAATCCCGGGACCCGACCATGGCGCCGAGACGCGCTCCGGGGTCGCTGAAGGATTTGCTCACGGAATAGAGTTCCAGCCATTCCAGGTCCGGGTAGTCCTTGGCGACCAGGGCCAGGGGCGTATGCTGGGCGTCGGAGAGCCCGCAATAGGCCGCGTCGTTGACCAGCCGGGTGCCGTGCTGGAGGCAGAAGCCGATGAGGGCCTTCCATTCCTCGGCCCGGGCTCCGACCGAACCCGGGTTGCCGGGCCGGATCACCAAGATCAGGTCCGGCTTTCGGACCTGGGCCAGTTTGAGGGCCGACTTCAAGTGCTCCAGTCCCAAGCGCATGTCTTCGTGCGCGTAAAGCGGCCACACTACCCGGCGCGCGCCCAGGTAGGACTCCGACCAGGTTCCGATCACGTCGTAGGCCGGCAGATTGGATACCAGAGTGAAGTGGTCCCGGCGTTTGCGGTCCGGCAGGTGCAGTCCGCAGGCCAGGGGCAGCAAAGCCAGCGCGGTCTTGATCCCGGCGATGGGCGTGGCGCGCAAGTGCGGGAAATCCTGGTAGGGGATGCGGCCGTGCAGTTCCACCATGCCCTCGCAGAAGTTCAGGAGGTTCTTGTCTTCCGCATAGGTGTGATAGTCGTAGCCGGTGTCCTCGCAGAACTCGGCTTGCAGGCGGCGGATCGCCGCCGGGGGTATGCCGTCCGGATTGCCCAAGGATAGGTTCAGGGCGGTCTGGCCGGTGCGCTTCTGGTATTCATCCAGCAGCACGTAGATGTATTGGAAAAGATTGATTCCGGCCGGAGGTATGCGGCGCATCCTGGTATCGTAGCAAGACGAGCACTCTCAGGCAAGCGCGCTGGAAGAGGAGCCTCGGTCCGCGTCTTTTTTGTAGACTGTGGGCATGCAGGCCCGGATCAACGGCGTGAATATGTCCTTGCGAGACGAGGGGCCGCGTTCCGGCTTGCCCGTGGTCCTGGTCCATGGCTTCCCGTTGAGCCACGCCATGTGGGAGCTGCAGATCGAGGCGCTGAAAAAAGATTTCCGCGTGGTGGCTTATGATATCCGCGGGCTGGGGGCCAGCGCGGCCGGCGACGGGCAATGCACCATGGAACTGTTCTCGGACGACCTGCTGGCCGTGCTCGACCATCTAGGCATAGCCTCGGCCGTGCTTTGCGGCTTGTCCATGGGCGGCTATGTGGCGCTGCGCACGGCTCAGCGCGCGCCCCAGCGGGTTAAAGCCTTGGTCTTATGCGACACGCGCAGCGAAGCGGACGACGACCCGGCCAAACTGGGGCGGGCCGCGGCCATCCAATCCATAAAACGGCATGGGCTGGGGCCGTTCGCGGATGGATTCGTGCCGAAAGTGTTCGCGGCCGAGACCTTGGCTCAAGCCCGGCCCTGCGTGGCCGCAGCCCAGGCGCGCATCCGGGCCAGCGATCCCGTGGGCGTGTGCGGCGCGCTCTTGGCCATGCTCAGCCGCACGGACACCAGCGCGTTTTTGCCGCAGATAAAGGCGCCGTGCTTGGTCATGGTGGGCGAGCATGACCGGCTGACTCCGCCGGAATATTCCCGCGGCTTGGCCGCGGCCATCCCCGGCGCCGAACTCGAGGTCATACCCGCGGCCGCGCATATGAGCAATCTGGAGAATCCGGAGCGCTTCAACGCTAGGTTGTTGGAATTTTTGGGAGGGATATGAAAAGACTGATCGTCGTGCTCGCCCTGCTGGTCCCGGCCGCGGCGCGGGCCGAGCGTTACAGCTTGCACGACGAGGGGGATTTTCAGCCCCTAGGACAGAGCGTCGAGTTCTACGACCGGTTCGGGTGGCGCGGTTATCAGGTGGATTTTGAATTCA
>JBAZVY010000210.1:0-4676 GCA_041660645.1 Elusimicrobiota bacterium | reverse complement strand
GCTGGAGCAATGGCGCAGCAATCTGGCGGCAGCGCAGTCCGCTTGGGAACAGGCCGTAGCCGCTTTTCGGACCGCGGACGGCATGCGCTTCGTCTCCGTGCCGGAACAGTCGAATTTTTATGTGGGCATCGCGGGGGCGCAGCGCCGGCCTTGGCCGGTCGAGTCCCTCCGCAAGGTCGCCGGCATGCCGGAGTTCGCGCAATGGCTGGGCGCCGCTAGGATCCAGGCCGTCAACGCCTGCATGTTCGCGATGACGCCCTGCCCGCCGGAAGCCCCTTGCTGCTTCGGCTATGAGGTCTCCGTATATAAAACCGCCTCGGAGCCGTTCCGCAGCTCCGTCTGCGCGAAAGACCTTTGATGGACCGGATAGGCGCTCGGCTCATGAATAAACGTTTCTTTTGGGCCGGCCCGCTGATCCTGTTGGCGGTCTGCGGGCACGCGGCTTTCCAGGTCCCGGGCTATGAACTCGTATACTCATACCCGGTCGAGACCTCGCTCGCGGAGCCGGATATGCGCCCGGCCCGGGAGGTGTGGCCCCAGATGCTCGATGCGGCGCGCACGTCCATCGACCTTAATCAATTCTACGTTTCTCCGGCCCCAGGCGAAGCGCTGGATGCGACGCTGGCTGCGCTGGCGCGCGCGGGCCGCCGCGGCGTCCATATCCGCGTCATCCTGGAGAAGAAGTTCGCGCCGCAATCGCGCGAGGGCTTGGAGCGGCTTCGGAAGATGCCGAATCTGGAAGTGCGGATGCTGGATTGGGCCCAGGTCGCGGGCGCGGGGATCGTGCACGCTAAATATTTCGTGGTGGACTCTGCGCGCGCCTTCGTGGGCAGCCAGAATTTCGATTGGCGCTCGCTCCAGCATATACACGAGATGGGTCTGGCCGTGGCAGACGGCCCGGTGGTCCGCCAGATCCAAATCGTATTCGATCACGATTGGAAGCTGGCGGGTTCGACGGGTCCCTTCACCCCGGACCATGTCGAGAACCCCCGGCCCGACCGCTCGCGCCGCGCTTATCTCGTGGCCAGTCCCTGGCGCTTCGATCCGCCCGGAGTGGGCGACTCGGAGTCCGAGCTGATCCGCCTCATCGGCGAGGCCCAGGCGGAAGTCGTAGTCCAGGTATTCAAGTATGAGCCCCTTACTTTCGTTAAGCCTCAGCGCTTGTATCCGATCATCGACAATGCTCTGCGCGATGCGGCCGTCCGAGGCGTCAGGGTCAAGCTCCTGGTCTCGGATTGGAGCGCGGATGCGGCGGCGCTGCCGCATCTCCGGAGCTTGGCCGCGCTGCCCAATATCGAGGTGCGCGTCATCACGATACCCCCAGCCCGGGGCGGCCCGATCCCTTATGCTAGATTGGCGCATTCCAAATATATGGTCGTAGACGGCCGGACTCTGTGGTTGGGGACCAGCAACTGGATGGGCGGCTATCTCGACGACTCGCGCAATTTGGAGGTCGTGCTCAAGGACCAGGCTATGGCCGGGCGCGCCGCATCCGTCCATAAGCGCCTTTGGGATTCGTCGTACGCGGTCGCGCTGGATACAACGTGCATAAGCTCCCCATATACCAAGTAGACGCGTTCGCGGACCGGCCGTTTACGGGCAATCCGGCTGCGGTGGTCCCCCTGCACTCCTGGCTGCCGGCTGCGGTCATGCAGGCGGTAGCGGCCGAGAATAACCTGTCCGAGACCGCGTTCTTCGCGCCCGAGGGCGCGGGCTACCGGATACGCTGGTTCACGCCTACGCTCGAAGTCGACCTCTGCGGGCATGCCACCTTGGCTTCGGCTTTCATCATATTGACCGAACTCCAGCCCGGACTCTCCGCGGTGGGATTCGAGTCCCGCAGCGGGCATCTGTCCGTGTCCCGGGACGGCGAGCTGTTCTGTCTGGACTTCCCCAGCCGGCCGCCGGAGCGCGTGGCCCCGGTGCCCGGCCTGGCCGCGGCCCTGGGCGTAGAGGTCGCGGAGACCTGGCAGGCGCGGGACTTAATAGCGGTGCTGGCTTCGGAGGACGCGGTGCGGGGCCTGCAGCCGGATATGGCGGCTTTGTCCGGCATCGAGGCCTTCAGCGTAGTGGCGACGGCTGCCGGCCGCAGCGTTGATTTCGTGTCGCGTTGCTTCGCGCCCAAGGAAGGCATACCCGAGGACCCGGTCACGGGCAGCACGCATTGCAGTCTGGCGCCTTTCTGGGCCGGGCGTCTGGGCCGGACCAAGCTCCATGCCCGTCAACTCAGCGCGCGGGGGGGCGAATTGTTCTGCGAGCTCCAGGGCGCGCGGGTCAAGATCGCGGGCCGCGCCGTGAAGTTCAGTTCCGGCTGGTTCCTGATCCCGGAATAACTACTTCAGGGCTTCGGCGCCCGCGAAATCCCGGTCCGGACGCAGCTCATGCAGGATGCCCGCGTCCGCCGGGCTTAAAGTGTCAGTTATGAGGCGGGCCACGAGAGCGCCCACTCCCGGACCGAGCATATAGCCCTGCCCGCACATGCCTACGGCATGGATATAGCCTTGCAGGGTCTGGGAGCGGCCTACGATGGGCGACCCGTCCGGGGTGTTGGGGTAGAGGCCGCGCCAGGTGCGGCGCACTTTGAGGTTGGTGAGCTTGGGCAGTAGTCCCACCATGCGGCGTGCGACCATGGGCAAGTAGGCCGAGGTCTCGCGCCGGTCCGAGCCGATGATGGGCGGGTCCGGAGTGATGCAGAAGAGCACTTGGCCGCTGGCGCTCTGGTGGAAGTAGTAGTTGGCGGAGCCGGGTTCGCGGCGGATATCCACCAGCATGGGATCGAGGAAGCGCGACGCGGGTTCCGTGATGCCGGCCTCGTGGCAGTCGGGGTTGACGGGCGCGTCCTGGCCGCCGGATTGCGCCACGGCCTTGGCCCAGGCGCCTGCGGCATTGACCACGCAGGCGGCGGCATATCCGCCCTTATCGGTGCGCACGCCTACCACCACGCCCTTTCGGCGCATGATGCTGGTGACCCGTTCGTTGAATCGGAAGTCTACGCCCAGCGCCAGGGCGCGCCGGTGGAAAGCGCTGTTGGTGAGCATGGGCGAGGCGGATCCGTCTTGAGGAGAGAAAGTGCCGCCCAGCAGTCCCGCGGCCCGGAGGCCGGGCACGATCTTCAGCAGAGCGTCCTTCTCGTACCATTCGATGTCCAGCCCCGCCTTCTTTTGGACCACCAATAGGGCCTTCAAGGTGTTCATCTCTTCCGGCCGATAAGCCACGAATACGTAGCCGCCCTGGAACCATTCAATGTCGGTCCCGTGAGCTTGCCGCCAGGAAGATACGGTCTGGATGGAATCCAGACAGAGTTTGATCTTGGCCGGGGCGGAGTGGGTAGCCCGCAGGCCGCCGATGGCCGCTTTGTTGCTGCCCTGGCCCGGGGATGCGAACTGGTCCAGACACAGTACCTTCAGGCCTTTTTCCGCCAGATACATGGCGGTGGGCGTGCCTACGCTTCCGGCCCCGACTACTATGACGTCGTAGATCGAGCTGTTCATCACACGCCTCCTTCCAGGGTGCCGACCGATGCGGGCGCGGCGTCCCGCGTGGGCCCGGCGCCCGTGGCCACCCCGGCGAACGCGCCCAGCGGGACTTCCATGATGATGGGCCGCTGGGTCAGCGGCGTGATCTGATGGGGGGCCACGCCTTCCTCTCGGAAGATGCGGGCGATGAGCGCGGGGCAGGTCTTGCCGCCGCAAGCGCCCATGCCCGCGCGGGTCAGGGTCTTGAGGTGGTTTAGGTCCCGGACGCCTTCCCGGATGAGCTGGCGGATCTGTCCGGCGGTGACGCGCTCACAGCGGCATACGATATCGTCATCTTCGATGCGCCGGACTTTCTCCTCCAGCTGCTTCGTCATCCAGGGAGCCTGGATTTGTATTCCGGCGATGCGTTTGGCGATGTCCGCGGGGGCTTGGACTTTGACCAGCAGGGCATGGTCCGCGAATTTGGGCGACCGGACCTTTAGGACCGGCACTTGGCCCAGCACCTGGCCGAGGGTGTCCAGCACCGTTACCGTGCTGCCTTCCCGGATGGTGGACTGGTCGAATTCGTACGGGATGGATACGACCACGCCGTCTTCGGACTTCTTGCGATAGTCCACCAAGGTCACGGCCAATCCGGGACAGACCGCCACGCACTGTTCGCATGCGATGCAGGCCGAGTCATCGAAAGTGGGCAGTCCCAGGATGTCGTCGCCCTCTATCTTTATGGCGCCTTTAGGGCAGATGGATGTGCAAGGATTGCAGGGAATCTCCTGGGAGCAGTGGAATATCGGGAACACTCCGTCCTCGTGAGCGGGTATTTCCTCTGTGATGATGGCGCCGGGCTTGGATTTAAGGACTTCGGCCGTGCGCAGCCAGTCCGCGGGCACCTCGCCCACGTCGCGTCCCAGCATGCGCGCGATCTCGACGCCCCGGATCTTGCCGGTGAACATGGCCGCGCTGGCCTCCGCTATCTCCTCGGCATCGCCGCCCGCCAGGACCGGCAGGCCGAACTCTTTGGCCTTCTTGTAGAATTCATCCACCGGGTCCAGGCCCACCGCCACCAGCAGGGTGTCGCATTTGAACGTTTTCTCCGTGCCCGGAATGATCTTCCAGGCGGCATCGAGCTGGGCTATGGTGACGCTCTCCACTTCTTGCTGGCCGTTGGCGCAGACTATGGTGTGGCGGGGATAGATTGGGACG
>JBAZVY010000209.1:3599-4702 GCA_041660645.1 Elusimicrobiota bacterium | reverse complement strand
GCGCTGGTTCCTTATGTGCGACGGCCGGACCTCTCCGGAGTTCGACTCCCAAGGCCAGCCCATCGGCTTAGAGCCCGCCTTCTATACCGACCTCAACGCGGCCTTGGAGATCGCCCAGGCCAACGGCATCCAACTCATTCTGGTCCTATTCGATTACCGACTGCTGGATGCCCCGACCTGGTGGAAAGGAGTCCAGATGGGAGGCCACGGCAATCTCTTGACCGACTCCGCGGCCCAAGACCGCCTGTTCCAAAACGTTTTAGTCCCCCTATTCGACGGCTATGGCAAGCACCCTGCCATCCTGGCTTGGGAAGTCATGAACGAGCCCGAGATGTCGCCCCGCTTCCCAGGCTACCCCAACTTCTCCGTGCAGCTCTATGCCGAAGGCAAGATCATAGACGACGCCCAGTCCATAAACATCCCCGCGCTGCGCGCGTTCAGCAAACGCGTGGTGGATGCGGTCCATGCCCACACCAGCCAGCTCGTCACTTTGGGCGCCAGCAAGCGCAGCCGTCTGCCCTTATGGAAAGGACTGGGCTTGGATTTCTATCAATACCACTATTACGATTACATGGAAGCCAGCGAGCCCTTGAACGTGCGCTACTCTGACCTCGGCCTGGACAAGCCCTGCGTCTTGGGAGAATTCCCGACCAAAGGCACGGCCCGCAGCCTGGAGTCTTTCCTTAACACCGCGCGGGACAACGGCTTGGCCGGGGCCTGGGCCTGGAGCTTAAGAGCCACGGACGAATTCTCGGACTTCCGCTCCGTAGCCGACCGCTTCTCCGCCTGGGCCAACCCGCCGCCCCGGCCCTAGCGGCCGCCGGTCAAAGGCGCGAATATCAAGCCCTGCATATAGCGCGAGGACTTCCCGGAGATGGAGAACTGCATGGTGTTCTCGTAGAAGCGCTGCGCCTCCTCCGGGCTCCGGCTCCCCTTCAACACCTCGTCGGCCAGGTTCAAGGTCAGGAAGTTCAATTCCTCGCTAGTGGTCCGGGCCGCCAGTTCGGAGCCGTCCCGGGATACCCGGACGCGGTCGCTGAACGCGGCCAAGGCCTTGCGCTTATCCGCGGGCACGGAATAGGCCACGGTCTGCTCCAAGTTGT
>JBAZVY010000209.1:0-3589 GCA_041660645.1 Elusimicrobiota bacterium | reverse complement strand
TGTCCGAGTCATAATACGACATCCGGTCCATTATGGTGGTGCGTTTCCACGGGCCCCGATCCAGCCAGACCAGCCGGCCGGTATAGACCTGGTCCGGGGCGCCGTACTTCTCCATGAGTTTGGCCGCGGCCAACCGGGAATAGTTGGACCAATTGCCTATGACCACGTCGGCCATATCCCTGCGGGCGGCCGGATGCTGCATAGAAACGCTGCTGCATCCGGCCGCAAACCCGACCAACAAAATCACCATGCTGCCCAAGGCGGAACGGTTGCAAGCCATATGACCACCTCCCCCCACGGATAGTATGGCCGCTCGACATCAAGTATTGGTCAAGTTCCCGGGGGAAGCTAGGATTGGCTGACGTCCAGGCAAACCGCCTGGCCGGAAGGCAGGACTATGCGGATAGGGGAGGATTCGGACGCCGGCTCCGGACGGCACGCCACGCGGCTGAACACCCATTGCCGACTCTCGGATATATCCGCGCCCAACAAGGCGGGATCGAGCATCTTGTCCAGCACGGTATTGCGCTTATGCAGACGGCCCAATTCCACTTGCACGAACCATTCCCAGGAGGCGGAATGCGGATACTGGCGCCGCTCATAACGCGCGGCATCGTCTATGGCGTCATTATCCAGCCATTGCAGCCAATTCCGAGCTCGCGGGTCCATGGAATCATAGTGCGACAATTCCTGAGTGTGGTATAAGATGGCTATAGGCCGGGACTGGGAGCCGGCCGTAAACAGCAGATGGCCATGGTCGAAGTCGGATTCCTCGCCCAAACGCGCGAAACTCTTCAGATACTGCTGGTCCACGAATCTCTGCAAAAGGCCCGAGAACTCTTGCTTGCTGAATGGAGCGGAGGCGCCCGGCTGGGAAGAACCGCTTAGCGGCAGGAACGATATCAGGCAAAACAGAGCTGTTCTTAGGCGGGGCATGATATGGCCCTATTAGAATAACAGTCCGGCCCCGCAAGCGCAATAGGCGATATCCTACAAAAGCGGCGCCCCCGGCCGGAGCCGGGGGCGCCTTCCAAGATTCCGGCTGACGGTCAGCGCACCAGGCGCAGGGCGTCGATCATGCCGTAGCCCTGTTCGGTATCCTTGAGTCCGGGGAGCTTTTTGGCCGCTTTCTTCAACTGCTCCATCACCCCATCCGGACCGTCCATGCCCACCCAACCCTGAGACACGGCCAAAGCCACCAAGCCGGCTACGTGCGGCGTGGCCATGGAAGTCCCTGAGAAATTGGCATAGTCCCCATCCATGCTGGTAGAGACCACGTTTACGCCCGGGGCGATGAACTTGACCTCCGGCCCGCGGCTGGAAAAAACCGCGATCTTGTCCTTGGGATCGCTGGCCGATATCGCGATGGTCTCGGGGTACGACGCCGGGTAGCCCACGGACCCGCCCGAATTGCCGGCCGCGGCCACCACGATCACGCCGCGCGACTTGGCGTAGCGCAAGGCTCTCTGCAAGGTATCGCTGGGCTGGGAAGAACCCAAGCTCATGTTGGCCACCTGGATGCCGTTGTTGGCGCACCAGATCAAGCCGTCTATGATGCCGGCGATGGAACCGCTGCCGTCCGCGTCCAGAACGCGCACCGCATAGAGCCGGGCGCGCGGCGCCACGCCGACTACGCCCTTGTTGTTGCGGATGGCCGCGATGGTGCCGGCCACATGCGTGCCGTGGCCGTTCTTGTCCAGATAAGCTTCCCGGGCCTCGGATTTGGTGAAGGCATCATAGCCGCCGTCTACCTTGCCCCGGAGGTCCTTATGCTCGAAGTTTATGCCGGTGTCGACCACCGCCACGCGCACGCCCTTGCCCTCGGTGTAATCCCAAGCCGCCGGAGCCCGCAAACGCTCCACCCCCCACGGGATCTCGGGCCGCAGGGCGGATATGCTCATGCCCGCGGTCTGGCTGAGATTGAGCTTGGGCAGACTGCCCAGCACGCTCTCTACCGAAGGGAAGGCGGTGCCTTGGAACGAAGGCAGGGCCTCGATCCACTTGGTGGAAAAATCCTCTTCTATCCCGAGCACGTCGTCCGGAGACACGTTGGGCACCAGGTTCATGATGTCCTTCTTGTCCGAGACCGCGCTGCCCTTGGCGCCCTTGAGCTTGAGCGAAGCCGGGACCTCGGCCACTATGGCCACGAATTCGTTGGCTGAGTCGCCGTTCGATGCGATCTTATGGATGGACTTGGCGCCCAGGGCCTGCAGCACCTTATGCTGCGTGTCGGCGGCCGACTTTGCGCGAAGGGTGATGATGACTTTCTTGGTCCGTCCCCAACCTGCCTGCGACGTTTGCGGGCATACCATAGCGACCAGAGCAAAGATCGCTGCCGATACGACGGCGATGCTGAGCCTCATGTTGCTACCCCCATTATCTCCAAATACCGCCATGCCTCGATTGTAGACAAAAGACCTAATTTTGCCATGGGCCCTAGGGCCCAAAGCCATCTAGGTCTTAAGGCCTATATGCTAGGTCCTAAGACCTGCCTGCTCCCCAGGCCTAACGGACCAGGAGAGCCGCGTCGATCACGCCCGCGCCCTCTTCCTGGGGCTTAAGCCCGATGGACTTCGCCGAACGTTTAAGCGCCGCGCGCACCGCATCCAAGCCGTGCGCCCCCCGGGCCACGGCCAAGGCCGCCAATCCGGCCACATGCGGCGTGGCCATGGAAGTGCCGGAGAATAAGGCATACTGCCCGCCCGGGATCGACGACCTGACGTCAACGCCCGGAGCGATGAATTCCACGCGCGGACCGCGGTTGGAGAAATAAGCCAGCTGATCCTTGCTGTCTCCGGCCGAGACCGCGATGGTGTTGGTATAGCCCGCCGGGTAGCCCACGGGTCCGCTCTCATTGCCCGCGGCCGCGATTATGGCCACGCCCTTGGAACGCGCATAATTGACCGCCAAACGCATGAATATATTGCCCATGGGCGCGCCCAGGCTCATATTGGCCACGTCCATCTTATTCTTGCCGCACCAGACCAGGCCCTTGATTATGCTGACGATGCTGCCGCTGCCTTTGGCGTCGAGGACCTTCACCGCGTACAGGCTCGCCTTAGGCGCTACCCCGGCCACGCCCTTGCCGTCCAATACCCCGGCGATGGTGCCGGCCACGTGCGTTCCATGATGGTTGTCATCCAGATAGGGCTGGCCCGAGTCCATGGCATTATAGCCGCCGGCCACATTGGCCTTCAGGTCCGGATGATTGAAATCGATGCCCGTATCCACTACGGCCACGCGCACGCCCTGGCCCATGGTCTTTGCCCAAGCCGCGGGCGCGTTGACGCGCTGGATGCCCCAAGGCAGTTCCTCGCGCGACACTCCGGGCGGCAGGGCCGGCTCCGTCCAAGCATAACGCTTGAACACCGGGATGCTCTCCTTTATACGCCGCCAGGAAAGCAAGGGCGCCGCCTGAAAGGATACCGCCTCGTTCTGCAACCAATTACGCACGATATCCTCTTCCACCATGGCCACAGCCGGCTGGGACAAAGCCTGGGCCTCGAACGCCTGTATGGTGTAGCGGTCTTCGGGATATTCCACCACCACGGCTCCGATCTCTTCGATGGATTCCACGGCCTGCACGCCC
>JBAZVY010000208.1:0-4711 GCA_041660645.1 Elusimicrobiota bacterium | reverse complement strand
CCCGGGCCACATTGCGCTGCTGCCAAAGATACTCCAAGGACTGGATGGCGCATTCCAGATAATCCGCGTCCCGCGCGCAGCGCGACTCCGGGGTGCGGCCCTGCTGCCACTCGCGGCCCAAAGCGTCGATCTGCTGGCGGCCCCGGCCCTCGGGCAGAGTGGCGTTCTGCTCGGCCCGGGCCCGCTCCTCGTCCGCGGCCAAGCCGGTCCAATAGCGCTTGACCACGGCATGGGCATCGCCGATGCGGGCTTCAGGCAGGTCGTGGAACACGCCCAAGGCCGCGGCCCGGAAGGGATCCGCTCCCTCCTCGGCCGCGATATAGAAGGCCAAAGCGGACATGCGCGAGGTATGGTCGGCCACGCTCTCCGGGTCCTTAACGCCCGAGCACCACCAGCCCGTACGCTTGAGGCGCTTGAGCATACCGGCTTCCACCGCCCACTGCAGGACCATGTCTTCCCGGTTCTTGATCATGCGCCTATCATACCAAAGACCGGCGGCCAACGAAAAAGGTATCATGGAGGCATGAGCGAAGCTGATTTCAAGGCCGGATTCGTGGTCATCATGGGCCGCACCAACGCGGGCAAGTCCACCTTGCTCAACGCCCTGCTCAAATCCAAACTCTCCATAGTCTCGCCCAAGCCCCAGACCACGCGCCACCGCATATTGGGGATACTCGACGGCCCCGGCTATCAAGCCTGCCTGGTGGACACCCCGGGCCTGATCCCCGCGCCCAAAGATCCTTTGCAGAACTGCCTGCGGCGCCAAGCCCTTGGCGCGGTACATGAAGACCCGGACGTCATCGTCCTGCTCGTGGAGCCGGAACGTCCCACCGAAGACGCGATCAAGGAGTTGTCCTGGCTCAACCGCGACCACAAGCCCCTCATACTCGTGCTCAACAAAGCGGACATACCGGTCGCCGACGGCCTGCACGACAAGATCATCGCCGCCTATTGCGAAGCCCTCAAACCCGCGGCCAGCCTGCGCGTATCCGCGCTCAAGGGCGCGGGCATGGACGACTTGCTGGCCGAGGTGGTCAAACACCTGCCGGTCTCCCCCCCGTTCTACGAACCCGGCCAACTCTCCGACCGCTGGGAGAAATTCTTCGTATCCGAGATCATCCGCGAGCGGGTATTCGAACTGTATGAAGATGAGATCCCCCATGCCACGGCCGTGGTCGTGGAATTATTCCGCGAGGTCCCGGGCCAGGCCGACGAGATCAGCGCCACCCTTTACGTGGAGCGCGACACCCAGAAAGGCATCATCATCGGCGCCAAGGGCAACACCCTGCGCAAGCTCCAGGAGCGGGCACTGCAGACCATCATAGATTTCCTAGGCCGCCCCGCAACGCTAGAGCTCTGGGTCAAAGTGCGCAAGGACTGGCGCAAAGACCCCCGCTCCCTCCAAGAATTCGGCTATTAGCCGGTGCCTGTCTTTCTCTTTTTTCTACTTCTTTAGAAATTCCCACTTAAAAGCGTCCAAATCGGCCGACTAGGCCGAGTTATAGAAATACCAGAAAGACAGGCACCGCCTAGGTGGCGGCTTTTTCTTTGTCGGTGGGGACGGCCGGCGCGGGCGGGGCCGCGGGAGCCTCGTCCGGGACGCGGATGGAGTTTCGGTCGATGTAGGTGTAGTGGTTCATGACCGCTTCGTATTCGTCCAGCAGTTCCACGCCCTCGCGCGGCTTGATGCTGCCGGCCTTGACCTGAGCGTCGATCTGGTCCTTCATGAGCTTGATGAGTTCCGTGTCATGGTACTGCACCTCATCGAGCACGTCCTTGATGCTCTCGCCGTGAACCACCTCTTCCAGGTAGTAGCCGCCCGGTTCGTCGGCGTCCTCGAACACATGCACCTCGTTGACCCGGCCAAACAGATTGTGGATATCGCCCATGGTGGCTTGATACGCGCCCATGAGGAAGAAGCCCAGATAATAGGGATCGTTATTGCGCAAGGGATGCAGAGGCAAGGCGCCCCCGGTCTTGCGATGACAGGCGAATTGCGAGATCTTGCCGTCCGAGTCGCAGGTGATGTCCACCAGGGCCGCACGCTGGGTCGGTTCCTCGTTCAAGCGGTGCAGGGGCATGATCGGGAACAGCTGGCCGATGGCCCAGGAATCCGGCAAGGATTGGAATACCGAGAAGTTGCATAAATACTGGGCGCGCACGGTCTTGGCCATCTCCAACAGATCCTCGGAGATGTACTTGGCCTTGGGCATGAGCTTGTCGATCTCCATGCAGATGCGCCAGAACAGATTTTCCACCTTGGCCTTTTCCTCGAGCTCCAGATAGCCGAGCTTGAACAAGGAGAAGGCCTCGTCCCGGCGCTGCACCGCGTCGTGGTAGCCCTCGGCCAAATTCTTGGGCGTGAGCTCCTGGAGGGTCTCGCGCATCTCCGTGACCACCTCGGCCTCGTTCTCCGTGCGCGACAATTCCACCGGCGTGGCCCCGGTCTCGATGGTGCCGACTACGTCTACCACCATGAGCGAATGATGGGCCACCACGGAACGGCCGGATTCGGTCACGATATTGGGCTCCGGCACCTTCTCCTGCTTGCAGACTTCCTTGATGGTGTATACGATGCCGTTGACGTACTCGCGCGGGGTGTAGTTCGTGGAGCTATCCACCGCGGTATGCGTGCCGTCATAGTCCACGCCCAGTCCGCCGCCGCAATCCAGATACTCGATATCCAGCTTCTTCTTGCGCAGCTTGGCGTAGGTCCGAGTACCTTCCTTGACCGCATCCTTGATGGTCTGGATGTCCGAGACCTGGCTGCCGATATGGAAATGCAAAAGCTTGACGCAGTCGCGCATCCCGGCCGCGGCCAAGGTCTCCACCGCGCCCAGCAGCTCCGGAGAAGTCAGGCCGAACTTGGACGCGTGGCCGGTGGAATACTTCCAGCGGCCCGTGCCCTGGGTCTGCAGCTTGCAGCGCAGCCCGATCATGGGCCGCACGCCCATATCCTTGGCCGCCTTGAGCAGGAGTTTTATCTCACTCGGCTTCTCTATGACCACGATGAACTTCTTGCCCAGCTTGATGCCGGTCATGGCCAACCGCATCATGGACTCGTCCTTATAACCGTTCAAGATGGTCAAGGAATCGGCCCGATTCATGGCCAGCACCGCCAAGAGCTCGCCCTTGCTGCCCGCCTCCAATCCATATTGATATGGCTGGCCCGCATCCAGCACCTCTTCCACCACCTCGCAGAGCTGATTGACCTTGATCGGGTACACGCCGAAATAACGTCCCTTGTACTTATGATCCTCGATGGCCTTCTGAAAAGTCTGGTTCAAAAGCTCCACGCGATGGCGCAGGATATCCTGGAACCGGAACAGCACCGGCAGCTTGATGCCCCGGGCGATGACCTCGTCCACCACGCGCTTGACGTCGATGGTCTGCTCCGGGCTGCGCCGCGGATGCATCACCAGATCGCCGTTGGAGCTTATGTCGAAATACTTCAAGCTCCAGCCCTTTAGATTGTAAAGGTTCGCGCTGTCTTCTATCGTCCAGTTCTTCGCCATATGATTAGTATATCAATTACTCCGGGGAAACATATGGGGCGGGCGGAAAGTCACAACGGCGCGATCGGCCCGGGGTAGGCGCTGTTCCAGCGGCGATGCAATCCGTCCTCGGCGTACTGCCGCAAGTTCCAAAGGTCCGGCAATTCGGCCGCGGCCCGATACTCGTCCACGGCCGCGGCCCGCTCGCCCATCAAGTCGAGGATCTGGCCCGCGCGGATCCGCGCCCACACGCTCCAGCGCGTAGGCTGGCCGCCCACCCGGGTCTCGGCCGCGGTTTTGAGCACGGACAAGGCTTCATTGCGCCTATTCATGGCCCAGAGCGCGGTGCCTTCTATGACATAGCCCTTGACCAGCTGCACCGTGTCGTATTCTCCGTTCTGGGCCTTAGCCTTGAATCCGGCCACGTCCTTGAGAAGTTGAGGAAACCGCTTGCCCTCGTAGCTGGCCACCAGGCCGATAGCCTCGATCATGGCGCTGTTGGGATAGCGCGCCTGCACCTCGGCGATAAGGCGCGCGGCCTCTTCCGGATCGCGCATCCCGTAAGCATCCTCCACGAACACTTCCATGAGTATGAGCTTGGCCAAGACCTGGGAATAACGGCCGCCGGCCGCGGCCCGGCGCAGTTCGGCCACGCCCCGTTTACGGTCGCCGCGCAGCACGAGCTTGGCAAATACGCGCACGAAACGCGAATAGGTATCGGAATAATAATCGTACATGCCCAGCCCGGAATAAGGGTCCAGGGAAGCGGGGTCCAGCTTCAACGCGCGATTGAGATAGGCCACGCCCTTGCGCCCGCGCCAATAGGCCTTGAGCCACTGATGCCGGAATATCATGAGCCGCGCGGACATCCCGTACGCCGCGCCCAAAGCCATGTACCCGTCCGTATCCTGGGGATGCTTATCCGTCCAGGTCTGGGCCCGGTCGATCGCCAGGTCCAGGCGCCGGTCGAAATCCGTCAACAGTTTGGGATCGGACTGCTCCGTGCCGTAGACGTATTGGATCATGGAGACCACGGCCATGCCGAAATAGCCGAAAGGATGTTCCGGGTCCGCGGCGATGGCCAGCTGCACCGCGGCCTCCGCGTCCGCAAAGCGCATGGTATAGACCGCGTCCAGCGCGGTCTGCAGATGCCGGTCCATCTCCGGGGAAACGGCCCAGGATGATACCGGCGCGCAAAAAAACAGCGAAAGCAGGGC
>JBAZVY010000207.1:0-4726 GCA_041660645.1 Elusimicrobiota bacterium | reverse complement strand
TCACCTCGCGGGTGAAAAGTTAGCGCTTTTCACCTTTCCTCCCTCGGGAGGGATTCCTTCTCGGGAACGCGAGGTATTTTATTTTTTAAACAGCCTCCACGTCTGGTCTTAGCTGAGGATTAGGGCCGGAGGTTAAGTTTGTTAAGTTATTCCCCCCATGCCAATGGAAATGGAACAAATATCGGCTTCGATCGTATGCTGATCATGGGACGAAAACCGCGCATCCTTTATCCCGGGGCCATCTACCATGCCATAGCCCGAGGCAATGCCAGGCAAAGGCTATTCTTCATACCGGAAGACTGGGATTACTTCATGGATAGTCTCGCTCGGCTCAAACGCACGGCCGGCTTCCGGCTCTTCGCTTATTGCCTGATGCCTAATCACATACATCTTCTCATACAGGCATTGGCCGCGGCTCTCCCGGATATCGTCGGCCCGCTGCTCAGCCGCTACGCCAGATACATCAATAAAAGACGCCGGCGCAGCGGTCACGTCTTTCAAGACCGTTTCCGCTCTCCGCTCTGCAGGGATGAGGCGCATCTTATGCGGTTGACACGCTACATACATCTAAATCCGGTACGCGCCAATCTGATCAACGATCCGGCTGATTGGAAATATTCAAGTTACCGCGAATATCTCGGGGCGGATACCATGGGATTGGTAGAAACGGAACCAGTCCTAAAACTGCTGAGCCCGGACTTATCCACTGCCCGCAATGAGTTCACACGCTTCATGTACGCGCCAGATTCCCTAATGCTTGCCGCGGCGCACGACAATATATCGAATGGTAGGAACGGTCTGATACCGCCGCATTTAGAGATAGCCGATAGGAATAAACCCTTACTAGAAGATCTGGCCGCAGACTGGGCATCAACCTCCGGTTTAAGCCTGGATATACTGCGCAGCGGCTCTCGAATACGCTCGATATGCGGAGCCCGCCGGGATTTCATCCTCAAAGCCTGCGTGCAGGGATATCCGCTTCGGGAGATTGCATCTTATCTGGGGGTGAGCAGTTCGGCGGCCTCGCAGGCCGCGAACAAAATAACTTAAGAAACTTAAGCCCCGGCACCTAAGCCAGAGGCCGTACGCCGAAGGCCTTGGGCTCGAACAGGATCAGGGTGCGGCGCAGTTCCCCCTCCTCTTCCAGATGCACGGCCCGCACATGGCAGGACTCGGAATGGAACATGGTATCGGCTTCCACGAGCTGGTTGGGCCGGTCCAGAGCCACGCCCACCAGGCGCAGTACGTCCTGCTGCTGGCTGTCGATCACGTCCAAAAGGTGGAGTTTGCCGTCCGTGGCCACCGTGCCCGCGATCGGGAAATTGGTGTAAAGCACGGAATTATCCTCATCTACGACTATGGCCTTGTGGTTCTTGGCCACCACGGCCATGAGGATGGACTGCCACCACCGGGCCTCGGCCACCCCGCGTTGCTTCTCCTTGACCATGGCATTGGCCACCTCGGCCTTGACCTTGGCCAGGAATATGTTGATGACCCCGGCCAGATCGCCGATCTCGTCGTTGCGGGTCGGGAAGCGCAGTTCCAGGCTCTTGAAAGATACCGCCTCCACGGCGTCGCGCAGGGAGAGCATGGGATTGAGCACGAAATGATGGAGGAAGAAGTAGAGCGGGATGCCCAATAATATGAGCACGCCCACCGCGCCTATGGCATACTTCTTCATGGCCTTTTCTATGACCTTGACCACGCCCTCGCGGCTGACCTGCAGGTTGATTATGCCCATGACCTCGCCCCGCAACGCCAAAGGTATGGCTATGTCATAGAGCGGCAAGCCGGGCACGGCGCGCACGATCGGCGACTTGGCCAAGGAAGCCTGCTCGATGGCGTCCGTGGGCAAGGTCACTTCCTTGATGAACTGGTCGAAACTGTAGGTTATCTTGCTGGGGTCGCGGAACCAGCGCACCTCTCCGAACTTGTTGAGGTAGAGCAGGGAGGCCACCCGGTCGTCCTTGGCGAAACGCATGACCACGTCGTATTCGTCCATGGACAGGGCGCTCTGGTTGCGGGACAGTCCCGTGATCAGGGTCGGGGCGTAGAGGCGCACCATGTCTATGGCCTCGGACTTCAGCTTCTCGTCGAAGGTCCACTTGAACAGGTTGTAATAGAATATCCCGCCCAGGACCATGACGTAGACCCCGATCGCGCTGAACCACAAGAACCATTTAGACGATAGCCTCATACCGGCTCAGTCCTCATTGCCCGCCGCCGTATAGATTGTTGATGCGCTCCAGGCCGGCCTTGGCGTCGGCGTTGGCCGGATCGAGCTGCAGCGCATGCGTCCAATCGTTGCGCGCCTTGTCGAAATCGTTCTTCTGGAAGTAGATCAAACCCGACAGATAATACTGCTGGGACTGGCGCTTATTGTCGTCCGAGGAAGCAACCGGAGCGGCTCCGGCCTGGCCCCCGGCGCCGGCTTCGGGCGCGGTTCCAGTCCCGGCGGCGCCGGCCGCGGGCGCGGCCTTGGCCTCCTCCGCCTCCTTGGCCTTAGCCTCCTCCGCCGTCCGCTTCTCCTCCTCCGCCTTGGCCTTAGCCGTCTCCGCGGCGCGCCGGCGGCCGAGCTCCTCGCGCCGCGCCTGCTCTTTAGCCCGAGCGATGAGCTGGTCTCCGGAACGCTGGTCATAACCGTAAGCCATGGCCCGCTTCCATTCCGCCACCGCGCCGTCATATTGATGGGATTCGTACAGCCGGCGGCCCTGGGCCACGTGCTGGCTGGCCATCTCGGAGCGGATCTCGGACTGCAGTTTCTGGGCCTTGGTGTTGGCCGGCCCCGTGGCCAGGACCTCATCCAGCATCTTGAGGGCGTCGTCTATGAGGCCCTGGCTGTAAAGATTGAGCGCGTTCTGCAGCTTTTCGTTGGCCTCCTGTTCCCGGGCCTCGTTCTCCACCTTAGCGATCATCGAGACCAGCAGGGGGTAGCGCGGATTCATGACCAAGGCCGCGTACCATTGGTCCAGACACTCGCGCATGCGATGTTGACGATAAGCCTTCTGCCCGCGCCGGAAGTGCTCGTCCGCCATCTCGCCCCGGGCCTTCTTCAGCCACCACTTGGCCTTGAGGTTGCCGGGCGACAGCTTGGTGACCTCTTCCCACCGCGCCGCCGCCTCCACCAGCCGTCCCTGCCGGTACAGAGCCATGCCTTCCTCGAAGCGGTCGTCCAAGAGTTTCTGTTCCGAAGCGTAGGGCCGGAGCGCACCGTTGAGCTCGATGGTGGCGCGCTGCAGTATGGATGCATCCTCGTAGCCCGGATCCATGGTCAATATCTTGGAAGTCAGGTCGCGCGCGCCCTCGTAATCGCCGCGCCGATACATGTCGAAAGCGTTGTCATAGACGCCGCGCAGGGTCTTGCGCATGAGCCGGGCCTTCTCGAGCTGGATGGTGTATATATACTTCTTCTTGTCGTCCTCGGAGGTTATGGTGCCCAGGTTGAGCTTGGCCATGTCCAAGAACAGGCCGTCGGCATCCTTGACCTTGGGCACGTCCTGGGCCCAGGCCGAAGCGGCCAACAGCGCCAACGTCAATATCTTGACAGGCATCAGAATCCCAGCCCCCCGGTGACGAGCGATTTCATCATCGGCGACAGCATCATGATGAACACGGTAGGGAATATGAATATGAAAAGCGGGATGAGCATCTTAGTGGAGGCCTGGGCCGCCAGTTTCTCGGCCTTATTGAGCCGGCGGAAGCGCATGTCCGTGGCGTAGTTGCGCAACAGCTCGACCAGGCTGGTGCCTAGTTCGTCGGACTGCACGATGAGCCCCACGAAAGAACGGATCTCCTGGATGCCGGTGCGCATGGCCAAGCGCTTGAGCGCGTCCCGGCGGGAATAGCCCAGGGATATCTCGTTGGTCATCTTGCCCAGCTCGTTCTCCAATTCGGTCTTGGTCTTGGAATTCTTCAGGATGCGGTCTATGGCGGTCATATAGTCCAAGCCCGCCTCGATGGCGGTCAGGTCCACGAAGGTCGGGAAATTGCGCATGATGTCCTGCTGCCGGCTCCGGACCCGGGCCCGGAACAAAGAATCCGGGATTAGGAAGCCCAGGACGCCGAATAAAAGGCCCAGGAATATGGAATCGGATACCATATACATGCAGCCGCAGAACACGGCGGTCAGGATCTCCTTAAGATGCAGCATGTCCAAGGGCGTAGGCTTATTGGGACGCCCCATCATCATGTGCAGCTCCTCCAGCTTGACGTCCAGATGGAAAGTCTTGAGCAGCAGCAGATCGAGCCGGTCCAACACCCCGCCTTGCGGATTGAGCCCGGAGAAAGCCGAGGTCATGCCCAAGTCCTTCTTGGCCAGCTGGGTCAAGTCGGACTTATCCAGTTCCGGAGGCGGGGCCATGAGCCGCTGCATGGCCGTATAGAAGGCCACCGAACCCAGTATGCCTATGGCGATGAGCACGTAATGCAGGAAAGGTCCGGTGACGCTCATACTTGCACATCCCCCAATTTATTTATCACCTTCATGCCGATGGCGATCCAGACCGTGCAGAACGCCAGGACCAGGATGCCCAGGGGCTTGAAATAGAAATCCTTCATGGGCCCGGGCTGGAATATGAACATGACCATGAGCATGATCCAGGGCATGATGCCGACCACGATGGCCTGGATGCGCTGCTGCGCGGTCATGGCCGAAGTCTTCTCCGCGAGCTTGGTCTCCTCGCGGATGTTCTCCACGATGCGGTCGAATATCTTGGTCAGATTGCCG
>JBAZVY010000206.1:0-4731 GCA_041660645.1 Elusimicrobiota bacterium | reverse complement strand
AACCCGGGCATGATCACTGCCGGCAGCGCGGTCTCCGCCTATTTCACGGGCAGCACCCAGATCGAATTCGACTTCAACGACGTCAATTCCACGGGCACCGGGCTGAGCACCGCCTACCTGCTGCAGCTGGCAGGCTCCACGGCAGCGGCCAAGAACAACATATTCCTATCTTCCTGGACCGTAACCGTGGCTTCCGCCAGCCTGTTCATGGACCTGACCTCAGGCATAGACTCGGACTACAACGACTGGTTCAGTTCCAACGCATTGAACACTTTCATCTGGAACAACAAGAGCTATGCCACGCTGGCCGCCTGGCAGGCCGTTGGCGGGGACGCCAATTCCATAAGCGCCAACCCGCTGTGGTACGACGCCCGCTTCGGGGTCGAGGACTTCCACCCCATGTCCGCAGTCAGCAACGGCCGCTGGGCCAACGGCTCCATGTCCGCTTCAGACGGCGCCAACTCGCCCACCATAGATTCGGCCGATCCCCTGGAGCTCTACGGCAACGAGACCGCGCCCAATGGCGGCCGGGCCAACCAGGGCTCTTACGGCAATACGGACCAGGCCTCGCGCTCCCTAGCCACTTATTGCGCGGTGCAGCGCAATGTGAGCAAGACCAGCGGGCCCTACTTCAAGATCCAGGACGCGTTGGATTCCATACCCAAGAATCTGACCGGCCATACCTGCGTGATCATAAAGGACAACGCCACATATCCCGAGCAGGTCACGGTGCAGGGCTTCACCAACAACAATTCCTCGATCACCATCATGCTCGAGCCCATCTTGACCGCGCACCCGACCGTAGCCCCGCCCACCGCTTCGACCGCGGCCTTCCAGATCATGCAGACCAGCGTGAACATCTTCAATATCGACGTCAAACCCACGCTCAGCGTGGCTTACGGCGTATTGGCCTCCTCGGCCCTGATCAGCATATCCAGCATGAACGTGGATGCTGGGGGGAATATTTGGACCGCGGGCGTGCGCCTGTCCAGTTGGAACTACCTAAACTACTCCAGCATCACGGTGCAGGACGCGCACGGCATATATCTGGAAGGCTCCACCATGACCACGGTAGCCTACAGCACGGCCCAAGCCAACAGCGCGACCAAATACGCACTCTATCTGAACAATGCGTCTTCCAATACCTTCAACGTATCCGTGGCCAGCAACCCGGCTGGAGTCGGAGCCAAGCTGAACTATAGCCACTACAACAACCTCACCCAGAGCTTCTTCAACGGCGATGCGGCGCGCGCAGCCCAGATTGCCTACGGCAACTACAACTACATAGCCTTTAGCACCTTCAATGCCAACACGATGGCCACCGCGGTAGCCGCGCTGGAGTTGACCGGCGCATCCAACACCATAACCAACATATTCGCCCGCGGCCATCGCTTCGGCGTCTACTTTGGCGGCTCCTATGACAAAGTAGACTTGAGTACGGTCGCCTCCGGCGGCGGCGCGGGCGCGGTGAGTTTCCAAGGCGCCCCTGGATACAACACCCTGACCCGGAGCCTGATAACCAACCAGAATCATATGGGTTTGGATCTGCGCAGCAGCAACAACGCCATAAGCCTGAGCACCATAACCACCAACTCGAGCAGCTATGGAGCGGTGACCATAGATGCCGCATCCTCGAACACCATAACCCTCAGCTACATATCCAACGCCAACGACAACAACGGCGTCGCTCTCAAGAACAACGCCCACTACAACAATATATCCTGGAGCACCATCACCACCAGCGGCGCGTCCAGCGCCGCGCTGGACATCACGCTGTCTTCCTATGTAGCCATCACCCGAAGCTATCTGAGCAACCCGAACTATTACGCCGCATATCTCAAAGCCGGCGCCAACTACGCTGCCATAAGATTCAGCACCATCACCAGCGACATCGCAGGTTACAGCGCCTTATATCTCTACCAGAACTATTCCAACACCATCTCCAACTCCTATATCCAAGGCTCCACCGCAGTGTATGTGAATGGCTCTACTGGCACTGTACTCGGCGCCAACATGATCGTAGCCACCAATACCATAGGCGTGGGCGTGCGGCTCAGCGGCAACAGCCTGGACCTCTACCTGGCCTCCAATACCATACAAAGCGGACCCCGGGGCATGGGTGTGTTCCTGGCCGCGGGCAACCAGGGCCGGATGGTCGTCTCCACCAACATCATAAACGCCGGCGCCCAATACGGCCTATACGTGATGAACCAGACCGCCGGCGCCCAGGTATGGGTCACTTCCAACACCATATCGCCGACCATCAGCAATGCCCGCGACACTTACGGCATCTACTTGAACAGCCTGATCTCGGGCGCCACGATCTATAACAACGGGATATACCATCGCAGCGCCGGCAATAACTCAGGCCAGACCGTTTACGGCCTATACGCATCGAATTCCTCCGGTATAAACTTCGATCACAACCGCTTGAACCAGCCGGGCATGATCACGGGCGGCGGCGCGGTCTCCGCGTACTTCACGGGCAGCACCGCTGTGGATTTCAGCTTCAACGACGTCAACTCCACCGGCTCCCTAGGCACGGCCTACTTGCTGCAATTGGATAATTCCACGGTTACGGTGAAAAACAACATATTCCTGTCCTCTTGGACCGTGTCCGTGGCCTCGGCCGCCGTCAACATCAGCGCGAACTCCGGCCTGGACTCCAACTACAACGACTGGTTCAGCTCCAACTCGCTCCACACCTTCGTATGGGCCAACACCTACCAGACCCTGCCGGGCTGGCAGGCCGCGGGCAAGGACGCCAACTCCATAGCCGCCAATCCTTACTGGCAAGACCCCCGCGCCAACTTCGAGGACTTCCATGTAAAATCCCAATACCTTAACGGCCGCTACAACCCGGCGACCAACGCCTTCGACCAGACCGACGCGGCCACATCCCTGACCATAGACGCGGCCGACCCGGGCGAAGCGGTGACGTCTTATGTGCTCCTGCCGCCCACGTACGCGGGCGAGCCGGCGCCCAACGGCAGCCGCGCCAACCAAGGCTCCTACGGCCAGACCGCGCAGGCTACCAGATTGGGCGCCACGGCCCGGGTCTGGACCGGCCTGAGCGGGGACAACCGGTGGTACACGGCCGGCAACTGGAACCCGGTCGGCATACCCCTAAGCGTGGACGACCTGACCATAGACGTCAACGGCGCGTCCGTGACCGTGGCCGCGTCCTCTCCCTCCATATCCTTCGCCGCACTGGCCCTGGGCGACGTGGCCGGGACCAACCGAGTAAGCCTCTCCATCGCCACCACCGTAATGACCTTAGGCGGCAGTCTGACCATGTATAACAAATCCACCTTCCTAAGCAGCAGCACGGACCAGAACGTATTGGGCAGCCTGACCATGTACAACGGTTCGACCATGACCCACGCGGCCAACACCACCTCCAGATCCTCCGTCCTTAACCTCAAGGTCAATGGGAACTTCGACTTCCCATCCGGGGCCAGCATCAATCTGGCCGCCAGAGGCTATGCCGGCGGCGCCGGCAGTTCGGGCGACGCCAGCCCCGGCTACGGCCCCGCGGGCAGCGGCGGCGGCGGCAAGACCGGCAGCACCAGCAACGCCGGCGGCGGCGGCGGGCACGCCGGCCGCGGCGGAGTCGGCGGCGGCCCCGGCGGCGGGACCGGCGGGGCCGCCAGCGACAGCCTGACCGCTCCCACCGAACTGGGCTCAGGCGGCGGCGGCGGTTATACCGGCCAGACCGGCGGCGCCGGCGGCGGCGCCGCCATAATATACGTGGCCGGCACGCTCACCTTGAACGGCAGCATCACGGCCACGGGCGCAGACGGGATGAACGCAAGCTATCCCAGCGGCGGCGGCGCCGGCGGCACGGTCAATATCACGGCCGGCACCCTCACCGGCAACGGCACGGTCCAAGTCAACGGCGGCAACGGTCTGACCTGGGGCGGCCCCTATGGCGGCAGCGGCGCCGGCGGCCGGATCGCGATCGTGGCCAACACCGCAGACACTTTTACCGGCAGCTATTACATGAACCCCGGCAACTCTGTAAACCAGGTCGGCGGCACCGGCACGCTCGCCATAAAAGGCCCGGGCACGGACTCTTATCTAATCCAATCCTCAGGCACTATCACCCCGGGAAACTACACCGACCTGCCCGCCGGCTATATATCCTCATTTACAGCCGCCAAGTCCTGGCCCATGCTGCCCAGCGGCACGCTCACCTTCTCCACTATCACTCTAAACAACGGCGCTGTTTTTACCAACAACGGCACGGTGGCACCCCTGGCGCCTATCATCCTGCCCAGCGGCTCCGGCATCACCAACAACGGCGTCATGACTTTCGACGCCATAGACATGTACGGATCCGCTTTCTACCAAGCCGGCACGCTAAACGTCTCGACCGTGACCATGGGCGACAGCGCGATATTCACGCTGGCTAAGACCACGCAACAAGACATATGGAAGTTGACCATGTTGTCCGGCTCCACCATGACCCACGCGGCCAACTCCACCGTCCGTTCCTATGTCGTAAACCTGAACGTAGGCTCGGACTTCAGCTTCCAATCCGGAGCCGCCATGAACCTGAACGGCAAAGGCTATATCGGCGGCGCCGGCAACTCCAGCGACGCCAGCCCAGGCTACGGTCCCGCAGGCAGCGGCGGCGGCGGCAAGACCGGCAGCACCAGCAACGCCGGCGGCGGCGGCGGGCACGCCGGCCGCGGCGGAGTCGGCGGCGGCCCCGGCGGCGGGGCCGGC
>JBAZVY010000205.1:0-4809 GCA_041660645.1 Elusimicrobiota bacterium | reverse complement strand
TTTGGTCTGCTCTTCTTCGGACGGCGCGGTGGTCCGATTCAAGAACAAATATTCGGTCCGGAACAACCCGATCCCGTCGGGTTGCAGGGCCAGCACGGCCTTGAGTTCTTCCGGGGTGTCGAGATTGACTTCCAACCGGAAACGCTTGTCATCCTGGGTCACGGCCGGCAGCCCGCGCAGGCTCTCTAGGGCCCGATCCGCTTCTTGCGCCTGTTGCTGCACCTTCTCATACTTGGCCACGGCTTCGGGAGTAGGATTGATTATGACCATCCCCTGCTCGCCGTCCAGGACCAAGGTATCCCCGGTCTTGACCCGCCGGCTCACGTCGGAAAGTCCGACCACGGCCGGGATCTCCAGGCTCTGCGCCAATATGGCGGTATGGCTGGTCTTGCCGCCCAGATCGGTGGCGAAGCCCTGGATGCGGCTCTCTTGCAAATTGATAGTGTCGGAAGGCAGCAGGTTGCGCGAGATCAGTATGCACGGATGGTCGATATCCGCAAGACTGCGCCGGGTATGCTTGAGCAAATGCGCTAGCAGCCGCTTGCCCACGTCGAATAGATCGTGCCGGCGTTCCCGGAAGAACTCGTCTTCCAATTTTTCAAACTGCTGGTTCACCGCTTCCAACGCCTCGGACAGGGCGAATTCCGCGTTGACCCCCTCGTTCATGATGCGCTTAGGCACGTCATGCGTTATCAAGGTATCGCGCAATATGAGCCGATGGGCGTCGATGAGCCGGGCATGCTTCTTGCCCAACAATTTAAGGACCTTGGCCTCGGCCGCATCCAGATCCCGATGCGTAGCTTTCTGCGCCGCCTTAAAACGCTGGACCTCGTTGCGCAGCTTATCGCGCGGGATCTCCACCCGGGTGACCACGATCTCCTCATCCTCCAGGACATAGGCCTTGCCTATGGCGATACCGGGGCTGGCTGCGATGCCTTTTATGATGATCATTCTTCGTCGAACTTCCTTATAAACAAAGCCTCTATGGCCGCCAGGGCCTCTTTTTCATCCGGCCCGCTTATGCGCAGGGTGACCTTAGCCCCATGCTCCGCGGCTAAAAGCATGAGCTGCATGACGCTCTTACCATTGACCTCGGAACCGTCCTTGGAGATCATGATCTCGCTCTTGAACCGCGCGGCTTCGCGCACGAACATCCCCGCGGGCTTGGCATGCATCCCGAGCTTCGGGGTCACGGTCAAAACTTTTTTAATCATAACCACCCCGCCCAGGCCGCAATCGTGCCGATCAGCGCGGCCGAAACATACAGCTTATACGCGGATACCTGCAAGACTTTCAATCCCACCGTAGCCGCCACGCCCAACGCCGCCAACCCTCTAAGCGGTCCGGGCACGGCCCAAAGCATGAGCCCGCACGCCCCAAGAGCCAGCAAAGACCCTCCCCAACGCAGATATCGGATGGTCTTCTGCCCCGGCCAATCCCTCAGCCGCACCGCGATCTGATCCTTCCATTCATATCCCAACCGCAAAAATCCCCAACGCAACGCCAGGGCGGGAAGATCATAAGCTGCCAGATAAGCGGCGGCCGACCAAATTGCGGCCAGCCATATGCTGCGCCGCGCGAAAGCCATGGCGCCCGCCAAGGCCAACGCCGCGCAGAACGGGCGCAGCGCCCCCCAGAACAGAGCATCGCCTAATCCCGCCAAGGCCGCGGCGGCGGCGGCCTTAAGCGCACGCAAACGCGCCACCTTATCCGCTTTCTCTTCCCCGGAAGATCCGGCGGCGGATTCTTCCAACGCGCAGGTCATGCCTATGACCAAAGACGCCATATGGGGTTGGGTATTGAAGAATTCACTATGCCGCTGCTGAGCTTCCCGCAAGGCCTCGGGCTGTGCGCCATAACACCGCTGCAGCCACGGCTCTATGCAATACACGAACCCGAAACTCTGCATGCGTTCAAAACTCCAACATGCCTGCATGCATAAGCTGCGCCAGAACAACCGCCGCTGCATGCTTGCGCTCAAGCCTGTATTCATCGCACCGGCCTTAACGCATGCAATAATACTCCGAGCCCCAGCCAGGGGGCCAGTTCCCACGCCACCCCTAGGCCGACGCTTAGGCCTCGCGGCAAAAACGGCCATACCCACTGCAATAGCGGCCCGCCCACAAGCACGCAAAACAACAGCAGCCCTAGCGTCCACGCCGCTTGTTCCGCTAAAGCCGACGCTATTATACAGCCCAAACGGGGCGAGCGTCCCTGCTCCAGGGATTGCTCCGCTTGACAACAGAACATCCGGCGGCGCTGCCGCAATAGCGTCTCCAGCTTCTGATGCGCCCAACCGGCCAAAAGACCGGCCGGCAGAGCCAATTCCGGGGGAACGCGGCTCGGACTGCAAATCATGAGGAAAGACACGGCCACGGCCACGGTGGCATTGAGCGGCAGCTTGTCTCCCACCGGCACATCGTCTAGGCTGAAAAGCTCGCAGCAGGCGCCCAATACCAGGCCGGTCTGCGGCTGTCCGAACAGCAATCCCAAGACCGGCCCCAGCACTAGCGGACGGGAGATCATGAATTGCCCGAACTGCACCACGTCCAATTCCAGCACCGCGACCAGCACCGCCGCCAATACCGGAGGACACCAGGCCCCGAGGCAGCTCATAGTTCCACCCCTATCATATCCACCACGTTTATCGGCGCGTCGCCGGGCAAAGCCCGCCCTTCCAGAGTCACCCCTTTCTTGGATATATCCCGCAGCGCCGCCTTATCCTCCGGGCTCAAGAATATAGCCTTGCCCAACTGCACGCGTCCCGCGGTATAATGGAGCCCTCCGACGTTGACACAGCGCAGCTCCAGCCCTAATTCCAAAAGATGCCTTATCTCCTGCGGCCCCGGCGCCAACACCAGCACCCGGCGCTTATCTGTTTCGGAACGTAATTTTTCCACGGCTCCGGCTGCGGTCAAAACCTGCAGTTCGACATCATCCGGCATAGCCATCTGCATCAAAGCGGTATGGGTGGCATCCGCCACGGCCGTGTCAGATACCACGATCACGAGCTTGGCATCCAGATGCGGTATCCAGCCCATGACCACCTGGCCGTGCACGAGCCGATCGTCGATCCTAGCTAAAGCTATCCGCATCATCCCGCCCGGGCCATAAACCGCCGGCGCACGTCGCATACCGATTTTTGGCCGTCCGCTATGACCTTGCTCACCAGATCCGGCAAGTCATATTCGTCCCGGTGGCTGAAAGCCGACACCAGCATATAAAGATTGACTCCAGTCACCATCTCGGCGCGGACCGCGTCCTTGACCAACGGGAAGGCCAGATTGCTGGGAGTGCCCCCGGGGATGTCGGTGAACAGGATTATTCCGTCGATTCCGCTCAAGTCGGAGATAGCGCGCCGGATGCGCTCGCGGATATCCGCCACGGCCAGCCTTTGGGATATGGATATGACCTTTACGCCGTCTTCTTGATGGCCGACTATATATTCCGCCGCCTCTACGAGGTAGGCCCCGAACTCACCATGCGTGACTATGATGAAATTTATCAATGGACTATGTCTCGATGGAACTCTTGTATCGCGTGCCCGCTGGAACGCAGCTTCTGCGCCAGATAGCGGGTGACGAACACGCTGCGGTGCTGCCCGCCAGTGCACCCCACGGCTATGGTCAGATAGGATTTCCCCTCCCGCACATAATGCGGCAGCAGCGTGTTGATTAGGCGAAGATATTCATCCAGGAATTTACGGGTTATGGGCTGAGCCAGCAGATATTTCTGGACCCCCACGCTCAACCCGGTGCGCCTGCGGAACTGCGCAAGATAATTCGGATTAGGCAGGAACCGGACATCGAACACGATGTCCGCGTCCATGGGCAGCCCGTACTTGTACCCGAACGACACCACATTCAACGTCATCTCCCGGGCGCGCGTCAGTTCCAGGGTCTCGGAGAGCCGCTCTTTGAGTTCGCCCAGGGTCATGTTCGTGGTGTCTATGACCTTATCCGCGATCTCCTTGATGGGCACGAGCCGCCGCCGCTCCTCGCGGATAGCCTGATCCACCCGTTTGCCCAATGGATGCCGATGCCGCGTCTCGGAAAACCGCTGGATGACCACGGCATCCGAAGCGTCCAAGAACAATATCCGATGTTCCACCCCTCGGGCCTTGAGTCTTTTCAGGATGGCGGGCAGGCCGGCCAGGAACCGGCCCTCTCTTATATCCATCCCTAATGCCACACGGTTCAAGTCCGGCGAACTGACCAAAAGATCCGCAAAATGGTCCATCATCGCGATAGGCAAGTTGTCGATGCAGAAGAACCGGAAATCCTCAAAACATTTAAGCGCCTGGCTCTTGCCGGCCCCGGACACGCCGGTGATTATGAATACTTTCCGTTCTTCTGGAGGGTTCATTTAGCGGCCCGCATCCTCTCGATAAGTCTTTGATTGAAAGTCTCGGCCGCGAAATACCCCTGGCTGCGCAGGCGTTGATTCAACGCCGCTACCTCTATGATCACGGCCAGATTGCGCCCCGGACTCACCGGGATGCGGATCTGGGGGATTTCCACGCCTAAGATATTGGCCTTCTTGGCGTCCAGTCCCGTACGGTCATAATGGGTCTGGGCGTTCCAGGGTTCCAGATGGATGGACAACTCTATGCGGGTATGGTCCAAGATGGACCCTATGCCGAAAAGCAACTTTACGTCTATTATTCCCAGACCGCGGACCTCAAGATAATGCTTCAGCGGCTCCGGGCAAATGCCGCGCAGTATGCCGCCGTGCCGATGCTGTATCTCCACGGCATCGTCGGCGACCAGGATATGCCCGCGCTTAAGGAGCTCCAGGGCGCACTCGGAT
>JBAZVY010000204.1:0-4818 GCA_041660645.1 Elusimicrobiota bacterium | reverse complement strand
GACGGCGGCCGGGTCTGCGCCCGCGAGACCATGATCATGAACCCGGCCATAGCCACTTTGATCCGAGATAATAAGATACATCTCATCAGCAACACCATAGAGAGCGGTTTGGCCGAGGGCATGTGCACCATGGACCAATCCCTGGCTTTCTTGGTCCAGCGCAAGTTGGTGGATTTTGAGGAAGCCTTGGCCCGGGCCCAGAGCCCTAAGAATTTCCGGGCCCTTATAGCTGCCGGCTTTGCCAGCCCCAGCCCTAAGCCTGCGCTCAATGTGCCGGGAAAACCGGCAGTCTAAGCTGATAAAAACCCTTATAAAACATAGGGATATCGTTTTTGCCGTGCTTTAACCGATTTTGCCCTGATTTTAACCGACTGTAACTGGACTGTAAATACTTTCCTCTATGCTATTGGTATGAGGAAAACAATGGCGGGGTTGAGAGCCGTGGCGGTCCTGACTCTGACTGCCTGGTTGGCCTCGTCCGCGGCTGCGGAGATGTTCCTGCCGGAAAATGAAGCGCGCCAAGAGATCGGAGGCGTGCAGCCGGCGTATCGTTTCGTGGAGGGCATATCCGACGGCGTGTATGATTTCATGCGCACCCGGGTCATCGGAGTGATATTGCCGGGCCGC
This sequence comes from Elusimicrobiota bacterium, assembly GCA_041660645.1. GTDB lineage: Bacteria > Elusimicrobiota > Elusimicrobia > UBA1565 > UBA9628 > UBA9628. The sequence continues at coordinate 4,191 of JBAZVY010000204.1, read as the reverse complement.
TTATCGCGCAATTTGAAGGCCGCCCCCCAGACCGATTCCGCGCCCTTGTTCGAGGATAACCTGCGCCGCAACGAGGCCCGGTTCTTGGTCCGGGCCCGGGAGTCGTATCCGGTGGCCGGCATGGGCTCCGGCCCGGCCCGGCTGCAGGAGTGGTGCACTTGGGCCGGGGAAGAGCAGGTCTCCGTGACCGTGGATGCCTTGCAGAGCACGCTGCTGGAACGCTATCAGCTGGAATTGTTCGGGAAATCCTCCGAGGCTTATGCGCGGGACCGGCGCAACTGGGACGCGGGCCTGGTCACTATGGCCGGCCTGATCGGCGGCAGCATAATGTATTTCAACGGACTGCGCGCCAGCGCCGAGGTCCGCCGCTTCAAGCTGGATGTGGATCTGCGCTCCGGACTGCGCATGCGCCAGGCCTTCACGGGCGGGTCAGTGCACCGCTTGGCGGGAGTGGAATTGGGCTACCAAGGTTTGCCCGTGACCGTGGCCACGGAATGGGGCATGGATAAGGGCGAAGTCAACAACGAGCGCGTCGGCCTCATGTACCGGCTGCAGTTTTAAGCGTCCGCCCGCAGCGGCCCCGAGCAGTAGGTGCGCACGCGAGCCCGCCAGCCCGGCAGCCAGAGTTCCTCGCGGCGTTCCGGCGGCGCGTTGCGCACGCGGCGGGTCAGGACTTCATCCGCGCTGCGGCAGAATCCATCCAGTAGGGCCTGGCCGGAGGCGGCGTCCGGGGCCCCTTCCAATACCTGGCGCAATCCCCAGCCTTGGCCCTGATAGCGTTCCGACGGGGAGGTGCCTTCGCCTTTGAAGTTCACGTAATCCACCAACGCGTAGACGCCCAGGGAAGTGCCGGCCAGGCGGTAGAACCGTCGGCTGACCGCAGCGCGGCTTTCCGGGGGCAGGTCGGCCAGGATCTTGGGCAGGGCCGCCTCCAAGCGGTCTACCATGAAGCGGGCCTGCCCGGGGACGGTCGCGGTCAGAAAGCCGCGCAGTTCGCGCATGCGCGGAGAGTCTAGGTCGCGTAAGAACGCGGCCCGGTCCGGCCAGGGGCAGCCTGCGGCCGAGGCCAGCCAATCCGGGAGGGGCGCACCCGCGGCCGCGAGCGCGTGCAGCATGCGGGGGAAGCTCTCTTCGAACGGGCCCGAGGCTCCGGACGGGTACCATATGAAGTGGCCGATGCCCAGGGAAGCGAAACCTTCGCCCGCGTTCCAGGAAGTCAGGCCGGCTACGGTGCCGCCGCATTCGTTTTGCCAGATCCGGCGGCCGATGCGCTGTACATCCGCATCCGGGACGGCTATGCTGCGGATTCCGACTCCGGGGGCGGTCCGGGGCGCGGCCCATAACGGCAATAGATCGCGGAATTGAAGTCCCGGGTCGCGCTCCCAATCCAGGCCCGGCGCCGCCAGGGCGCGGACGCAGAGACAGAACAGCAGCGGTCCAGCGTTCACGAAGTCTATTATAGCCCACAACGCATGCCTCTGTGGTATGATTGGTTCATAACGGATATGAAGATCGCCCTGGCCTTTTATTACGCCCGGTCCAACCGTTTCAGCATCAATGCCTTGGCCGGCGCCCTGGAGATGCGTCCCGGATTGCGGGCTTTGGACTTGAGTTTCCCCACGGAACCGGCGGAGCTGCATCGCGGCATACGGGCGGCGGCCCGCAGCCATGATCGGGTGGTGGTGGGCCTGTCTTTTGCCACGCCCCAATACGCCGCCATGCGGGGGATGATCTCGGACCTGCGTTCGCGCTACCCGGATATAGCCATCCTGGCCGGAGGGCCTCATCCCACGGCCGATCCCGCTAGCTGCTTGCGCGCCGGCTGCGACCTGGCGGTGTGCGGCGAGGGCGAGGAGACGTTGGCCGCGGTGCTGGGGGAGATGCAGTCCGGCGGACGGGCTCGGGGCTTGCCTGGGACCGCGTATCTGGATGCGGCCGGGCGCTGCCTCCGCATGCGGGCCCGTTCGTCCATAGACCTGGACGCGTATCCGCCCTTCGCGATCCGCAACGGCAAGTATGGGCCTATCGAGATCACCCGCGGCTGTCCCTACGGCTGCGGTTTCTGCCAGACCTCTAAGCTCTTCGGCCGCCGGCCGCGCCATCGCAAGCCCGAGGTCGTGGCTCACTATGCCGCGCAGATGGTGCGCATCGGCATGTTCGACCTGCGCGTGGTGAGCCCCGACGCGTTCGCTTATGGTTCGCGCGATGGACGGGAGGTGGACTTGGCCGCGGTGCGGGAATTGCTGGCGCGCGTGCGCGAGGCCCAGGGGCCCGGGGGGCGTCTGTTCTTCGGGTCCATGCCTTCCGAGGTCCGGCCCGAACATGTCAGCGCGCAAGCCCTGCGCCTGGTCCGGGAGTATGCGGCCAATGACAATCTGACCATAGGCGCGCAATCCGGCAGCCAACGGATCCTCGACGCCTGCGGCCGGGGCCACAGCGTGGCGGATATCACCCGGGCCGCAGCCCTGGCCTTGAAGGCGGGATTCAAGGCCAATCTGGATTTCATATTCGGCCTGCCCGGGGAGACGGAAGCGGACCTGGCGCGCACCTTGGCGCTCATGCAGCGCTTGGCGCTCATGGGCGCGCGCATCCATGCCCACGGCTTCATGCCTTTGCCCCAGACCCGATTCGCGGGCCGGACTCCTACGCGCCTGCCGGAGCGCATGCGCAAGGCCTTGGATCATATGTCGGCCGCGGGCGTGCTCTTCGGGCAGTGGCGGACGCAGCAGGGCCATGCCGCGCGCATGGCGGGCCCAGCCGGAAAGGAGAGCATATGAGATTTCGGTGCGGGTTGGTCATGCTCGGCCTATGGGCCGCGGGGATGGCGCCGGCCGGGGCCCAAGGCCCGGAGGCGCGCGACCCGCATTTGGAGCGCATGTCCTTGGAACAGAAGGTAGGACAGTTGTTCATGATCGCCATAGACAGCGAGATCGCGGCGCATTATGAGCCGGAGATCCGCGCGGGCCGGATCGGCGGCGCCGTATTGCGCTGGGACCGGTTCACGGGCGAAGAAGCCATGCGTTTTAGCCTCATGATCCAGGAATGGGCCATCCCCGGGGCCGCCGGGGCGCCTTTCCTGATCGCCGCCGACCATGAAGGCGGTCCGTTCTTCACGCAGCGTCTCTATGGGGGAGCGGTGTTTCCGGGCAACATGGCTCTGGGCGCGGCCGGCTCGACCGCGTTGACCGAGGAGGCGGCCTATATCACGGCCCGGGAGCTGCGGGCCTTGGGCATACACATGGATTTCGCGCCCGACTTGGACATCAACAGCAATCCGGACAACCCCATAATCGGAGTGCGCTCCTACGGCGAGACCGCGGAACAGGCCGCAGAGCACGGCTTGGCCGCCCTGCGCGGGTACCGGCGGGGCGGGATATTGTCCGTAGTCAAACATTTCCCCGGTCATGGCGACACGGGCGTGGATTCCCATCTGGGACTGCCGGTGATCCGGCGCAGCCTGGCGGAACTGCAGGGGCTGGAACTGGCGCCGTTTCGAGCCGCGGTGAAGGCGGGCGCCGACGCGGTCATGCCCGCGCATATAGTGTTTTCGGCCCTCGGGTCCACGCGGCCGGTGACGCTTTCCAGCGCGGCCATAGAGGGCTTGCTGCGCGGGGATATGGGTTTTGACGGAGTGGTGGTGTCGGATAGCCTGGATATGGGCGCTATAGCCAACACTTACAGCACGCCTGAGGCCGCGGTCCTGGCCCTGGAAGCGGGCTGCGACATCCTGCTGGTGGGCAAGGGCGATTATCCGGGCGCCTATGAGCGGGTGCTGGCCGCGGTGAAGAACGGCCGCGTGTCGTTGGATCGGCTGGAGCGTTCCGTGGCCCGCATACTCCGGGTCAAGGAGCGTTTTTATTCGCGCGGCCTGGCCGGTACGAGTTCCGTGCCCATGAGCGAGGTGGGTTCGGCCGCGCATCTGGCCGCGGCCTGGCGCGTGGCGGAGAGGTCGGTCACCTTGCTGCGCGATTCGGCCCATATCCTGCCCTTGAAGCTGGCGGAGGATAAGCTGTTGTTCGTGGCCTTGGCCCGGTCCCCGCGTTTTAAAGACGAAGCGGATGGGTTCGTACGCGAATTGACGCTCCGGCATACCATGACCAATTCACTGCAGCTGCCGGTGGCTCCGGATGCCGCGGCCATAGCGGATGCGGTAGAAAAGGCCAAGAACGCGGACGTCATAGTGGCGGGCAC
>JBAZVY010000203.1:0-4841 GCA_041660645.1 Elusimicrobiota bacterium | reverse complement strand
GCTTATGTCCGCCCGCAAAACGAGTGCCCGCGCCCGCGGCCAGGATCAAACCGGGGACGCGCGCCCGACCCGCCGCCGGCTCCGGCGCGTGTTTGCGGGATGAAAGCCGTCCGCCCTTGCGGCCGAAGCGCGCGGCCAGGATCTCCGCGGCTATGGCCAGAGCGGTCTCGGCCGCGGTCTCGGCGCCGATATCCAGGCCGGCGGGAGCGAAGAACACGCCCGGCCGGGGCGTGGCCTCAAGAGCGGACAGTTCCGCCAATAACATCTGATTGCGTTTCTGCGGCCCGATCACGCCCACATAAGAAGCCGGGCTCTTGAGCGCGCCCTGCAGGGTCTCCAGGTCCAAGGCGTAATTCCGGGTCAGGACCACGACCGCGGTCTCCTCGTCCGGCTGCGCGGCGGCCCGGGCCTGATCCCAGCCGCCTTCGATCAAGGTCACCCCAGGCAAGTTCGGCGACGCGGCAGCGTCGCCGTGCTGACGGCCATCAGGAGATGTTTGGGCCGACATGCGCCAATCCCGGCCCCGCATACGACCCGGCCGCGGATCAGCCGCGAACACCGAGAACCCCAATTCTCGCAGGTGCCGGCATAAAGCCGCCGCCACCGGGCCGGAACCGAACACCATGGCCTTGCCCATGGGCTGCAAGGGGCACAAGAATGTGCGCACCACGGCTCCGCCCACGGAACTCTCCACCAACTCTGGGCTGAATTCCTTATAACACTCCTGGACCTGAGGATCGTCCGCCCGCAGGACTGTCCGGCGTCCCATATCCGGGCCCTCGATCTCCAGGCTGCAGACCACGCCCTCCCCCCGCAGCAGCGCCTCACGGACCTCGGCCAAGTGCTGGCGCAGGCCGTCGGTCACCGGCTCGAGCATGACCTCCACCCGGCCCGGAGCTCCCAGACCGAATCCCAGCACCGGGTCGTCCTCCTCCAAGTCCAGGCTGCAAAGATGAGAGCGGTTGCGGCCCGCGGCCGCTTCGATCTCATCGCGCAAAACGCCCTGCAACTCGGTCCAGGCGATGCCGCTGCCGGTGGAAGAGGCCGCGGGCACGAACACGGCCATGGCCCCGGCGCGGCTGAACACCGACCCGTCCAGGGACACGAAAGTGGCCAAGACCGCAGGTCCGGACTCCACGGCCGAGGCCTCCATGGCGCAAAGTATCTCCAACAACTCCTGGGGGCGGATGCCGTTCATATATTTAAATTATCTTTTACGCCAGAGCATGGGCAAGAGAGATTTGTATAATGCCCGGCATGGAATATCTAAAAGCCGGCCTGGACGTGTTCATCCATCTGGACGCACACCTCACCCAATGGGCGGCGTTCCTGGGGCCTTGGCTCTACGCTGTGCTCTTCCTGATCATATTCTGCGAGACCGGCTTGGTGGTTACTCCTTACCTGCCCGGGGACTCCCTGCTATTTGCGACCGGCGCCCTGGCCGCCCAGGACGGTTCGCCCATCAACTTATTCGGGATCTGGCTGCTGCTCAGCGCCGCCGCGATATTAGGAGACGCGGTCAACTACACGGCGGGCAAATGGCTCGGCCCCAAGATGTTCTCGCGCGAGGATTCCTGGCTGCTCAATCGCAAACACCTGGACGAGGCCCATCGTTTCTATGAGAAATACGGCGGCAAGACCATCATCTTGGCGCGCTTCGTGCCCATAGTGCGCACCTTCGCGCCTTTCGTGGCCGGCATCGGCACCATGTCCTATACCCGCTTCGCCGTATATAACGTCACCGGCGGATTGGCCTGGACCACGGCCTTCCTGCTGTCCGGCTACAAATTCGCGGGCCTGCCCGTGGTGAAGAAACACTTCCACCTGGTCATACTGGCCATCATCATCCTATCCTGCATCCCGCCGGTATGGGAATTCATCAAGGCCCGCCGCGAGTCGCGCGCCGCCGCCAAGCCCGAGGCGGCCGCCCATCCGGACTCATGCTAAAACGCCTCCCCCTGGCGCTGGGCCTGGCCGCGCTGCTGGCCTGGCCGCCCTCCGGCCGCGCCGCCCGGCCCATAACCCCGCCCGCGCCCGACTTCCCGCAGGATGCGATCTGGTTCAACGCCCAGCCCCTGAGCCTGCAGCGCCTGCGCCGCCGCCGGGTGGTATTGACCGCGTTCTTCAGCACGGCCAACATCAACTCCATCCGCGCCCTCCAGACCCTCAAGGCTTGGCATAAAAACTACGAATTGGCCGGCCTCATGGTGGTCGGAGTCCACACTCCGGAATTCCCGTTCCAAAAGGACCCGATCCGGGTGCGCGCCGAGCTCAAAAGGCTGGGGGTGCGCTTCCCGGTGCTGCTGGACAACGACCGCCGCCTCTGGCAAGCCTACGCCAACGACGGCTGGCCCGCTTTCTACCTCATCGACCCCAAAGGCCGCATCGTGTTCGACCGCCTGGGCGAAGGCCGGTACGCGGAATTCGAAGGCGAGATCCGGGCCGCCCTGGACGCCGGCGGGTTCGACACCTCCGGCTGGGGCGACAAGGTAAAGGACCCGGAAGCCGCGGGCTGCGGCGCTATGTCCCCGGACAGCAGCCTAGGCGCCAACCGCGGAGCCCTCATCGACCTGAACCACCAACCCCCGGCCAAGTCCATCCTGGTCTCCGCGCGCGAAGGCGAGCTGGCCTACAAGAGATCCTGGGACCTGGACCCCGATGCCGTGCGCCTGAGCCGGGACAACCGCGACCTATCCGCGTTCTGGCGCCTGGTCTATCGAGGCGCCGGGGCCTTCGCCGTGCTATCCCCGCTCGGAACGGCGCGCTTCTATGTGCGCCAGGACGGCGCCTGGCTGCATCCGGATATCGCGGGCCGAGACATCGCCTTCGACCAGGACGGACGCAGCTACGTGCCGGCCGCCGAGCCGCGCCTGTTCCACTTGACCCGCAATGCCAACGACGACCTGCACGAACTCTCGATCAGCCCGGACCGGGCCGGAGCCGCCATATTCGGATTCTCTTTCACGGACCGCTGCCTGCCCGTGGAACCATGAGCCGCCTCAGCCGGATAACCTCGCTTTCAGCCGCGCCGCTGAACGCGGCCATGAACGAGCCTTTCGCCATAGCCGGCGGAGTCGAGACCGAGATCCGCAACGTCCTGGTGCGCGTGCGCCTGGCCGACGGCACCGTGGGCTGGGGCGAAGGCGCGCCCATGAGCGCGTTCAACGGCGAGACCCAGGCCGGCGTCCTGCGCGGCGCGCGCCGGATGCGGGACACGCTGGTAGGCCGCGATACGGCTGGCTGGCGCGCGCTGCTGGAGCAGCTGGAAGAACGCCTGCCGGAATGCGGCGCGGCCCGGGCCGCGGTGGGCATGGCCGTGCTCGACGCCTGGACCCGGCACGTCCGCATACCCCTGCGCGCCTTGTTCGGCGGCGCCGAGTCCCGGGTGCGCAGCGACGTGACCGTGGCCATCGTGCCCCCGGGACAGGCCCGCGCCGCCGCCCGGAGCATATGGGCCCGCGGCATACGGACCATAAAGATCAAGGTCGGCTCCGATTTGGACGAGGACGAGGCCCGGGTGCGCGCGGTGCACGATGCCGGCTCCGGCCTGCGCCTCATGCTCGACGCCAACCAAGGCTACGGCCCGAGCGCGGCCCTGAGCCTGCTGCGGCGCCTGAAGGCCAAGGGCATAAAACCAGTGCTGTTCGAACAACCGGTAGCCGCGGCCGACCTGGCCGGGCTGCGCGGCGTATCCCGGCACGGCGGCGTGCCCGTGGCCGCGGATGAATCCGCCTCGGGGCGGGAAGCGGTGCTGCGCCTGGCCCGGGCCCGGGCCGTGCAAGTGGTCAACATCAAGCTCATGAAATGCGGTCTGCTCGAAGCCTGGGACATGGCGGCCATAGCCCGGGCCGCGGGCCTGGGCCTGATGATAGGCGGCATGATCGAGTCGCACCTAGCCATGGGCGCGGCCGCGCATTTCGCGGCGGGCCTGGGCGGATTCGATTTCGTGGACCTCGACACCCCGCTCTGGTTCGCCCGCGATCCCATGGCCGGGATGCGCATGCGCCGCAACGGGGTCTATGACCTGAGCCCGGTGCGCCGAGGCATAGGCGTACGGCCGCTCAGTTCCTGAACGCTCCGATCAGCAGGCCCGAAACGAGCAGGCCCAGGACGCAAAGCGATATGCCCAGCATGCGCCAATTTTTACGCCGCGCATAAGCCGCGGTCAAGAACACCACGCGCAGATAGGGCGTGGCCACCAAAGCGGCTATGCCCCACCAAGCCCATGCCTCGCCCTGGCCTCCGGCCGCGGACCAGGCCACGCCCGCGGCCATGGCCAAGCCGCTGGCCCACACCCCCAGGCCCAAAGCCAGGCTGGCCAATCGGCCTTCTTCGCGCCGGCGCGCATCACCCGACAAGGAACCTCCGCGCCATGAGTACGGCGATGATTGCGGTCACCAAGGCGAATATCCGCGCCAAGACCCGGTCGCTGAGCCGATGCGCCAGGCCCAGGCCGATGTGAGACCCGCCCAGCACGCCCAAAGCCACGGTCGCGGCGGTCAAGACCGGCACGTAGCCGAGGCTAAGATACACGGCGGCGCTGGCCGCGGCCGTGACCCCGATCATGAGATTGCTGGTAGCGGCCGCGGCTTTCATGGGCACGCCGCAGAAAATATTCAAGACCGGGACCTTGACTATGCCCCCGCCCACGCCCAGCAGAGCGGAAAGCATCCCCGCGCCCAATGAAGCGGCCATGGCCAAAGGCAAACGCCGCACCGGATAGCGCACATCCCGGCCCACGGCCATATCCATATACTCTCCGTCCAGAAGTCCGCTGCCGGACGGCGCCGGGACCACGGCGGCCAAGATATCCTGCCCCGCGGGCAGCCCCCTGCGGCGCC
>JBAZVY010000202.1:3533-4853 GCA_041660645.1 Elusimicrobiota bacterium | reverse complement strand
GAGGGGGCCCGAGAAAGAAACGGGGATAGTCCGAGCGTACCAGTCCGTCGGTTTTGCCCGGATGAAATTGAAGGCGGACTAAGCCTGTAGTGACCTTGGTTAGCGGCGTTTGGACGCGGGTGCGAATCCCGCCACCTCCACCATTTTGATGATTTCTTTATATCCGTCCGGCGTCCATGCTGGCTAAGCGTTCCGTCACCCTGCTGGGCGCCAATCTGCTGTTCGCGGCCATATCCGCCTTGCTGCTGATCCGGCCGGAACTGGCCGTGGCCGTATATCCTATCTACGGCGCCCTGGCCCTGTGGACCGATTTTCGCCGGGAGAGCGAACTGCCCTTCATATTCACGTTTTTGGCCACTTTGGCCGGAGTGCTCGTGATCGTGCGTACGCCTCAGCTGGCGGAAAAAGCGGCCATCGGAGTGGAGATGGCCGGACTTTGGGTGTTGGATTGGGGCATATCCCTATATCGGGCCCGGGATCTGGCGGATCAGCGCGATATCCTGGCTAAGCGTCTGGCCCTGGACGCGGGCATCCGCGACGATGAACGCGACCTTAAATATTATCGCGGCTACCAAGAGAGCGTGGGCACCCAGATCCGCTTGCGCCGCGACCTGGCCGAGACCGCGCGCAGCCTGGGCAGCATCACGGACAGCCGGGAGGTCTACCGGCGCCTGGTGGAGATATTGGCCGAGCGCTTCCCGGAGGCGCGCGTGCACGTGCTGGCGGATGCGGCCGCCGACCCCATGGTGGGGCTGGCGGCTCAGCGCCAAGGTCCGGTATTGATAAAGGACAGCGCGGCTCAGGAATGGACGGGCGGACGGCCGGACTTCGCTTCGGGCATGGCCCTGCCCATCAAGGTCATGCGCCAACCCGCGGGGTTCCTGAAGCTGGAATCCGACGAGGCTGCGGCGTTCTCCCCGGAGGATCTGCGCACCGTGGACCTCTTTGCTACCATGGCGGCCTTGAGTCTGGAGAACATCCAGCTTTACGAACATGTGCATGAGCAGGCGGTGCACGATGCCTTGACCCAGCTTTACAGCCATCGGGCCTTCCAGCAGCGCTTGCGGGAGGAGATGCTGCGCGCCGGCCGCAGCCAGACGCCGGTATCCATGATCCTGTGCGACGTGGACCATTTCAAATCCTATAATGACCGTTACGGCCATCAGGCCGGGGACCAACTATTGCGGACCTTGGCCGCGGTGCTGGCCTCTTTCGCCCGCCCCGTGGACTTCCCGGCCCGGTACGGGGGCGAGGAGTTCTGCGTGATACTGCCCAATGTGCCGCACGCCGAGGCCATGGCCTTGGCCGAGCGGATCCGGG
>JBAZVY010000202.1:0-3523 GCA_041660645.1 Elusimicrobiota bacterium | reverse complement strand
AATCTTTCGTGTTCCAGGGGCAGCGCACCGGGGCTACCATGAGTTTCGGCGTATCCAGTTTCCCAACGGATGCCACCACCGCCAGCCAGATCGTGCGTATCGCCGACGAGCGGCTCTATAAAGCCAAGGGCGGCGGCCGCAATCGGGTGGCGGGATGAGGGCGCAGCTAGTGTGCGCGGCCGCGACCTTGGTCCCGGCATTCGGCTTGCTTTTCAGTTATCCGCGCCGGCTTTGGGTTTCGGCCGCGGCCGTCATCGTTTCCGCGCTCGCGGGAGCCGCTTTGGTGGCGGCGGCCGGACCGGGGCATATCGCGGCGGCCGCAGTCTGCGCGAGTTGGGGTTCTCTGGGCAGCCTATACGTGCTGCTTCTGTGCCGACGCTCCCGCGCCGAGCATACGGCTTATAAGGACGACCTGGAACAGACGCGCCAGCGCCGGCTGGCCATGGCCAAGGAACTGGTGCAGGTCAAAGCCGCGGGCCTGCGCACTGAGCGCGAGCATAAGGAGACCATGGCCCTCTACGGCATGATCAAGAGTTTCTCCGAGGCCCTGTCCTGGGAAGAGATGCGGCCCAAGCTGGAGTTGGCGGCCAGCCAGTTCTTGGGAGTGACGGATTTCGCCCTCTATGTCAACGCCGGCGAGGGCGGATTCCAGCGCCTCAGCGCGCGCAATCTGGATAATTCCCCGGGCGGGTCCTGGGCCGCGTGGGAACGCTATGTGCAGGAGCACGGCATAGCCTTGTCCGAGGCGCATATATTGGACGCCCCGGAACGGGCCCTGGCCGTGCCCATACATGACGCCGCGGAACTGGTAGGCTATTTTTACGCGCGCCTGCCCAAGGACGAAGAGCCGGCGGCCCTGCTGGCCAAAGCCCGGATATTCGCGGCCGAGACGTCCTTGGCTTTCCGGCGGGTCAAACTGTTCCAGGAAATGGAACAGCTCTCTCAGGTGGACGGTCTGACCGGGGTGTTCCGGCGCGGCACCTTCGATGAGAAGATCCGCGAAGAGACGGTGCGGGCCCGTACCTTCAAGACCACCTATGGCCTGCTCATGCTTGACATCGACCATTTCAAAGGGTTAAATGACCGCTACGGCCATCCTTTCGGGGACCAGGTCCTGCGTCGCATCGGCGAGATATTGCGGGCATCGGTCTATGAGACCGATTTCGTGGCCCGCTACGGCGGAGAGGAGTTCGTGGTGCTCATGCCGCGCGCCGAAGCCCAGGGCGTGCTGCGCAAGGCGGAAAGCATCCGCCGGGCCATAGCCTCCGAGAAATTCGCGCTGGCTTTTGAGACTATAATCGTGACCGTATCCATAGGCATAGCGCATTTTCCGCAGGACGCGGCCAGTCCCGAGGAGTTGGTGGCCAAGGCGGACAGCGCCTTGTACCAGGCTAAGTCCCAGGGCCGCGACCGCGTGGTCGCTTACGTCTGATAGGGGAGATAATGGATCAAGAACCGATCGTGCCCGCACCCGCACCGACCGACCCGCCGTCCGCCGTCCATGCCGATGCCCACCCCGCGCACCCTGGAAACCGAAGGATAAAGCGGCGTTTCATGATCGCGGTGGTCGGCCTGTATCTGCTTTCTTTGGCCGCCGCCTGCGTGGTGATACTGCGCGGACCGGCCCAGAACTCGGCCCAGAGCGGCAAGGAAACGGGCAAGAGCCTGCTGTCCTTGGCCTCGGACCGCGAGGCCGTGGGCTGGGTGAGCATACACGGCCCCATCTATAACTCCCAGAGCGGCCGCATGTGGGAGAAGGGCGCGGAACTCTGGACCCGGCGCATCAAGCTCATGTCCGAGACCAAGGGCATCAAGGCCATCGTGCTGGATATAAACTCCCCCGGCGGCAGCGTGGGCGCGGTGCAGGAGATGTATAGCCAGATATTGCGCATCCGCAAGGATAAGAAGATCCCGTTCGTGGCCTTGTTCGGAGATGTGGCGGCGTCCGGGGGCTATTACATCGCCGCGGCTTGCGATAAGATCGTGGCCCATCCCGGCACGCTGACCGGCTCCATCGGAGTCATATTCTCGGTCAGCAACCTGGAAGGGCTTTTCGGCAAGGTCGGCTATAAGCTGGAGGCTATAAAGTCCGGCAAGTTCAAGGATATCGCGTCTCCGGCGCGGGCCATGACCGCGGATGAACGCAGCCTGCTGCAGGCGCTCATCGACGACGCCTATAGCCAGTTCCTGGCCGCGGTGAGTTCCGGCCGCAATATGCCCGTGGATAAGGTCCGGCCCTTGGCCGACGGCCGCATATACAGCGGCAGCCAGGCCCAGAAAGCCGGCTTGGTGGACGTGCTGGGCGATTCCGAAGATGCTTTGGCCTTGGCCGGCAAGCTCGGCGGCATATCCGGCCAGCCTAAGGTCAAGCGCGACGGGGAGCATATCAGCGATATCTTCGAACTGCTCGATTCCAAGTTCTCCGGGGTCATGTCCGGCGGCGTGTTGGAAAGCCTGTCCGGCCGGCAATACCCGGGCTTGGAGTATCGCTGGCGAGGACTGTGATTTGAACGCCTTAGAACTGCTCTTCGATTTCTTCGAGGACCACGCCCAGGCCGCGGCCGCGGTGCGGCAGCGCCGGCCCTTGGCCTTGGGCGTGTTCTGCCTGGTCATCGGCGCGGTGAGTTTTTTCGCGTCTTTGTGCCTGGTCGGACGGCTTTCGCCTCTGCCTTTCGGTTGGATATCCGTGAGCCTGTTCATATTATGGGAACTGGCCACGGGCTTTTTGCTGGCCTCGGTTTTGCACATGATATCCGACATGGAGGGCAGTTCGGGCAGCGCGTCCGGGCTCTTCATATTGTTGGGCATGGCCAACCTGGTATGGGCCTTGCTCGTGCCCGCGGCCATGCTCCTGATGGCGGCGTTCCCGCGCAACGGGTGGCCGCTGACCGCGGCTTTCCTGCTCGTGGGCTACTTCAACCTGAGCCTGAAGGCGCGCGGCGTGCGCGATTGCTATGGGGTGAGTCTGGGACGGTCCTGGATGACTTTGCTCCTGCCTTATTTTTCCGTGGTCCTGGTCTCGGGTTTGGTCTTTTCCTTGGCCATGGCCAGCTTGTTCATCCAGCTCATCAGCGCCCTGGGCTAGCCCATGAAAGAGCCTTTACCCGAGACTTATCAAGGCTGGCCCGTGGTCACGGCCCAACGCATGCGCGAGATCGACCAAAGCGCGATCCGGGACCATGGCCTTAAGGCCATAGACTTGATGGAGAACGCGGGCCGGGCCGTGGCCGCCGAGACCGTGGTGTTTTTGGCTTCGGCGGGCCGGGAATTGCGCGGCAGCCGGATCGCGGTCTGCTGCGGCCGCGGCGCCAATGGCGGCGACGGCCTGGTCGCGGCCCGCATCCTGAAGCAGGGCGGCGCCGAGGTCGAGGTTTTCATGTGCGAGCCCAAGAAGGAGGGCCGGGATCCGGGGGTTTATCCTGAGCCCGTAGCCGTGAATCTGGACAAGGCCAAGGCGCTGGGCATACCCGTTGTTCCGGGGGCGGATGAGGCGGCTTTGGCGTTGGGGCTGGAGCGAGCCGAC
>JBAZVY010000201.1:0-4858 GCA_041660645.1 Elusimicrobiota bacterium | reverse complement strand
GCGCTGCGCTGTCCGGCCCCGGACCAGGTCGTCGGCATCCTCTCCGGCGGCGAACGCCGGCGCGTGGCCCTGTGCCGGCTGCTCCTGCAGGAGCCCGACATCCTGCTGCTGGACGAACCCACCAACCACCTGGATGCGGAATCCGTGGAATGGCTGGAACAACACCTGCGCCAATATAAGGGCACGGTCATAGCCGTGACCCACGACCGCTATTTCCTGGACAACGTGGCCGGCTGGATACTGGAACTGGACCGGGGCGAAGGCATCCCGTGGAAAGGCAATTACGCGTCCTGGCTGGAGCAGAAACAGGCCCGCCTGGCCCAGGAAGAGAAAAGCGAATCCAAATACCGCAAGAACCTGGCCCGGGAGCTGGAGTGGGTGCGCCTGGGCGCCAAGGGCCGGCAGGCCAAGAGCAAGGCCCGTCTGCGCGCCTATGACGAGATGCTGGCCGCGGGCGACAAGGACGAGCGCTCCGAGACCCTCGAGATATACATCCCCCCCGGTCCGCGCCTGGGCGACACCGTGATCGAGGCCGCGGGCGTAGCCAAGTCCTACGGCGACAAGCTGTTGTTCGAAGATTTGTCTTTCAAACTCCCCCCCAACGGCATCGTGGGCGTCATCGGCCCCAACGGCGCGGGCAAGACCACGCTCTTCAAGCTCATAACCGGCAAGGAGAAGCCGGACGCGGGCAGCTTCAAGACCGGAGAGACCGTCAAGCTCTCCTACGTGGACCAGGACCGCGACCTTTTGGATCCCAAGAAGACGGTCTGGGAGACCATCTCGGACGGCTTAGACGTGGTCAGCCTGGGCAAGCGGGAAGTCAACTCCCGGCAGTACGTGGCCCGCTTCAATTTCGCAGGCCAGGACCAGCAGCGGCCGGTGGGCGTGCTTTCCGGCGGCGAGCGCAACCGGGTGCATATGGCGCGCATGCTCAAGGCCGAAGGCAATGTCCTTCTCCTGGACGAGCCCACCAACGATCTAGACGTCCATACCCTGCGCGCCCTGGAAGAGGCCATAAGCAATTTCGCGGGCTGCTGTGTGGTCATCAGCCACGACCGCTGGTTCTTGGACCGCATCGCCACCCATATCCTGGCGTTCGAGGGCGACAGCAAGGTGCGCTTCTTCGAAGGCAACTACACATCATACGAAGAGGACCGCAAGGCCCGCCTGGGCGAGGCCGGAGTGCAGCCCCATCGCATCCGTTACAAGCGGCTGACGCGATAGTATATACTAGGATCATGGAAAACCCGAACGACTCGCGCAGCCTCCGGCAGACCGGTCCCGTAGACTCGGTCCTGCTCATAGACGGAGACAACGACCCCCACATGCCCGCGGATTTTCCCCTGACCAACCGCAGTCTGGTCCGGGTATTCCTACGGCCCAAGGCCACCCTGCCCCGGACCCTGCAAAGGCGCCTGGCCAGCCTGCCCATGTGCGTGAGCATAGCCGCGCCCCAGGGCGGCAAGAACGCGGCGGATTTCGTCATGTCCATGCATGCCGGGCTCTTGCACGCCAGTCTGCCCATGCACATACCTTTCACCCTGATCACCAACGACAAGGCCCTTTCCGCCATCGTGCAGGAGCTCCAGCGCGTAGGCCGGGTGGCCGAACTATGGTCCTCGCATCCGGCCCGGGCGGCCGCGCCCGCCCCGGGGCGCGTCGCCAGCGCTACGACCGGAAGATCCCGCCGTTCCGGCGGCGGCCGCAGCCGCCGCGCCCGGCCTGCCGCTGCGGCGCCCGTGGCGGCGGAGTCCGCCCCGCTGGCGGCATCGGAACCCGCATCGCCCGCCCGGCCATCCCGGTCGTTGGCCGACGTCGCCGCCGCTTATGCCAAGATGCTTTCCCGCATAAAAGATCCGCCCAGCCGGCTCAAGGCCCTGCTCAACGACATCTCCAACCGCACGGCCAATTTCGGCATACCGGCGGCCGATATCCTGGAGGAACTCAAGCGCAGCCACGGCTTGCGCATAGACGAACGCGGCCGGGTCTCGCGAGGCTGACCGCCATGCGTTTCTTCGCCCAGCCTTATAAGTTAGCCGGCCTGCTCCTCATTGAAAGCAAGTCCTTCCCGGACGAGCGGGGGTTTTTCATGGAAAGCTTCCGGGCCGACGAGTCCCAGGCCTTGGGCCTGCCGCCCTTGGTCCAAGACAACCTGTCCCGCTCGGTCCGCGGCGTGGTGCGCGGACTGCATTTCCAAAAGCCGCCCCGGCCCGTGGGCAAGCTCGTGCGCTGCATGCGCGGACGCATATTCGACGTGGCCGTGGATATCCGCAAAAGTTCCCCTACCTACGGGAAATGGGCCTCCGTCGAGCTATCCGATGAAGGCAACCGCATGTTCTGGGTCCCGCCCGGCTTCGCCCACGGCTTCTACACCCTATCCGAACAGGCGGACGTGAGCTACAAAGTGACCGACTACTGGGCCCTGGATGTGGATGGCGGCATGCGCTGGGACGACCCGGCTTTAGGCATAGACTGGCCTAAAGGTCCGGCCATCGTATCTCCCAAGGACGCAGCCTTGCCCCTGTTCTCCGAGATCGTTTCCGGGTTCTGACCTCCCAGCGCCGATATAAAAGCGAACAGCCTCCGCTTTCGCGGAGGCTGTTTTTTGCGGACTTGGGCTAGGTCTTACTTGGTGACCGGAGCCGGGGCCGCAGGAGCGGCCGGGGTCGCCGGGGTAGCCGGGGTGGCGGCCATGGCTTTCTTCTCGGTCTTCTTGACGGCCTTGGCCTTCTTGGCCGGCTTGGCCGGCTTGGCCTTCTTCTCAGCCTTAGGGGCCGGGATGGCCGGAGTCGCCGGGGTCGCCGGGGTGGCGGCCATGGGCTTCACTTCTTCTTTCTTCTCGGCCACGGGGGCCTGCGCGAGCGCGGCGCCAGCGAAACCAAGCATGGTTACGGCGGTTATCAGGAGCTTCAACATTTTTACTTTTCCTCCATCATGATGTGGCCCCGAAGGGCCTTATTGCGCAATACGATTATACTACGTTTCAGGCCGGCCAAAAGTTCGGGTCCATTTTCAACCCGCGGGCTTCGGCCAGGCGGACGAAATCATCCCCCGGAGGCGCGCACAGGCTGTAGCCGCGGCCCTCGAGGTCGAATCCCAAGCGCCAAGCGTGCAGCATGAGCCGGAGGGCGCCCCCGACCGGCCGTGGCGAGCCATAGCGGTTATCCCCCAAGACCGGATGCCCTATGCTGTATAGGTGGACGCGGATCTGATGGCGCCGCCCGGTGCTGGGTTCGACTTGCAGCAAAGACGCATCCGATCCCAGGCCTAGGATGCGGTAGCGGCTCAAGGAAGGCTTGGCCCTCGGGTCGTCGGCCGGACAGACCCCGACCCGGCCGGATCCGAACACCCGCAAGGGCCGGTCCACGACCCCATCCGACTCGACCCGGCCCGAGACCGCCACCAGATAGGATTTGTGGATGGCACGGGCCGCGAACATATCGTTCAAGGCCCGGTGCGTGGCCGCGTCCTTGGCAAAAATCACCAGGCCGCTGGCTCCGCGGTCCAAGCGATGCACGACCAAGGCCCGGGTCCCGATCAGGCGGCCGACCTGGTCGGCCAGGGGCTCTTCCGCCCGGATGCGGTCCATGATCACGCTGCAGCCGGAGGGCTTGGCCACCGCGACCAAACGTTCGTCCTGATAGATGATCACACGAACAAAGGCACGACCTTGAAATCCACCGCGTCGATAAGTCCGCGATCCGTTATCTTTAGCTCCGGGATGGGCGGCAAGGTCAGAAACGACATGGCCATGTAGGGATCGTCCAGCTTGGAGCCCAGGGCGTGGGCGGCCGAAATCAGGCGTTTGAGCCGTTCGCGCACGAATTCGGAACTGCGGTCGGACATGAGCCCGGCGATGGGCAAGGGCAGGGCTTCAAGCACCTGGCCGTCGGCCGCGGCCACTATGCCGCCCTGCATCTTGACCACTTGGACCGCGGCCGTGTACATGTCGCCGTCGTCCACGCCGATGACCACGATGTTGTGGGAATCATGGGATATGGAGGAGGCGATGGCCCCGCGCTTAAGGCCGAAGCCTTTGACCAGTCCCTTGGCGATGCGGCCGGACGCCATGTGCCGCTCGATGACCGCGATCTTGAGCACGTCCCGGGCCGGGTCCGAGACCACGAAACCGCCGTCGGACTTCACCGGGCAGACCAAGGACTTGGTGACGATCTGGTCCGGGACCACGCCGATGACCCGGGCTCGGCGCGCCTCGGCCTTGATGGCGAAATCCTCGTATTCTATCCAGCGCACGTTGACCGTGCCGCGCACCTTGCCCTTATAATCGGTGACCGCGGAGGGCAGAAGCACTCCGTTCTCCGCCACCACCCGGCCGTCCTTAATGACTTTAGATATACGCAGGCGCTTGAAATCATCGAACACGATGAGGTCGGCCCGGTAGCCCGGAGCCACCGCGCCCAGGTCCTTGAGCCCGAAATACTCGGCCGTGTTAATACTCGCCATCTGGATGGCCCGGATCGGGTCTACGCCCAGCTTTATGGCCGAGCGCACCAGATGGTCCATGTGGCCCTGGGTGAATATATCCTCCAGATGCCGGTCGTCGGTCACGAACAGGCATTTGCGCGAGTTCTCGGAATTGACCAGGGGCAGCAAGGCCTTGAGGTTCTTGGCCGCGGTGCCTTCCCGGATCATGATGAACATGCCGGCGCGCAGCTTCTCGCGGGCCTCCTCGACCGTGGTGCACTCGTGGTCGGACTTGATGCCCGCCGAGACGTAGGCGTAGAGGTCCTTGCCGCGCACCAGGGGGGCGTGCCCGTCGATGCGCTTGCCGCGGGCGATGGAGATCTTCTCCAGGACGCTGGGGGAGCCGTGGATGACGGCGGGGTAGTCCATCATC
>JBAZVY010000200.1:0-4884 GCA_041660645.1 Elusimicrobiota bacterium | reverse complement strand
GGATGCTGCCGACCTCTACGACGAACATGACCGGGTTCTTGAGCTGATGCCTGGGGTCGAGCTTCAGGAAGGATTGCTTCGCCGCCAGCCAGACCATGCCGGGGTCGAACAAGCTCCATGACCGAGTGGACTTTCTCATATCAGCTTCCTGCCATGAGATGCTCAACGATAGGGCCCAGAGCTAAAGCCGGGAAGAAGGTCAATGCTCCAACGAACACGACCGTGCCTACGAGAAAGAAGATGAAGAGCGGCGTGTGGGTCGGGAGTGTCCCCGCGCTCTGCGGGACAGTCTTCTTGGCCGCTAGAGATCCGGCCATGGCGAGCACCGGGATGGCGATCCAAAAGCGGGCGAAGAACATGGCTAGCCCGGTTGAAACGTTGTAGAAGGGCGTATTCGCGGAGAGGCCCGCGAAAGCGCTTCCGTTGTTGTTGCCGGCCGACGAAAAAGCATAGAGAACCTCACTGAAGCCATGCGGCCCGGGGTTGAAGATGCCCGCCTTGCCTGCGCTCACGACCACGGCCACGGCGGTTCCGACCAGGACGACCGCCGGACTGATCAATATCCCGATGGATGCCATCTTCATCTCATAGGCCTCGATCTTCTTGCCTAGATATTCCGGCGTCCGGCCCACCATAAGACCGGCCAAGAACACCGCGATGACCGCATAGAGGATCATCCCGTAGAGCCCGCAGCCGACGCCGCCGAAGACCACCTCACCGAGCTGGATCATGGCCATCGGCACCAAGCCTCCGAGCGGCGAGAACGAATCGTGCATCGAGTTGACCGACCCATTGGAAGCCGCCGTCGTGGCCGTCGCCCATATGGCTGAACTCGCGATCCCGAATCGGGTCTCCTTCCCTTCCATATTGCCGCCGGACTGGAGCAGGGACGGTGCTTGATCGACGCCGAGCCCAGAGAGGGCCGGATTGCCGCGCTGCTCCATGGCGACGCACAGAAACAACATGGGGATGAAGATCATCGCCATGGCAGCCAAGATCGCCCAGCCCTGGCGTCTGTCGCCGACCATCCGACCGAAGGTAAAGCACAAGGCTGCGGGAATCAGGAGGATGGCCACCATCTCCAGATAATTGGACAAGGGAGTGGGATTCTCGAAGGGATGGGCTGAATTCACATTGAAGTATCCTCCGCCGTTGGTGCCCAACTGCTTGATGGCGACCTGCGAGGCGACGGGCCCCAGGGCGATAACCTGCTCGGTCGTCGCGCCGTCGGATACCTTGACGGTCTGAAGCAGCGGGATGGTCACAGAAGGTTTGAATGTCTGCACGACGCCCTGAGTGACCAGCGCCAGGGCCATGATCGTTGAGAGCGGTAGGAGGATATATAGGGTGCTGCGCGTCATGTCCACCCAAAAATTGCCGATCGTCTTCGATTGCTTACGAGCGAATCCCCTAATGAGAGCGGCCATCACCGCCATACCCGTGGCGGCCGAGACGAAATTCTGAACCGTGAGCCCCGCCATCTGGCTCAGCTGACTCATCGTGGTTTCACCGGAATAGCCCTGCCAGTTCGTGTTCGTGACGAAACTGACGGCCGTGTTGAAAGCCGAATCAGGCGATACGGCGCCAAGGCTCGCCGGGTTCAACGGAAGATGGCCTTGCAGACGCTGGAGCGCATAGAGGGCGACAAGCCCGACGCCGCTGAAGAGCATCATGGCCGCGGCATAAG
Source organism: Elusimicrobiota bacterium (assembly GCA_041660645.1). Lineage (GTDB taxonomy): Bacteria > Elusimicrobiota > Elusimicrobia > UBA1565 > UBA9628 > UBA9628. The sequence continues at coordinate 3,197 of JBAZVY010000200.1, read as the reverse complement.
TTTGCCAGGGCATTTCCTCGTCCGGCCGCACTCCGCAGACGCGGTATATTCCTCTTTCGAGCGGGCCAAACAGCCGCTCCAAAAACGGCACATGCCCCTCATAAACCCATGCCATATAGGTCCCGACCGGCTTGACCAAGGCCAACACCGTGAGAACATAGATGCCGCATTGGATGACGTTATTGACGTTCATTCAAACCACTCCGGTCTTAGCAGGCCAATCGTCAAATACGCCAACAACAAGACGCTGATGATTCCGCCGACCCAGTAGATCCCGTTCATAGAAACCGTCCCGCTAGAGCCTCTCAAGCATACGGATCAAGCCCAGAGATCCGCCGCATAAGACTACGATCAAGCCGAGATAGAGTATGTCCATCAGATGGAGACCTCAGCCAATAGCTGGTAGAGCTCATCAGGCGAAGCAGCCTTGTTCATACGCCGCAAAAGTTTTTTATCCATAGCGATCCTGCTCAAAGCCGCCAACACTTTGAGATGCGCCTTGGGATCGGCCGCCGGAACAACCAACAAAAAGACCAGGCTGACGAGCTTGCCGTCCGCAGAGTTGAACTCGATGGGACGCGATGCGCGGCCGACCACCAACGCCGGAGCCGTGACGCGTGGGGACCGCGCATGCGGGATGGCCACACCGTTACCCAGGCCGGTCGAACCCGCCGCTTCTCGGGCCGCCATGGCCGCTTTTAACGCCTCCAGGTCCGGTGGGGTCCAGGAAGCGGCAAGCACATCTACCAGGACCGAGATCGCGGCTTCGCGGCTCGCGGCCTCCAACGGCAGAATAACGGCATCCCGACGCGTCAGGTCGGCTAAAGACTGCGGAGTCATATGGATAGGATACGCCGTGACCCCGTTATAATTCTATTGATGAGCCGTTATATTTGTGTTGAAGTGGGCCGCCAGGTAGTCCTTCATCAAGAAGCTCACGGCACATGATATGATAGCCGTGTCCATGAAGAAGCGGCTCATGGCGGGCGTCTTACTGTCGGCGGTGTCGGCGGCCCTGTGGCTCGTCGTCGGCCGACGCAGCCGCTCCCCCGAAGACGGCGGCGCGGGGATGCGTCTGGAGCCCCCGACGCGCGTCCTCACCCGGGTGCCTGGTCAGGGACCAACCGGGCCGGACAAGGCTGCGGAGGAACTGCCGGCGTCCCTGCAGGCGGGCTCCGGGCCTGGCCGCACGCTGTCGGTACCCGCGCGCAGAGCCTCTTTTCCGGCTCGGCGTCCTCCGGGAGAGAGAGCGAAGCCCGATCCCCAGACGTTCTCCGCCGCGCCTACTCAGCCTGGCACGGCAGCCTCCGGCGCCGTTCCCGATCGCCAACCTCCCTCCGCGAGATCCGGGGTTTCCCCGCGGCGCCCGGCGGTGGAGCCTGCCCGGCAATCGGTTCCCGTGGGAGGCCGAGTTCCCGTTATACCGCTCAAAGGCGCGGCCTCCGCGCCGGCGTCCGGCACGCCCCCGACTGCGGGAACCCAAGCGGGAAGAACGGCCGAAGCGACGGGAGGCGCCCCGCCCTCAGCCGCGACGATGGCGCTTGGGACTACTGCGCCGGATCCTGGGGGGCGCAATGGCGCAGCGGCGCTCGGGGCCGTGGATGACGGCTCGAATCTTCAGAACAAGCCGTCCGCAGGCGGCGCCCGGGCTCCAAGGATCGCCGGCGCAGGACCGGTCGGCGGCGGCGGGAGCGGGACGGAAGGGGCGGGCGCGGCCGGCGGGAGCGAAGGAGTGTCCTCTGACCAGGATTTCGCCTCCAGCCTGGGTTCAGTGCGCTCCACCTTCCAGACGCAGCGCTCCCGGGGCGAGGAGCCCTCGGCGGCGGTTGCGCCCCAAGAGGGCGCCGCCGTGCTGGAACCCGTCCGCAGCGCGGAGGGCGCAGTGTCCATCGACCAGCTCAAGCCCGGGACAGCGAAACCCACCGACAGCCTCTTCCGCACGGACAGGGACTCATCGCCCAGCGTCAAGGTCTTCCGTCTGGAGACCGAGGGCCCGACCAAGCCGGTCGCCTTCGTAGCCGACATGGACATCGACGCGGACGGCGCCGGCGGCGCATGGAAGCGCGACCGCACGGGCCAATCCGAGACCTCCCTGAAGTACTCCAACGGGGAGAGCCTCGATCCGGGCCGTCTGCCTTTCGTCGTCATCCCCCTGGATTTTCCGAAGAAGTTCAAGGATGTCGGTCTGGGAGACTACTCCGCCGTGAGCTTCAAAGGCAAGACGGTCTACGGGATCGTCGGCGATTTCGGCCCCCGCGGCGTGCTCGGCGAGGCTTCCATCTCCATGGCCGCCTCGCTGGGGATCGACCCGGACCCGAACCGCGGCGGCACAGAGAATCCGGTGACCTACGTCCTCTTTCCAGGGACCCGGGACCCGGAGCCGTCCCGCGACCCGCAGGCGATCCAGCAGCGCGGGGCCCAGATCATGCAGGAGCACGGCCTGAATCTGAAATGACAGGGAGCATGGACATGAAGCGCTGCGGCTGGGGCGGACAGCACGAAGACTACGTCGCTTACCATGACGAGGAATGGGGCGTCCCTCTCAGCGACGATCGGAAGCTCTTCGAATTCCTCATCCTCGAAGGCGCGCAGGCCGGCTTGAGCTGGCTCACCATCCTGCGCAGACGCGCGGGCTACCGCAGGGCCTTCGCCGATTTCGACTATGACAAGGTCGCCCGTTTCGGCGAGCCCCGGATCCTGGAACTCCTGCAGGACGGCCGCATCATCCGCAACCGGCAGAAGATCCGAGCCGCGATCAAGAACGCCCAAGTCTTCATCGACATCCGAAAGCAGTTCGGGAGCTTCAGCGCCTACCAATGGCGCTTCGTCGACGGCCGCCCCATCCAGAACCGCTGGAAGCGCCTAGAGGAACTCCCCGCCACTTCCAAAGAATCCGACGCCTTCAGCAAGGACCTCAAGGCCCGCGGCATGAGCTTCGTCGGCTCGACCATCCTCTATGCCCACATGCAGGCCGTGGGCATGGTCAACGACCACCTCGTGCATTGCTTCCGATATCGTCAGATCCGGCGGTTGGGGATCGCCATGCCCTGACCTCTACCCGCGCGCCCGCCGTTCCATCGCCCCCAGCCACATGGGAGCCAGGACGTTCCTTATCACGGGGTCGGGATCCTTGGAAGCGCCTTTCAGGATGGAGTCGTATCGGGGATCATTGGCCGCCGCCAGCCCCTGGAGCGCGG
>JBAZVY010000199.1:0-4886 GCA_041660645.1 Elusimicrobiota bacterium | reverse complement strand
TAAGATCCCGATCGAGATGACGCCCTGGCTGCGCTCCGGGCCCAGGCATCTGCCGGAAGAGCAGCTCCAGGCCGGCGCGCCCGTGCCGCTCTCCGAGGTCAAGGCTGCGGCTCCCGCTAAGTGACCTATCGCCTGCTATTCGTAGTATTGGCCTTGGCCGCAGCCCAGACCGGCTGCCGCCGCAAGGCCCAGCCGGAGCCGACGCCGCGCCAGGAGATGGAAGGCTTCACCCTGCGCCAGACCCAGGCCGGGGCCTTGGCCTGGGAATTGGAGGCCCGCATCGCGGTCCTGCGCGAGGACGTGGGCGACGCCCTGCTGTCCGAGCCGATCATGCGCTTCTACCGCAAGGGCGCGGTGGCCTCGCGGGTGAGCGCCCGCTCCGGGCGGGTGCGCGTGGACACCCACGACGTGTTCTTGTCCAGTTCCGTGGTGCTGGACGCCATCGAAGAGCATGCGGTATTGGACACGGATTTTCTGACCTATTCCTCCAAGCGCAACCTGTTCACCACGGATTCCCTGGTGCAGGTGAGCCGGCCCGGCGGCCGTCTGCAGGGCCGCGGGCTCGAGGCCAAGCCCGATCTTTCCGAGATACGGATATTCAACCAGCAAGCCGTGGTCGAAGGAGACGGGAAATGACCGCAGTCTGGCTGCTGCTGCTCAGCGCGCTGCCCGCTGCGGCCATGGAAGCGTCCGGGCGGGCCCATCAGGGCGCTCCGGTGGCCGCCGGCGTGGTGCGCAGCCGGGAATGGCTGATCCGGCGCGCGCCCCAGCGCGAGGAAGAGTTCGTGGGCGATGTCAGCTATCATAAGGGGCCCAACTCCATGAGCGCGGATTGGGCCTTGCTGCGGCATGAGCCGCAGATCTGGCAGGCCCGCGGCCACGTGCGCATGGAACACATGCTGAAGTCCGGCGACCGCATCGAAGTCATGGGCGAACGGGCGCAATTCGACCAAAAAAATGGGCAGGGCTGGCTGATCGGCCCCTCGGGAGTAACTTTCCAGCGCATCCCCCGGGACGGTCCGCCGGACCAGGGTTCGGCCGTGCGCTTGGACTGGGAAGGCGACCAGACCGCGCGTTTGAGCGGCAACGTGCATGCTTGGGGGCCGCGGCTGGAGATGTGGGGCGAGCAGGCGGATTTCGACGTGGCTCAGTCCGGGGTGCGGCTTTCCGGCGGCCGGCCGGTGCTGCGTGTGCTGGAAGGCGATTGGACCGGAGCCGTACAAGCCGACACCGTAGCGGCCAAGGATAAGCCCGCGTCCATCCATGCCGAGGGCCGGACCCAGGGCTGGATACGATTCAAGGACAAGCTGGAGAAATTAGCGCAATGAAACTATCCGCTGACGACATACACAAGGCCTACGGCCAGCGCCAGGTGGTCAAGGGCGTATCTTTGGAAGTCTCCTCCGGCGAGATCGTAGGCCTGCTGGGGCCCAACGGCGCGGGCAAGACCACCACTTTCTACAGCCTAGCCGGCTTCATCCGGCCGGAAACCGGAGCCATAGTCATAGACGGAGAGGATGTCACCAAACTGCCCATGTTCGCTCGGGCCCGGCGCGGCCTGGGCTACCTAGCCCAGGAACCTACGGTCTTCCGGGGCCTGACCGTGGAGGAGAACCTGCGGGCCATACTCGAGCGCACCATGTCCAGCCGCATGGAGCAGATGCGGCGGGTAAAGGACCTGCTGCTGGAGTTCGGGCTCTGGGAACTGCGCCGGCAAAAGGCCTGGACCTTGTCCGGAGGCGAGAAGCGGCGTCTGGAGATCGCCCGGGCCATGATCCACGAGCCCAAGCTCATCCTGCTGGATGAGCCGTTCGTGGGCATCGACCCCATCACCGTGGGCGACCTTAAGGTCATGATCTCGCGCTTGAAGGAGCGCGGCATCGGCATCCTCATCACCGACCATAACGTACGCGAGACCCTGCCTATAATCGAGCGCGCCTACCTCATGTTCGACGGCAAGATCCTGGTGGAAGGACCTTCCCAGAAGCTTTTGGACGATCCCCAAGCCCGCGAACTCTACCTCGGCCAAGACTTTAAGATATAGTTATAGGTGCCGGCCTTAAGTAAATAGTTCTAGATGCGTATGGATCTTGGCTTTGCGGGCCCGGGCCAAAGTCTGGTCAAAAAGCTTCTCCGCTTGAGCCGTGCGGCCCGATGCGTGTAATATCGCGGCCAAGGATTGCTCGCAGAGCACCACGCCCCGGGTCTCCCGGTCTTTTAAGAAGGCGCCCAGAGCCAGGCGGAAATGCTTCTCAGCCAGCGCCAGTTTGCCCGTGCGCAGGTATATCTGGCCTAAACCCCAATCCACGTAAGCCAGGTCCACGGCATCGCCCAAGGCGCTGTATAGTTTGTGCGCGGCTAGGTAGAGGCGCAGGGCTTCTTTGAGTTCCCCCCGCTGACGCAGTACATTGGCCAGGCCACAGTGCGCATAGGCTTGGCCGAACACGTCTTTGGTCTTGGCCAGCAAGCGCATGGCTTGGGCGTAATAGCGTTTGGAATCAGCCAGTCGGCCGAGTATTCGGGTCACCCCGCCCAGTCCGAAGAGGGCATAGGCGACCGCGGACTTGTCCTTGGACTTGCGGCCGGCCGTGAGGCTAGCCAGGAAGGTCTTATGCGAGCCGGATAGGTCGCCGGAGAAGCGTAAAGCCCCGGCAATGGCCCAGAGCGCGAAGCTCTGGCCGCAAAGGTCACGTTGCTTCTGGAAGCGGCGCAAATGCCGCTGCAGGCCCTTTATGCTCTTCGTATAGCGTTCCGCGGCCCGGTCGATCAGGACCTTCTCCAGGTCCAGGCGCTCGCGCAACTCCACGTCCCCATGCCGGAGCGCCAGCTTATGCGTCTTGGCCCACACCTTCTCCGCTTCCGGGGTCTGGCCCAGGCTGCGCAGGCAGGCTATCAGGCCTAGGCCCGCGTCCAGCCAAGCTTCCGGGTCTGACGCGGGCTCAAGCTTGGTAAGCTTGCGGTATATGGATGCGGCGCGCGCTAGATAGCCTTGGCTCTGCAGTGCTTCGGCCTGGTCCAGGAGTTTGATGGGCATGTTGAGATTATACCAGGAACGAATTGCTATATTCACATCATGCGGATGCCGGCTCGAGCGCTCGCGCTTATAATCGGGTTTACCGCCTTGGCCCAAGGCGGGCATGACTATTGGGCCGCGACCGGGATATACCTCGCGGTGCTCGTATTATCCCTGGCAGTCCTCTTGCGTTCTACCTGGCCGGCTGGAGCCGAAGGGTATTCGATGCCGCTAGCACTGCCCTTAGCGGTCTTGGCCGCGGCCTTGGCGCTTTCCTGCGCCGGCGCGGTCAATCCGGGAGAATCCTTCGTGGCCTGGCTGGACTGGCTGGCCGCGCTGGCGGTGTTGCTGACTGCCGCCAACGTATTGCGCTCCGAGGCCGAGCTCGACGATTTCCTGATGTGGCTGTCGCCGTTGTTCTTCATCGAGCTGATTGTCAACCTGGCCCAACGCGACCCCCGGCATCCCTTCGCGTCTCAGCCCCCCGGGACATTGATCAATTCCAATGCCGCGACCGCTTTCCTGATAGGCTGGGTGCCCGTGTTCGTGGACCGCTTCCGGAGGCAGACCGAGGCCCGCATGCGCCGATTCTGGGCCGCGGTCCTGGCCGCCAACGTAGCCGGCTGCCTGCTGTTCATCAGCAGCTGGGGAATGCTGTGCCTGCTCGCCGCCCTGCCCTTTTTGTCGGGGCCTCGCGGTTTGGCCGCCTGGATCCGAAGGCGGCCGCGGCTGATCGCGGCCGTCGCGGCGACGGCCGCCGTCGGAGCGGCGCTGCTGCTGCGCTATAAGCTCACGCATGCCCTGGATTTCGACGGCGCCACCGTACCGGCGGGACGGAACACGGCGCGCATCATGTGGTGGGCCAGCGGCTTGCGCATGTTCTGGGAACATCCTTGGCTGGGCGTCGGCTTGGGCAATTATCCCAGCGCCTACATCTCCTACAAGGTGGGCACGGGCCAGCACACCCTTTCCGCGCACAGTTTCCCGGTCAAGATGTTGGCGGAAACCGGCCTGATCGGTGCCGGAGCCTGGCTCGCGTTGCTGGCGGCCTGGCGCCAGAGGCTAGTGGCTGGATGGACGGAGTCGTTTCCGCGCTGGCCGTTCATACTGGGGATACTCTTGTTCCTGGGCTACAGCATCATCAGCATGGGCATGGAATACCTATCCCACCTGCTGGCGCTCGGGTTGTTCCTGGGCATCTCGATAGGGCGGATGCCGGCGCCGCGCTGGAAGCCCCGTCGCGTGATCCTCGTGGCGGTCACGGCGACCGGGTTGGCCACGATACCTTATCTGATCGCTCCTTTCTTGGCCAGCCGACTTTGGGTCGGAGCCCAAGGCCTGTTGGCCGCCGGAGATGCGGCTGGTGCGGAGCGAGGTTTTGCCGCGGCCGCGGAAAGTTTTCCCCTTTCATTCGAAGCCCAGCGCGGCTGGGCGCAAGCCCGGTTCGCGCGCGGGGACGCGGCCGGGGCCATCGCCCACCAATCGCGCGCCATCCGGCTCAATAGCCGGATGGAACTGCTCCGGCGGGAACTCGAGGTTTACCGCGGATCAGCGCAGTAGGCTGCGGGCGGCGTCGAGTAGGATGGCGGTGGCGGAAGGGCCGATGGAATTGGTCTCCTCGTAGTGGTCGCCGACCGGGCGCGGGGTCATGAACATGGTCGGGGTGGTTTTGAAATCATAGCCCGGGACTATGTAGCCCAGTTCGTCATTGGCCATGCCCGCGAGCATGGGAAAGGGACTGGCCATGAGTTGCTCAAGATAGGGCCCGGCCGGGGCCCGGGACAAGTCCGGCGGAGCGGGGTTGCCCGGCTTGAATAAAGGTTGCGGGCCGGAGAAACGACCGTCATAGCCGCCGACCCATGATTCCGGAAAC
>JBAZVY010000198.1:0-4977 GCA_041660645.1 Elusimicrobiota bacterium | reverse complement strand
AGTAGGCTATGGCGTGTATGGGGAATTCGTGGTCATGGCGCTTGCGCGTGAAGCGCTCTTCCTGGGCCGCGGCGATGATCTTTCCGTCTTGGATCAAAGCGGCAGCGCTGTCGTGGTAGTAAGCCGAGATGCCCAGGATGTTCATGGCAAGATGATATTATAGGCACTTAAGGTTATCCACGGCAAATGATATATAATCAGCAGGTTCTTGGACCCCATGGAACGCATAGTATTCATCGGCAGCCATCTGGGTTATCCTATGGACCGCACGCCTTTGGGCGGCGGGGCCATGGTGGGCCTGCGGCTGGCGCGGCGTTGGGCGCGGGAGCGCGCGTGCGAGTTGACGGTCTTGGGGTCCGGGCCGCTGCCTCCGGCGGAATCCGGGGAATATGTGCGTTTGCCGGCGGACTGCGTTTATGAACCGGTGCATCTGTCCGAATTCGAATACGCCCGGTTCTGCCGTGATTTTGAGGCCGCAACCACGGACTGGCTGTTGTCCCGGCGCGGCCGCTTCGCCCCCGGTTCCACCTGCGTTCTGGTCAATGACGTGTCCGAAGGCCCGACCCTAGCCGCCTTGGCCGCAGCCGGCTATCCCATCGTGTCCATCTGGCACGTGGATGTGGTGGATTATTTCAACAAGCTCTATCTGCGCAACTGGGTGCGGCCGGAGCGATTGACTCGGCTGTACGAACGCTGCTGCCGCATGGGCATAGCGCGGGCCGTGCCGGACTTATTGCGCATCGTGTTCGAGAAACAGCAGGATACGGTACGTTATTCCAACCGATTGATCGTGCCCTCGCGAGGCATGGCCGAGACCTTGACCAGGTGCTACGGCGGCCTGTGGCCGGAGCAAGCCTTGCCGCAGCGCATCCAGGTCGTGCCCTGGGGGGCATTCGAGGATGAGGCCCCGGGGCCGGCGCCGGAAGCCCGCATCCAAGAACTCCGTGCGCGCTATGGGATAGGGCCGGACACCGCAGTGCTCATGACCTTGAGCCGCATATCTCCGGAAAAAGGCATCCATTTGTTGTTGGAAGGATTGCGGTTGTTGGAGGGCGATGGCCGCTTGCGGGATCGGGACGTGGTGCTTTTGGTGTGCGGCGACGCGGCTTTCATGCAAGGAGCCAGGTATATGCGCCGGGTGCGGGCCGCCGCGGGTAAATTGAAGCGGGTCCGGGTGTTCTTCCCCGGATATCTGGACGCAGCGGCTAAAAAAGCCCATTTCCCATTGGCCCAGCTTTTCATATCGCCTTCCGTGCATGAGAGTTATGGGCTCAACGTAGCCGAGGCCATGCAGGCGGGATTGGCCGTCCTGGCCAGCGATCACTACGGGGTGCGGGAGATGTTGGACGAGGGCTGCGGCCGGGCCGTTTCCTACGCCGACCTGTCCGCGGCCCCGGCCCGGTTGGCCGAGGCGTTGGCGGGACTTATTTCGGAGCGGGATAAGCTTTTGGCCATGGGCCGGAAGTCGCGGGAGCGCGCGGAGGCTATGCCTTTTGCGCGGGCGGCGGATGCTATCCTGGCTGCCTGCCGGGAACTTTGGGGCCGGCCCGCAGGCCCGGCCGCTATAGGCGTCGGTAGGAGGCAGGATGGTGGCTAGAGATGCGTATATCCTTGTAGTGGATGACGATCCGGAGGTGCTGAATTTGGTCAGCATGCGTCTGGAAGAGGCCGGGTATCGCGTGACCACGGCCACGGACGCCTGGCAGCAGGTGGTCCAGGCCCAGGGGCTCAAGATCGGACTCATAATCTGCGATATCCAGATGCCGGGAGTGGGCACCGGAGCGGACGCGGTCAGGCATTTGCGCAAGCTGACTACGGTGTCTCCGCTGCTGCCGGTCATATTCATCACCGGCATGAAGTTGGAGGATGCTCGAAGGATGATCCCGGATGATCCCAAGATAAGGTTGATCGGCAAGCCTATAGATTTCAAGCAGTTGCGCGGGCTCATAAAGGAATTGACCGGGATAGACCGCCCTTTGTGAGCGATCTTTTGGTCATATCCCGGGACCCGCACTGGCGGCAACGGCTGCAGGCTGCGGCCGCGGCTCTGGGGGCGCGGCTCTGGGGCGCTCGGGATTGGCCCGCGGGCCTGGCTCGGCCGCAGCCGGCCTCTTCCGGGATGGGGATATTGGATTGGGATGCGGGCGCCACTGCGGTCCGGGCGGAACGCTTCCGGAAGGATTTCCCAGGGTGGTACATGGTGTTCGCGATCCCGGCGCCCGGCCTTTCGGCCGGGGACGTGGCTGCCGCCCTGGCGGCTGGAGCCGACGGCGTGATCGCCCAGGACCTGACGGGCTTGCGGTTGACTTCTCAGCTGCGGCTGTTGCTGCGGCGCAGTTCCGCCCAGCGCCGCGATTGCGGCGCGGTGTCCTCGGCCGGCGACATCCGGCTGCATGCCAGGAGTTGCGAGGTCTCGTTCAGGCGGCGCGGGAGATGGAGCCCGGGCCGCGGTTTGACCCGCAAGGAGGCCGCGCTTTTATCGGTGTTCCTCGGGCACCCCGGACGGGTGCTGGAACGCGGGACTCTGCTGGAGACCGTGTGGGGCGAAGCGGCCGGGCGCGTGAACGGGGAGGCGTTGGATAAGCAGGTGGCGGGGCTGCGGCGCAAGTTGGGCGCGCACGGCCGCCGGCTGCGCACGGTCCGCGGGCGCGGCTACCGCATGATCTGATCTTGGGGTTACGCTGAGGCCAGGGGCAGGGTCACTACGAACGTGGTGCCTTGATTCTCCAGGCTGGAGAACTTCACGCTCCCGTTGTGCCGAGCCACCATCTCGTCGACCAGGGAGAGCCCGAGTCCCGTGCCCTTGCCCGGTTCTTTGGTGGTGAAGAACGGCTCCATTATCTTGCCTTGCAAGTATTTTGGGATGCCGCCGCCCGTGTCTTGTATTTGGATCCGGGCCAAGGCCTTGTTGTTGGCCCAGGCGCGATCCACGGACACGGTGAGCTTGCCGCCCTTGGGCATGGCATCCAGGGCGTTGTTGCATAGGTTTATCACTATCTGTTGGATCTGATTGGAATTGCCGTGTATGGACAAGGCTTCGGGATGCAGGGCGCGGGACAGCTCCACCGAACATACGCGGGCCTGGGGCTCGATCAAGTTCAAGGCATTGGCTACGGCGTCTACGAGATTGAAGGTGGCGTCGTGTTTTTGTCCCATGCGGGAGAAAGTCAGCAGGTTCTGGACGATCTCCTTGCAGCGGTAGGCCTCCCGGACTATAGAGCGCACCGGCAGATATTTGGGGTCGTCCAAGTTCGTGCGTTTGGCCATGCCTTCGGCGAAGCCGAGGATGACGCCCAGCGGATTGTTGATCTCATGCGCCACTCCCGCGGCGAGCTGTCCGATGGCGGATAATTTCTCGGTCTGCAAGATGCGGGCTTCGAGTTCCTTGCGCTCCGATATGTCGCGCGCGACCACTATCAGGCTGGTTCCCCCGCTGGCGGTATCGCGGATGCAGGAGCCGGATATCAGCACCGGCATGAGCAGTCCGGTTTTTGTGAGCAGGTTGACCTCATGGTTTATGATCTGGCCGGCTTTCCGGGTCTCATCCAATAGGCCTTGGGGGGCGTCCGCGAATAAGCCGGTGATGGCGAGGCCGAGCAGCTCGGCTGGCGCGTAGCCCAGCAGGGCAGCGGTGGCGCGGTTGGCCATGCGGATGACGCCGTCCGAGTCCGTCACCAGCAAGGTGTCGCCCATGCTGTCGATGATGCCGGCGAGATAGTCTTTGGATACGGTGGTCCCGGCCAGGCTCGCGGTCATGCGGTTGAAAGTATGGGCCAGGTCTCCGATCTCATCGTCCGAGGTCGCGGCCACGCGATGATTGTAATCGCCCAGGCCTATGCGTTGGGCGGAGGATGAGAGCAGGCCGAGGCCGCGCAGGATGTGGCGGTGCAGGAACCAGAGGATGAGGGCCAGGCCGGTGGCCCAGAGTATCCCGATTATGGCCCCGATCTGCCTGGTGATGCGGGAGCGCGTGGCCCGGATCCTGTCTAAGGGGACGCCGATGCGCAAAGTGCCCAGACGGATCCTCCCGTGCCGCTCGCTGGCCAGGAGGAAATTATCCTCCGCTTGCCAGATCGGGATGGCGATGTCTATCACCGAGCCTCCGGCCCAATCCACTACCGCATGCGCGGGCTCTTCCGCCAGGATGGCCCGACGGGTGGTGATATCGGAGTATACGCGGCCTTTTTCAGTCACGTCAGTGTGGCCGCGGACTACGGCGGCGGTGTCCAATACCAAGGCGTAGGCCGCGGCATTGCGCCGCATCAAAAGCTGCAGTCGAGGCAATAGGTCCTGCTCATTTTTAGCGCGCAATCCGGGGCCGCAGGCCGCCGCCAGGTCCGAATCCTGGGAGACTGTCCTTTGGGCGAGCTCGTCTACTAGGGTGGTGGTAGCGGCTTTCCAGCTCAGGGCCGTGCCTGAGATCACCGCGATGGCGCAGATGGGGACCAAGAGCAGGGTGAATTTGGTCTGCAGTCTCATTGAATCACGCGTGAGGCGGCCTTGAGCGCCTCCGGAGATATCTTCAATGAGATCTTATCCGCGACCAATAGATTGATCACGGTCTCGATCTGGGTGGAATGCTGCTGACGGGGTTGGGCTTCCGCGTTCAAGGCGTGTTTGGCCGCGCGGCCGGCCATCCGGCCGATCTCGAAGAAGGATACTCCGATGGAGGCCGTGGCGCCGTTGTCCACCAGCCCGCCGGTCGGGGCATAGAGCGGGATGCGTTTACGCATGGAGAATTCCTTGAAGATCAGGAAAGTGTTGGGGTTGAGCAGCAGGGGATCCGGGGGCAGCCATATCGCGTCGGTCGTGTCCGCGATCCTGCGGATCGCGTCCGGCACGGCGTCGGCGTTGTTTAAGGGCACCTCGATGAGTTCCAAGGGCGGGTTGGATTCCTCCAAGCTGCGCCGCAGCTTGGCGCAATAGGTCCGGAAATCTCCGGCCACCCACAATACGCGCAAACGCTTCAACCCCGGC
>JBAZVY010000197.1:0-5041 GCA_041660645.1 Elusimicrobiota bacterium | reverse complement strand
CCTGTCCTCCTGGACCGTGAGCAACTCTTCCGCCAACGTGAAGATGATCACGGCCTCGGCCATAGACTCGGACTATAACGATTGGTTCAGCTCCAACGCATTGAACACTTTCATCTGGAACAACAAGAGCTATGCCACGCTGGCCGCCTGGAAGGCCGCGGGCGAGGACGCCAACTCCATATCCGCCAACCCGCTGTGGTACGACGCCCGCTTCGGGGTCGAGGACTTCCATCCCCTGTCCACGGCCGGACGCTTCCATCCCGCCACCGGATTATTCACGCCCGTGGATGCCGCGCAGTCGCCCACCATAGACGCGGCCGATCCCCTGGAGCCCTCCGACCTGGAACCCTTCCCCAACGGCAGCCTGGCCAACCAGGGCTCTTACGGCGACACGGCCGAGGCCTCGCTCTCTATCCATGGGGCCTACCATTGGATAGGCGTAATAGACACCACTTGGACCGTGCCCGGCAACTGGACTCCGGCGGGGCCGCCGGCCGCCGGAGACACCGCGATCATAGACGGCAACCGAACCTACCAGCCCACGATCTATAATCCGGCCACGGTCTACGAAATATACATGTCCACAGGATTGGTATACGGCTCGACCTTGACCCTGCGCGCGGCCTTGACCGTGGCCAATCAAATGATCATGGACAACCGCGCCGTGCTCTCATCCTCGCATACGGCCCAAAACGTATTGGCCAAACTGACCATACGCGCCGGGGCCATGGCCACCCATGAGCCCAACGCCGCGGCCAGGGCCACGCTGCTCAACCTTAACGTGACCGGAGACTTGGAGCTGCAGGCCGGAGCCGCGATCTGGGCCACAGGCAAAGGATATAATGGCGGCACAGCCCCCAAGGGCGCCGGCTCCGGGCCAGGCGGCGGGCGCCATCCGGATTGGGGGGCGGGCGGCGGGGGCCATGGCGCAGGCGGCGGCAATGGCTACCAAGATGCCCCGGGCGGCGCCGGAGGCTCATATGACAGCCTGACCGCGCCCTGGGACTTAGGTTCAGGCGGCGCCGGGGGCGACAGCTATGCCGGCGGCGCGGGCGGCGGCGCGGTGCTGCTAAGCGTGGGCGGAACCTTTACCATCAACGGCAATATATATGCCGACGGCGTGACCGCCGCCAACGGCGGCACCTGGGGCGGCGGCGGCGGCGCCGGAGGCACGGTCAACATCGCGGCCGCGACCCTGGCCGGCAGCGGCGAGATCCATGCCCAAGCCGGCAGTTCCGGCTGCGGAAACGGCGGCGGAGGCGGCGGTGGCGGCCGGATCGCGGTAGCCGTCAGCGTTGCGGACAACTTCACCGGCATATATAATACTGATCCCGGCACCGGCTGGTGCCAAGGCCTCAACGGCGGCACGGGCACCCTCGCGACCAAGAAACCCGGCCAAACCAGCCATTTCATCCAGGTCAATAGCCTCAGCGTATTGCCCGCGACATCCACATTCATCAACACGGGAGAAGCCATTTCCACCTTCTCCGCCTCTAATTCCTGGCCCGTGTCCACGGGCACGTTCGCCATATCCAGCATGACCCTGCTCTCCGGCGCTACTTTCACCGCGCTGAACGCTTTTACCGTATCCAGCCTGACCGTGAACAGCGCCGGCCTATTCATAGCCTCCGGCACGGTCACCGTATCCAGCCTGACCATGCTCAGCGGCGCCAACTTCATAGACGCGGGCCAGCTCTATATACCAAGCCTGATCCTATCCAGCGGCACGACCTTCACGTTCTCCACCACCACGGCAGCGAACTTCGGCAACGTCACCATGCGGTCCAGTTCTCTGCTGACGCACGCGTTCAACGAGACTTATCGCTCGTATATAGCCAGCATGAGCGTATCCGGCAACTTTGATCTGCAAGCCGGAGCCACCATATCGGTAACTGGCCGAGGCTATCAGGGCAGTACGGTCTGGAACACGCCCGGCTCCGGTCCTGGCGGCGGCCGCAATCCCGGCGGGGCCGGCGCCGGCGGCGGCGGACACGGCGGCACCGGCGCCGACGGGATCAACAGCCCCACCGGCGGCGGCGCCGGCTACGACAACCTGACCGCGCCCTCGGACCTGGGCTCGGGCGGAGGCGCCTACAACAGCACGAACTCCGGCGGCGCGGGCGGCGGCGCGGTCTTTATAAGCGTAGGCGGAGCCTTCACCCTGGACGGCAAGATATACGCCAACGGCGCCAACGGCAACGGCAGCGCCACTTGGGCCGGAGGCGCGGGCGGCGGCTCCGGCGGCGCCGTGGTCCTCAACGCCGGGACATTCTCCGGCAGCGGCGTGGTCTGGGCCTTAGGCGGCGACTCCGGTTGCGGCGCAACTTGGGGCGGCAGCGGCGGCGGAGGCGGCCGCATCGCCGTATTCGGCTCGACCGCGGCTTTCTCGGGCGGGATCGCGGCTTGGGGCGGCAGCGGCTGGTGCGGCGGCAACGACGCCGCGGCCGGCACCATATTCATCCGGCCGCCCGCCATGACCGGAAACCTCATCATCGACAACTACGACCGGGTGTCGCTCAGCACCACCGTGGTCCTGGCCGGAGATTACACCTTCGACAGCGTCCAAGCCTTGGGCACGAGCAGCGCCACCTTCGCGTATTTCAGCACCGTGACCATCCGAGGCGCCAGCGCCTTTTTCACCGGAGATTACAAGTCCACGGCGACCGTGCTGGGCAACGTATACGGCGGCACCATCACGGCCTCGGGCGCGAACTTCGTGAACGCGCAGTGGGGCCCGGCCGGCAATCCCACGGGCATCAACTACACGGCCCAGATCGCCAAGACCTCGGACTATCTGACCATCGAGCAGAGCAGCGCCACCCGCAACCGCTGGGCCACGTTCAACGGCCTGGCCGGCGGCGCCACCTATTTCGTGCGCGTGCACGCCGACGGCTACGCCGTGCTAAACGCGAACTACGTGCTCATCGGCGGCACCGTGACCATGCCCGGCGGCTGGCCCGCGCCCCCGGGCTGCGGCCAGGTGCGCAACGTGATCCAAAACGGCAGCGGCGACCATCTGACCATCCAAGCCGCGGTGGACTTCCTACCCAAGCCGCGCCCGACTACCACCTGCATCGTGGTGCGCGACACCCAGACCTACAACGAGCAGGTAACGGTCGCCGGAGGCTTCACCTTCACTTACAGCACGGACACTATCCGCATAATGTCCGACCCCAGCTTCATCAGCTCGGCCCCGGTGGTCAATCCGCCGGTCAAGTCCACGGCCGCGTTCCAGGTGGCGAACTCCAGCGTGAGCCTGGAACACCTCACTATAATCACCACCAATACCGTGGCTTACGGAGTGCTCATCTCCTCGGCCCTGGTCAGGCTGTCCAGCATGAGCGTGGACGCGGGGGGGCATATCGCCACCGCAGGCATAAGGCTATCGACCTGGAGCCACCTATCCTATTCCAGCATCACGGTGCAGAACGCCAACGCCATACAGATCATAGGCAGTTCCGGGACCACGATCGCCTTCAGTTCCGCCCAAGCCGGCTCGGGATCCGCGATATACCTCAATGGCGCATCCTCGAACACATTCTCCGTGTTCTTCGCCAGCAGCACGGGCAACCATGGCGTCGATATATACACCGGCTCCAATTACAACAGCCTGGGATGGGGCAACGTATTCGGCAATATCGACGTAGCCCTTAACATCTACCAGTCCTCCGCCAACACGATCTCGGACAGCTATATCCGCAACCCCGGCAGTTCATACGCCGCCTACTTGGACGCGTCTGCCGATCACAACCTTATAGTCCACAGCACCCTGACCATAAACGCCAACGCCGTCAGCGCCCTGTACATCCGGAACTCCGCGTCCAACACGGTCAGCGGCAGCTATATATACAGCAGATCCGCAGCCTCCGGCATGTACATAGAAAACTCCAGCTACAACTTCATCACCAACAGCAGCATGACCATAGACGGCAACGGAGGCTACGCCGGGCTTTCCTTGGACGCCAACAGCCGGTCCAATACCATATTCCAGAGTCTGTTCAACGCCACCCAGAGCTACGGCGTGATGCTTTATGGCAGTTCCAACACCATAAGCCAGAGCACCATGACCGGCGCCAACTTCGGCCTGCACATAAAAGGATCCTCCAACACGGTCAGCGCTAGCTTCATGTGGGGCGGCGCCAACCCCGGCGCGCAGATCGAGTCCTCCGGAAGCAACCTCATAAAAGACAGCACCATCATAGGCGCGGTATCCATCAACAGCGGCCTCCTCATCTACAAAGCCTCGTCCAACACCATCGACAACTGCATCATATTCGGCACCGGATACGGCCTATACCTTGATACCGCCAGTTCCAACACCATCACCAACAGCACCATGACCGCCGGCGTGCGCGCCGCTGTCTTGCTAAATTCCTCGACCAACACCATCGCCGGGTCCTATATCCAGGCGCCCCTCGTAGCCGTAGATATACAAGCCTCCACCAACACCACTATAAGGTCCAATGTCCTGATCTCCACCGCGAACACCGCCGGCAGCAGTTACGGCGTTTGGATGCGGATGGGCAGCCGGGATCTGGAATTATCCGGCAACACGATCCAGGCCGTAGCGCAAGGCCGAGGCATATGGCTGGACGCCAACAACTCCGGCCGGATCATGGTTTCCAGCAACACCTTGCCGCCCAGCGCCCAATACGGCATGTACCTGAGCAACCAAGCCGCCGGCGCCCAGGTCTGGGTGACCTCCAACACGATACAGGTCGCGACCAGCCCGGTCCGCGACACCTACGGCATCTACTTGAACAGCCTGGCCTCGGGCGCCACGATCTACAATAACGGCATCTACTACCGCACCGCCGGCGACATAAGCCCCCGCACCGCCTACGGCCTCTATGCCTCGAACTCCTCGGGCATAAACTTCCATCACAACCGCATCAACAACCCGGGCATGATCACGGCCGGCAGCGCGGTCTCCGCCTATTTCACGGGCAGCACCCAGATCGAATTCGACTTCAACGACGTCAATTCCACGGGCACCGGGCTGAGCACCGCCTACCTGCTGCAGCTGGCAGGCTCCACGGCA
>JBAZVY010000196.1:0-5107 GCA_041660645.1 Elusimicrobiota bacterium | reverse complement strand
CATAGCCAAGGATAAGCTGGCCTTGGTGGGGCTCAAGGACGTGGAGGACCTTAAACCCGCGGAACTTTCCGGCGGCATGAAGAAGCGGGTGGGCTTGGCTCGGGCCATCGCGGCGGAGCCTTCGTATATTTTGTATGATGAGCCCACGACGGGGCTGGATCCGATCATGTCGGACGTCATCAGCGACCTGATCCTGGATCTTCAGAAGGCGCTGAAGACCACGGCCATCGTAGTTACGCACGACATGAAATCGGCTTATAAGGTAGCCAGCCGCGTGGCTATGATCCATGAGGGGCGGGTCTTGGCTTCGGGCACCCCGGACGCGTTCCGGAGCACGGATAATCCTTACGTACGGCAGTTCGTGGACGGGCTGAGCCAGGGCCCTATAAAGATGAAATTAAAGGATTTTGAAACCGAAGCCGAAAATCGGACCGACGCCGCCGCGGTCGGGGAGGTCCGCTAAGTGTCGTTGGAGACCAAGGTCGGAGCGTTCGTCCTGGCGGGCCTCATGTTGATCGGCACGGCCATATTCCTGCTGGGCGATTTCACTTTTGAGAAACGCTATACCATATACGTGACCTTCCACGACGTGGCCAACCTGTCCAAGGACGCTCCGGTCAAGCTTTCCGGAGTCGAGGTCGGACAGGTCAAGGCTATCATCCTGGAGAAGGGCTTGGCCAAGGTGGTCTGCTATATCCGTCACGGCGTGGATATATACAAGGGCGTCAGCATTTCCGTGGCTTCCACCGGCATCATCGGATCCAAATATCTGGCCTTGGAGCAAGGCGACCTGTCCCGAGGCGTGGTGGAGGCGGGCTCCACGATCGAGGGCACGGATCCGATATCCTTGGAAAAGGCCATGACCAAGGCCTTGGGCAGCATAAACGACATGTTGGGCGAGCTCACCGCCAAAGGGCCGCGCGGATCCTTGACCGAGAACCTGCGCGATACCGTGGCCAACGTGCGGGAATTGACCGCTAATCTCAATGACTTGCTGGAGACCACCAAGCCCAGCCTGGAGAAGTCCATGGACCGCATGGACGGGCTCACGGCCAAGCTCGACGATCTTTTGGCTAAGAGCAATCAGATGATGGCGGGGCTGGCCACGGATAAGGGCGCCATCGGGGCCATGCTGCACGATGAAAAGGTCAAGAACGACGTGAAGGAGACCATCTCCTCGGTCAAAGAGGCGGCCTCCACGGCCAAGGACGTTTTTGGACGCATAACCCAGTTCCGGATATGGTGGAACCTGGATTGGCGCTATGAGCATGCCATGCGCACTGCCCGGGCCGACTTGGGCCTTAAGATCAGCCCGCGCGAGGGCCGCTACTATTACCTGGGCGGCGCCAACCTGGCCAATATCTCGGACGAGAGCCGCAAGGGAGCGGACCACACCGAGAAGAACCGGGTGGATGCGCTCATGGGCTTCCAGAAGGGGCCGTTCGACGTGGCCGTCGGTTCTCTGCGCTCCTCGGGCGGGGCGCGGGTCATAGTCACGCCTTTTTATAAGCATCCTATAGGCAAGAACTTGAGCGTTCTGGCCCAGGGTTACGATTTCGGCCGCAACCGCACCGTCGAGGGCCGCAAGTACACTCGGCCGCATTGGGACTTCGGCGTCTTGGCGCGCTTGGGCAAGTACTTCGGCGTCGGCGCTCGGGTCGAGGACGTGCAGGAGAACAAGACCTACCAGACCTGGGCCAATGTCACCTTCGAGGATCAAGACGTGGCCTACCTGTTCGGTATGGCGACCTTCGGAGCCGCCGGCTCGAAGGGCAGATCCAAGGGCAAGTAACCCCCATGGCCCGCCTCAAGACTTTGTATCGCTGCCAGGAGTGCGGATATTCCGCGCCTAAGCCCATGGGCCGCTGTCCGGACTGCTCGGCTTGGAACACCATGATCGAGGAGGTCGTGGAATCTCGGCCCGCGGCTCCGGCCGGCGCCGCAGCCCGGCAGATGACCGAGTTCAGTTCCGAGGTCGTGTCCTTGAAGGACGCTCCGAGCGATACGGAATCCCGCGCCCGCACCGGCATCGGGGAATTCGACCGGCTCTTGGGCGGCGGAGTGGTCCCCGGGCAAGTGATCCTGCTGGCCGGGCCTCCGGGCATAGGCAAGTCTACCCTCATGCTGCAGGCCGCGGCCCGTCTGGCCGCAGGGGCCCCGGATCGGAGCGCGCTCTATATATCCGGAGAGGAATCCCTGCGCCAGCTATCGGCCCGGGCCAAGCGTCTGGGCGTGCGCGGCGATTCTTTGTTCCTCCTGTCCGAGACCGATCTGGTCAAGATCGTGGCCGCCGTGGCCAAGTGCAACCCCGGGATCATCGTGCTGGATTCCGTGCAGACCGTAGCCCACCCCGAGTTGACTTCCAGCGCGGGCACCGTGGCCCAGGTCCGGGAATGCGCGGCCGAGCTCTTGCGCGTGGCCAAGTCCACGGACTCCGTGGTGTTTTTGCTCGGGCACGTCACCAAGGAAGGGGCTTTGGCCGGGCCCAAGGTCTTGGAGCATATCGTAGATACCGTGCTCTATTTCGACACCGAACGCCATGATCTGCTGCGCGTGCTGCGGGCCTGGAAGAACCGTTTCGGATCCACGGATGAATTGGGACTCTTTGAGATGACCGAGACCGGCCTGCGCGAAGTGGGCGACGCGGCCCAGTTCTTCTTGGCCGACCGCGACGGCCGGGCCCAGGCCGGCCGGGTCCCGTCCGTGACCATGGAAGGCTCGCGGCCCCTGCTGGTCGAAGTCCAATCCTTGGTGGTGCATACGAAATATCCTCTGCCCCGACGTATGGCCACGGGCATGGATCTCAATCGCGTCCTGGTGCTCCTAGCCGCCATGGAGAAACATCTGCGGCTGCAGTTGGAGGAGCGGGACGTGTTCGTGAGCTTGGCCGGCGGACTGCGGGTCAAGGACCCGGCCGTGGACCTAGCCGCATGCATGGCCGTGGTCAGCTCGGCCCGGGACGTGCCGGTGCCTTCGGATTGGATCATGTTGGGCGAGGTCAGCCTGTTGGGCGAGGTGGGCCGGGTCCCGCACTTGGAGGCTCGGATCAAGGAAGCGGCCAAGGCGGGCTTCAGCAAGATATTGGTTCCGGCTCGCTGCGTGAAGGACATCACCCGCAAGCCGGGCATAGAAGTAGTGGGCGTGGCGGATCTGGAAGCCGCCGCGGACGTGTTGTTGGGCAGTAAGACTCATAAATAATCGGCTGCGGCAGTATCGCGTTGGGATGGGCCGGGACGCACCTTCATAACATTACTACCCGGCGCGGGCCTCCGCGAGAGACCGCGGCCATGCAGCAAGGAGCTAACATATGGGCATTTGGATATTCCGTGTCCTCATACTGCTGGGCTGTCCGGCGTTGGTGTATTTTCAGATATCTACGGACCCGAAGGGCGTGGCGATCGGCGCCGGCGTGGGCCTGCTGATCGTGGTCCTGGAGTTCTTGGTCGCGGAGATCAATCTGCTGACCATGATCTCCGGCATATTGGGCGCCTCGGGCGGCATAATACTGGCCAAGCTCGTGGACTATACCGTGTTCCAGATGGGCAACGAGAGCTTATATCGGGCTTGGGATAAGTATTCCATACTGCGCTATTTCGCCTTCGGCGCTTTGGGCATGATCGTGGCCATCCGCAAGTTCCCGGAGATGGACGACCTGGACAAGGATATCCGCAAGATGGGCAAGCGGCGGGGCGCGGACATGAAGATCTTGGACACCAGCGCCATCATAGACGGGCGGGTGGTGGACGTGTGCGAGACCCGTTTCCTTTCCGGCGTGCTCATCGTGCCCCGATTCATCATGCAGGAATTGCATCAGTTGGCGGATTCCCCCGACGCCTTGAAGCGCGCGCGCGGCCGCCGCGGCCTGGATATATTGGCCCGCCTGCAGGAGAACCCCGAGGTGCCGGTGCGCATACTGGATAAGGATATCCCCGATATCCCGGACGTGGACGGCAAGGTCGTGCGTCTGGCCAAGGACATGGGGGGCAAGGTCGTGACCACGGATTTCAATCTCAATAAGATCGCGTCCTTGGAAGGCGTGATCTGCCTCAACGTCAACGATCTGGGCGCCGCGCTCAAGGCCGTGGTCCTGCCGGGAGAAGCCATGCCCATATTCGTGATGAAAGAAGGCAAGGAACGGGAACAAGGCATCGGCTATCTGGATGACGGCACCATGGTGGTCATCGAGGATGGGCGCCGGCATATCGGCAAGCGCGTGGATGTGGGCGTGACTTCCATCCTGCAAACTCCCTCCGGCCGCATGATATTCGGCAAGGCCAAGGGCGAGCGTAATGATAAGCTCGATAGGAACGAGAAGTAAGGACTAGGTCATGAAGGTCGAAGCCGTCATAGTGGCCGGGGGCAGCGGTTCGCGCATGGGCCGGCCTAAACAGTTCCTGCCCTTGGCCGGAAAGACCGTGGTGGAATGGTCTTTGGAGGCATTCTTGTCCTTGCCCGAAGTGGAGCGGGTCATATTGGTGACCGCGCCCGAGAATATAAAGACTTATGGGACGCGGCTGTCCGGGCCCCGGGTCAAGCTCGTGGAAGCCGGTCCCACCCGCATGGGCTCGGTGCGCAACGGGTTCCAGGAAGTGGCCGAGGATACCGAGGTCGTGGCGGTGCATGACGGCGCGCGTTCTTTGATCACCGCGGAGATCATCCGGGCCACTATAGACGAAGCCTATGATTCCGGTGCGGCCGTGCCCGCGGTCCAGGTCAAGGATACCTTGAAGAAGGTGACCAACAAGCAGATGTGGATTTCCGCCACGCCGGCGCGGTCATCGTTCTGGGCGGCCCAGACGCCGCAGTGCTATCGCCGGGAAGTGCTGGAAGAGGCCTTGAATAGATTCCCGGAAGCGGCCGCGGCCACGGACGAGAGCCAGCTCGTGGAGAAGTGCGGGCAGAAGGTGCGCATCGTGCCTTCCACGTATGAGAATTTCAAGATCACCACTCCGGAGGACTTGGTCATGGCAGAGGCTTTGCTGGAGCAGCGCGGCGGCGGCCGCCGGCGCACGGCCGTGGGCATGGGGTTCGACATCCATCGTTTGGTGGAAGGCCGGGAGCTCTGGCTCTGCGGCGTGAAGTCGGCGCATAAGAAGGGCCTGCTGGG
>JBAZVY010000195.1:0-5114 GCA_041660645.1 Elusimicrobiota bacterium | reverse complement strand
CCCTTGCCCAGCGTGGTGTTGCACCACAGGCTGACCGTGAATTGGCTGTCCGCCGCGGAGGCGCGCCACGGCGTCAGGTTCGCGCTGACCGCATAATTCTGCGTGCCGTCGAAGTCCAAGGCCGCGCCCAACTTGCCCTCGGTCCAGCCCGGCGCGGGCGCGCCGCCTAGGGCCAAGGACCGAGAATGCCGGCTGGCGTCCGAACCAGACGCGCCCGCGCCTTCGTCCAAGTGCCACAAGGCCAGTTGGCTCGGGGTATCGGCCACCGCCAGGCCGGGGGTATAGTTGGACTGGACTTGGATGCTGAGCTTGGGCGTGGTCGTGTCCGTATACAGATCCGGGGATAGGTACTGGCCCAGGGAGTCCGATACGTAAAAAGTGCCGTTGAGGAATGACGGCGCGGCCGAGTTCAAGGTCGTCACCGATCCATAGGAGGTGAACGCGGAATACGCATTCTGCTGGTTCGCCGACCGGACTCGCGCGTAATACACCGTGCCGGATACCAGGCCGGAGAAAACGGTTTCCGTGGAGACCTCCATATTCTCCAGGATCGTGCCCGTGAAATCGCCGGCCGTGGATATCTCGGCCGAATACGTCGTGCCGTCCGGATTGTAGCCGGACAGCGCGGTTCCCGACGCCCAAGTCATGGAGAATGAATTGGCCGTCACGTTGCTGTAAGTCGATGCCACCGGCCCCGGCCTCACGCTCAAGGTCGCAGTCGAGCCGGCCGGATAAAAGTCCGAGAACAGCCCGGAGTGGCTGCGCGCCCGGACCCGTCCATAATAGGCGGCATTGATGGCCAGCCCCTGGAATACCGCGAAGTCATTGCGCGTAGCGCTGGCCTGATAGACGTTGAAATCATCGCAACTGGAGATCTGGACTTCATAAACCGTGCCCTGGGGGTTGGCCGGATCGCCCGCGCTGAAATTCAGGGTCAGGCTGCTGAAGTATACCGGGGCGAAATCCGGGGCCGCGGCGGACGGCATCGACGCCCAGGTAGAGGTAGCGCCCAGCGCGGTGAAAGCCGTGGCCAGTCCGTCGTTATTGACCGCCGCGACCCGTCCATAATAGGTCGTATTGGGCAGCAGCGCATAGACGCTCCCGGCCAGGCCCGGACCCGCGGACTGCGATATATCGCCCGTGAAATCAGACGCGGTAGAGAGCTGCAGGCGGTACTGCGTCCAATCCGGGTTGCCGCCGGCCGTCCATTGCGCGGTCAGATAGACGTTGGCCGCCGCCGTGAACGTACTGGCCGCGCTCACCGGCGCGCGCGCCAATGTGCTCGTGGCCGAAAGCATGGCATAGCGCGCAGCTCCGCTCCAATTGAGGCTGGCCGCGCGATAGTAATAGACCGTGTTAGCATCCAGCCCCGACACCGTCAAGGTGCTGGCCCGGACTTGGGCCGTGGCCGAGGAATACACCAGCCCGCCGGGCGCCAGGGCCCCGAAATCCGTGGACGAAGCCTCCAGCCGGTAGCCTTCGCACGTGGCCGATGCTGGCCCGACCGGCAACGCCGCCCAACGGGCGGAGACCGATGCGGAATAGACCGCGAAAAAATCCGTGGCCAGCCGCCCCGGCGCCTGGGCATAAGTGGATGAATCTCCCGCTGCGGCATAAGCGGCTGCGCCGTCCCAGTTCACCGCTCCGACCCGGAATGAATACGTGGTATTGGGCTGCAGCCCCGGCACGGCCAGGCTGGTCTGCCCGCTGCCGGCCGAGGCGTATACGACCTCCCCGGAACCGTCGAATCCGGTCGAAGACGCGGCCATGCGATAGCCCGCCGCGCCGCCTTCCGACGCCAGCCAGCTCAGCACGGCGCTGGAGACCATGATCTCGGATACGCTCGGCGCGTCCGGCGCGCGGGCCAGGGTGCTCGTGGCCGAGAGTATCGTATAGTGCGGAGTGCCGCTCCAGTTCAGGCTGGCCACGCGGTAGTAGTAGATCGTATTGGGATCCAGCCCTTGCACCGTCAGGGTGCTGGCCCGGACCTGGGCCGTGGCCGAGGAATACGCCAGCCCGCCGGGCGCCAGGGCCCCGAAGTCCGTGGACGAAGCCTCCAGCCGGTAGCCTTCGCACGTAGCCGATGACGGCCCCGCCGGCAACGCCGCCCAACGGACCGTGGCCGAAGACTCGTTCACCGCCAAGAACCCGGGCGCCAGCGCGGCCGCGGGATCGGCCAGCGTGGAGACCGCGGCCACGGCCGAATAATTAGGCCGGCCCAGCCAATTGAGGCTGGCCACGCGGTAAAAGTAAGTGGTGTTGGGCTGGAGTCCGGAGATCGCCAGCGTGCTGAGCGACACGTGGGACGTGGCTGAGGAATAAAGCTGTCCTCCCGGCGACAGCACTCCGAAGCCCGTGGAAGACACCTCCAGACGATACCCTTCGGCCGTGGCCGAGGATGGCGCCAGAGGAAGCGCCTCCCAGCCTACGCCGATGCCGCCCGTAGCCACGGACACGAGCCGCACTCCGGCCGTCAAGTCGGCCAAGGTCGCCACCGTGGCGCCGTTGGACAGAGGCGACCAGTTCGGCTTGGCGTCCGCGGACCAGATCCGGAAAAAATGGGTGGTATTGGGATAGAGCCCGGAGACCAGCCGCGACTGCGCGCTGGCCGCGGCCACGTTGGCCGTAGTGAAGCTCACCTGCGCCTCCGCGGTCGAATATTCCACCCCTGTCGCATAGGTGGCGCGCTGTATCGCGTAGGTACCGTTCCAAGGCTCGTTGCCCGGGTCCGCGGGCGCGCTCCAGCGCAGCCACGCTGCGGTCGCGGAAGCGGTGGATGCGGACAGGTCCGTCACCGCGGTCGGCGGCGCCACGTCGACCGACGGCCGGGTCAAAGTGGATCCGGCCAGGGCATAATTGGCCGCGCGGTTCCAATTCAGCGCGGCCACGCGGAAATAGTACGTGGTGTCCGAGAACAATCCGGACACGGTCAAAGTGCTCAGCGCGGCGTTGAAGGTCTGGGAAGACAATATGTCGCCGGCGAAGTCCGCGTCCGCGCACGCCTCCAAACGATAGCCTTCCGCGGTCATGGATGAAGGGCTGGCCGCAAACGCTCCCCAGGCCACGGCTACCGAACTGACCCCGACCATGCGGAAAGGCTGGGCGCCGGGCTGCGGCAGCCGGGCCAAGGTCGCCACCGTGGCGCCGTTGGAAAGCGCGCTCAGGTTGCCGAAGGCGTCCTGGGTCCATAGCCGGAAGAAATTCGTGGTGTTCGGCCAAAGCCCGGACACTGGCGCGCTCTGGGCATCTCCCGGCCAGACCGCTTGGGTCGAGATGCTGACCTGGGCGTCGGCCCGGGACCACGATATCCCGGCCCAGGTCGAGTGCTGGACATGATACGCAGTCCCGCTTTGCAGCGCGCCCCAGCCGCCGTCGTATCCCGGCGCCTGCCAGGTCAACCGCACCGATACGCTGGATCCGGCGACGCCGCCCAGATCCGAAACCGTGCCCGGGGCAGCGATCTGCTGCATAAGACCGGGGAGCAAGGAGGATCCGGAGGATCCGAAGCTGGATATCGCCACTTCCCCCAGCGACACGTTGAGACGATGGCTGGGAGTCGAGATGTCTCCCGAGCCCGCTTGGTCCAGGGCCTGAGAACGTACGCCTCCGCTGGGCAGGACGATCTCCTGCCCCAGCATGGACACGGCCCAGAACAGCGGCATGACCGCCGCCCCGACCGCCGCCAGCCTAGTCCCCGGCCGCATTCTCACAGGCAGTTCGCCAGCCTCTATATAGCTCCTAACGGCCGTTCCACACCACCACCGACAGCGTCTGTCCCGCGCCGCTGGTCCCGGTAAGCGCCTTGCCGATCACGGCGCCGACGGTCGTGCAGGAGTAGACCCGGCCGGCCCCGTTGGAAGAAGTGCAGACGCTGGCCGCTGTGGCGATCGTGCCCCCGGAGACCGCGTTCGTGATGATCCCGGCCGTAGCCACCCAAACGGTATCCCCGGCGTTGGCCGCCGCGGTCACCGCGAATCCCAGAGCGGCCGCGCTGCCGTTGGTGGCTACCGTACCCACGGTGTTGGCTCCGGAAATGATCACGGCGTTGCCGGGATTGATGACGGTGGAAGCCGTGAACGGGAAGGCCACGAAATTATCCGAATTGGCCGTACCGTTGAGGAATACGCTGGTGCTGATGAGAAGGTTCTGCCCGGCAGGAACGCTCAGCTCGCCATTGATCAGATTGGTGGACCCCAGAGTGATGCGAGCCGTGCCTCCGGAATCCCGGA
Source organism: Elusimicrobiota bacterium (assembly GCA_041660645.1). Classification (GTDB taxonomy): domain Bacteria; phylum Elusimicrobiota; class Elusimicrobia; order UBA1565; family UBA9628; genus UBA9628. The sequence goes on along the minus strand of JBAZVY010000195.1, from coordinate 885 downwards.
CGTCGTTGCCCTTGACCTGGATGTCGCCGGTGAATACGTGCGGGCCCGCGCCGACGCCGTGATATCGCCGCCGACCGCCAGATCGCTGCGCACGTTCACGTCGTCGACTCCGGCGGCCCCGCCTAAAGTCACCGCGCCCAGGGCGTTGAAATCCCCGGCCACCGTGCCGCTGGACACGTAGAACGTGGCGCCGGCCTGCAGGGTGGCGCGATTCTGCACGTAGTTCACGTCTCCGGGCAGAAGATGCGCCGCGGTCACGCCGGACAGCCCCGAGCCGTCTCCGGCCATGACATTGGCGGGGTTGTTCAGCGTCAGCGTGTTGGAGTAAGTCCCCTCCAGCTGGGCGCTGAGTACCGTGCCGGACAGCTTGGCCGCGTCCAACAGTCCGCTCGGAGTGGTTATCAGGTTGGCGCCGCTGCCGGCCGTGATCCGCCCGCCCACGGCCAGCGGACCGCTGACCGTGGCGCTGGACACATAGAAGGTGGCCCCTTCCTGAAGGCTGCTCGTGACCTGGACATAATTAACGGCGCCCGAGACCAAGCTTCCGGCGGATTGCGCGAAGAATGCGTAGGGGCTCGACGCCAGCGGCTGCCGCGGGCTGCCGACCTCCGCGGCGCCGGCGCCGATCTGGACCTGTATCTCCAGATACGTGGGCGAGGCCTGGAACACGGACGCGGGGATGGGATTGACGGCCCCTAACTGGACCGCGAACACGCCATTAGCTACCGGGACGTTGCTCTGGGTCTCGCTCCACAGCTCCGAACCATCCGTGGGCGCATCGAATATCCGGAAGGTAAGATTGAAGTCCGTGCCGTTGCGCGGGTTGTTGGCGCTGTCCAAGAGCTTGCCCTGGAAATTCATCCGCGCCGGGACCTGCGCCCACGA
>JBAZVY010000194.1:0-5181 GCA_041660645.1 Elusimicrobiota bacterium | reverse complement strand
GGGCCGAGGATGTCTGGTGGGATAGCTCCAGCAATCTATTCAATAGGTCCCAGGCCGGGATCTATTGGACCGCGCAGGTCTATTCCGGCGGCGCGGATTGGAGCTACAATCCGGCGGCTTGGACGGGCACGGCCGGAGTGTTCGGAGCGGGCGCCGATGGAGTATCTTTCAAGGTCTATGCCGGGGTGATGGATAATGCCGGCAATGCCAGCTATGTCAGCAAGCAGTTCCGTTACGACATAACTTATCCTACGTCTACGGTCAGCGTCCCGGTCAACGGAAGCGATGTCAAGGCCATCACCGCTTTCTCGGGCGTAGCCAATGATCCGGGGCCCGGGCCTTCCGGCGTCAAGCTGGTGCAGGCCGCAGTGCAAAAAACCACCTCGGGCGGGACTAAATGGTGGGAGTGGGGAGTGGGCGGGTTCAACCTGGATGATCCGCCTCCGGCCGGAGCCTGGACCCAGGTGGCTTCCGCCAGCGTGCAGGGTTTGGATTCCGTGGCCTGGTCCACGCCGGTTCCAGCCGGCCTGTTGGCGTCCAGCAATACGTATCGGGTGGTGGCCAAGGCCGCGGATTGGGCTTCCAATCCTCAGCAGAACCCGGCGGCGGGCGGGGCGGGCGCGGCCTTCCGTTACGACAACCAAGCGCCTGTGGTCAATTCCACGTTCCCGTTGACGAACCAGGCGTATAACGCGGCGGGATTGCAGGCCTTGGCGGGCACGGCCGACGATGGGACTACCGGCGCGTCCGGGGTCAAGACGGTGGAAGTCCTGCTTAAGGACACGATCTTCAACAGTTATTGGCGCGGCGATGGGAATTTCGATTCCGGCGGCTACAGCAATTGGGTTACGGTGGCCGGTAAAGAGGTTTGGAGCCGGGCCTGGCCTACTTTGCAGGACAACCATCCCTACATGCTGTGGATGCGGGCCACGGACAATGCGCTCAACATGTCGGCGTATCCCAGCAACGGCCAGTTGGACACGAATAAGAACTGGGACGGTTCCGCGGCCCTGACCTTTACTTATGACAATCTGACGCCCGTGTCCTTGACCACGCAGCCGGCCAACGGGGCCATACTGCAGAACGTGTCGATCTTGTCGAGCATAGCGGGCACGGCTTGGTCCAATACGGACGTGAGCCGGCCCTTGACGGCCGCGGCCGTGGACCAGGTCTTGATCAACTTGCGCCGCAATTGCGGCACGGCCGGCGCGGATGAGTGGTGGAACGGTACCGGTTGGGGCGGGGGCGCAGAGCAGTTGCCTCCGTTGTTTACGCCGAACTGGAGCGAGCCGGCCTGGAATATCACCTTCACCAATGCCTGGGACGATGGGTGCCGTTATACGGTGCGCACGCGCGCGCACGACATCGCCAGCAACACGGAAGCGCCTCTGTCCAGCGCGAGCTTCCTGGTGGACTTGAGCACGCCTACGGCGAGCGTGATCTATCCGCAGGACAACGGCTACGCGGGCGTGGGGCAGATCGTGGTCCAAGGTCGGGCGGTGGACGGGTTCTGCACCACGGTTTCCTGCGTGGGCCAGGACGCGGGCATCGCGCCTTCCAGCGTGACCGTGACCGTGGAGCGGGTGGTGGACCATAAGTTCTGGGACGGGGACGGGTTCGACGCGGATGCGCCGGCTTGGTCCACCGCGACCTTCGTGGGCGTTTCTTCCGGCGTATGGAGCTACGTGCTTCCGGCCTGGGCCTTGACCGACCTGCTGACCTACAAGGTCACGTCCCGGGCCCGGGACCGCGCCAACAACCAGCAGCAGATCAACCTGACCACCAACACTTTCACCGCGGACTTCTCGGCGCCCGTATCCAAGGTCACGATCCCGCTGCACGGCCAGACTTATCAGACCATGCCCCAGGTGCAGGGCACGGCCTTGGACGTGGGCGTGGCCGGGGTATCGCGGGTGTTCTTGGCCTATTACCGGACCAGCGGGATCAAAGGCTGGTGGAGCAAGAGCGCCAAGGATTTCATCTTGCCGGACGCGTTGACGCCGCCGGAGGCTCCGGGCGCGGCCTCTGATTACTGGGTGGAGGCGAGCACGGATAATGCCGTGCCGGTGAACTGGTACGCCACGGGCGTGTCCACGCCGGATTGGAAGACCGCCGAGACCTATCAGGTGCTGAGCGCGGCCGTGGACCAGGGCCTTAACGCGGAGGCGCGGCCTAATTCCGCGGCAGCCAATACCAACCGTTCCCAATTCGATTTCGCCGTGCCCATGCCCACGTCTTGGATCATCAAGCCCAATAACTTGACCCCGCACTTCAAGTCCGCCAATGCGGGTTTGAACGGAACCGCCAACCTGCCGTATTCCACGGTGGTGCAGGTCCGGCTGTGGGATATCACGGACGGGGGCAATATCCTGGCCTGGCGGGCTTCGGATGGGACCTGGGTGTCCAATCTGACCTATCCCGATTGGAACAACGCTTCCGGGGTGGGGGCCTGGACCTACTCCATATATCAAGCTTCCTGGACCAGCCTGCACCACTACCAGTTAGAGTCGCGCGCGGGCACGCCGTACGAGTCGGGCCAAGGGCCCAATGATTTCTATATAGACGACGGCGCGCCCTTGGCCGGGGTGAGCATGCCGGATGCGACTTACAAGAACAGCCTGCCCGTGCTCGCGGGCACGGCCACGGACGATTCCCAGGGCTTGACCGGGGCGGCCAAGACCGTGTACCTGCGCTTGCGGCGCATGGAAGCGGGCAGCCCTCAGTTCTGGAACCTGGGCGTGGCTACGTTTACGGCCTCGGCCGTGGATTGCATAAGCGCCGCGGACCAGACCTGCCTGCCGCCCAACGTGGGCGGCCAGCCGCCTAATTCTTATGCGGTGACGCACGCCAGCTTCACGGACCAGAGCGCGTACGAGGCGGACCGGGAATACACGGTGCAGGTGGTGGGCAAGGACGCGGCCGGCAACGGCGCGACCGTGTCCCGGAACTTCACCTGGGACGTGACCCCGCCGAGCTCTGGGTTGGAGCGGCCGGCAAGCGCGGCCCGGCTGCGCAGTTTGAGCCTGGTGTCGGGCACGGCCCAGGACGGCTGGTCCGTGTATCATACGAGCATATCGATCCGGTCGTTCAACGACGACAAGTGCTATGACCCGGCCAATAAGTTCTTCACCGCGGACTGCCCGTACTGGATAGCGGCTTCGTCTACGCCCAATAATCCGCCCTTCGGCGCATTGTGGACTTATAATGACGCGGACCTCAACACCGCCTTGGCCGTGAACAACACTTGGTATACGGTTTTGAGCAAGGCCATAGACACGGCGCGCAACGAGCAGAATGGATTTACCGCGGACGTGTCCTCGCGCACCTTCATCTTCGACAATGCGGCGCCGAACGTTTCAGTGAGCTTCCCCGCGCACCTGGGCGCGGGCGCCATCGGCAAGTACCAGCGCGACCTGATCGGGGGCGCGGCCCATCCCTTCGCGGGCACAGCCGTGGATCCCCGCGCGCCTTGGAACTCGGGCATCCGCAGGGTGGAGATCGATATCTCGTATTTCGACGGTACCGACACCTGGTACTGGATCACGGACAACTGGTCGTCCGGGACCTGGGCCAATAACAACAAGTGGTTCGTGACCACTAACGTGTCCTGGCAGTCCATCGCGGCGCCGGCCTGGCCGGTGGGCGCGGACCGGCAGTACCGGATCGAGGTGCGGGTCGAGGACGCCGCTTACCTGCCGTGGACGACACGCTGCCCACGGTCCTGCTGCAGCAGCCGGCTTCCGGGGATATGCCGGCTTTGGCCAGTATCTCGGGCACGGCCAACGGGGACCTGTCGGGGTTGAGCAAGGTGGAAGTCCGCATCCAGCGCATCGCGGGAGGGGCGGACGAGGACTGGACGGGCTCGTCCTGGACCGCGCTCAACGATCACTATTCCACCGCCACTTTGAGCGGGATCACCGGGAACGTGGACTGGTCCTACACCGATCTGTCGGGCGCGTTCACCAATAATCAGGTCTATCGTTTGTTCCTGCAGGTGACGGACCTGGCCGGCCACGTGCGTACCGCGCCGGTGGGCGGGGACCGGGACTTCAAGTACGATCAGTCCGCGCCCAGCCTGGCCATAAGCTTCCCGGCCAGCCCGCCTACGCAGCCGGCCTATTCCAACGACGCGATCAACGCCGAGGCCGTGCGGATCAGCACTTATACCTGGGGCACGGTATCGGATCCGGGGGTCAACGGCTCGGGCATCAGCGAGGTCTGGGTGGCGATGTCCTCGGGCGTGGCGGAGAATGTGTGGTGGAGCACCAATACCAATACTTTCAGCGTGAACCAAGCCGCCATATACTGGTCCAGCAATGTGTACTTGTCCGGCAATAATTGGATATACGCTCCGGCCCAATGGCGCGCGCCCGGGTTCTCTGACGGCATAGATTATAAGGTGTTCGTGCGCGCTCGGGACAAGGCCGGCAACTGGACCAGCGTAGAGACCGCGCCCGCGGCTTTCCCGGCCGGGTATAAGCAGGGCTTCAAGTACGACGTGACCCGGCCCACGGCCACGGTGGCCGTGCCGGTCAACGGAAGCGATGTCAAGGCCATCACCGCTTTCTCGGGCAATTCCAACGACCCGGGCACGGGTGTGTCGGGCGTGTCGTATGTGTACGCGGCCGTGGAGCATGTGTCGGGCCCGGACGGGTTGATCGGCTGGCTCAATTGGGGCACGGGCCTGTTCAGCGTGGCGGCTCCCGGGTATCCTCCGGGCCCGGGCTGGGCCCAGGTGGCCAGCACCACGGTGGACGGTATGACCAGCTTGTCTTGGTCTACGCCCGTGCCGGCCGGATTGCTGATCAGTTCCAATACCTATCGGGTGGCGGCCGTGGCCTTGGACAAGGCCAGCAACGTGCAGCAGAATCCGGCGGCGGGCGGGGCGGGTGCGGCGTTCCGATACGACAACCAAGCGCCTGTGGTCAATTCCACGTTCCCGTTGACGAACCAGGCGTATAACGCGGCGGGATTGCAGGCCTTGGCGGGCACGGCTAACGATGGGACTACCGGCGCGTCCGGGGTCAAGACGGTGGAAGTCCTGCTTAAGGACACGATCTTCAACAGTTACTGGCGCGGCGATGGGAATTTCGATTCCGGCGGCTACAGCAATTGGGTTACGGTGGCCGGTAAAGAGGTTTGGAGCCGGGCCTGGCCTACTTTGCAGGACAACCATACCTA
>JBAZVY010000193.1:0-5226 GCA_041660645.1 Elusimicrobiota bacterium | reverse complement strand
GCATCATGCGCTCGGCCCTTACCAATCTCCTGGCCCGGCGCTGGCGGCAGGGCGGCTCGACCATAACCCAGCAGCTCTCCCGGCAGATATTCCTCTCTCGGCAGCGCAAGATCGTGCGCAAGATCCGGGAGATCCTGCTCTCTATCCAGATCGAGCGCAATTTTTCCAAGACCGAGATCCTGCAGTTCTACCTCAACCAGATATATTTCGGCGAGGGGGCGTACGGGGTGCAGTCTGCGGCCCGCATATATTTCGGCAAGGAGGTCGGGGATCTTACCTTGTCCGACTGCGCCTTGCTGGCCGGGATCATCCAGGCGCCGCGCGGCAATTCGCCCTTCCTGCATCCGGACCAGGCCCGGCGGCGGCGGGGCATGGTGCTCACCCGCATGTTCGAGTCGGGCATGATCAACCGCGCGGAGATGGACGCGGCCATGCTCCAGCCTATGCCCGCGAGCCGGCCCTTGAATCAGGACACCCAAGCCCCCTATTTCGTGGAGCATGTGCGTAAGCGGCTGGAACAGCGCTATGGCACCAGCACCTTATGGCGCGGGGGCATGAAGATATATACCACTTTGGACCTGGACATGCAGAAACAGGCCGAGACGGTGATGGAGAAGGGGCTGGTCGCTTTCGATGAGTCGGCGCGCAAGGAATGGGAGCGCAAGCTCAAGGAATCCCCGAACATACTCGAAGCGGCTCCGGATATATCGACTTCGCCGCCGGTCAAGATCCAGGGCGCGTTCGTGCTCATGGACGTCAAGACCGGCGCCATCCGGGCCATGGTGGGCGGCCGCGATTCGGTATTCAACCGCGCGGTGCAGGCCCGTCGCCAGCCCGGATCCACGTTCAAGCCTTTCGTCTGGGCCGCGGCCCTCGATACCGGCATGACCGCGGCTTCTCTGGTGGAGGACCGGCCGCTGGCGTATTATTATGACGGCCGCGATTGGCGCTTGTTGGAAGGGGCCACGGACCAATATTCCATCGATCTGGCCACGGCGCCATTCGCCCAGTCCACGGATTTCAAGATCTGGGTCCCCAACAATTTCGACGGCAAGTTCTTGGGCAGCATAACCCTGCGCCGGGGCATATCCCTGTCCCGCAACATCGCCTCCATCAATCTCATAACCCATATCGGGCCGCCGCTGGTGGTGGAGATCGCGCATAAGGCCGGCATCCGTTCCGAACTGGAACCGGTGCCGGCTTTGGGCTTGGGTTCTTCGGTGGTCAGCCCGCTGGAGATGGTGGACGCTTTCGGCACCTTCGCCAACGGAGGCATCTCGGTGGTGCCGTACACCGTGGAGCGGGTAGAGGACAACACGGGCAAACAGTTGGATAGCCACGTGCCTTCGGAGAAGGAAGCCATGAAGCCCCAGTTGGCATATCTGGTGACCAATCTGCTCAAAGGCGTGGTTCAGAACGGGACCGGCCACTACGCCCGGCGGCTCAATCGTCCCTTGGCCGGCAAGACCGGCACCAGCAACGACAACCGGGACCTTTGGTTCATCGGCTATACTCCGGATCTGGTGGCCGGGGCTTGGATGGGGTACGACGATTTCTCCTCGCTGGGGCGCAAGGATTGGACGGGCGGTTCTACCGTGGTGCCTTGGTGGACGGAGATCATGGAAGGCATACTCAAGGAATTCCCCAAGCGGGATTTCCCGGTGCCGCCGGGTATAGTGTTCCAGAAGATCGACGCGGATACCGGGCTTTTGGCATTGCCTACGTGCCCGAAGCAAAAACGTATCTTGGAAGCCTTTCTGGAGGGCACCGAGCCTAAGGCCTATTGCCAGGTGGACCATTCCCAGCCCGTGAGCAATCAGCCCGGGGCGCAGGCGCCCACCGCGGTCATCGGGCATTCTCTGGACGGCATAGGCGTATCCACCGCCGTGCCCAGCAGCCCGCCCGTATCGCCCTTGCCTTCGGACGAGGAGTTGGACAGCAAGCCGGCTGAAGACGGACCGACGACTTTGGATTGACGGCGTATAGGACCAGTCCCCGGAAGACCTATTCCAGCGCGGTCTAAAGGCCTAGGCCTTAGCGGCCTTTGGGCCCCTTCTGATCTCGACTATAACGTCCATACTTATTAATAGGACGATATGAAGCGAGATATGTTCAAGTCGGCGACGGCGGCCTTGCTGGCGGGATGCATCGTCCTGCTTAGTCCGGGTCTGGGCGGATATGCGGCTGCGGCCGGAGCCGTGGCCCGGTCCGCTTCCGGCCGCACGGGCCGATCCGGCCTCGCCGCGATCCCGACCCTGGGTGCCAGCGCGGGGCAGACCGCTTCCACCGTCAAGATCGCGCTGGCCCCGGCTGCCCTGGCCGGGCTGGGTGCATATCGGGCTCAAGCCGCGGACTCAGGCCGGCCAGCTGCCGCGGTCCGGCCCAGTCTGCAGCGGTCCGCGGCCGGCGCCCATGCCGCGCTGCCAGCAGCGGCTATCGGATATCAGGCCCCGGCCTCGGCTCCGGCCGCTATCGACCGGCAGGAGTCGGCTTTGGAGGCCGCGCAATCCGGCCTGCAAGAGGCCGCGGCTTCGTTGTCCGCTCCGGTCTCCGCGGAGAACCTGTATTCGGCATCCGCCGTGCTATTTACCGGCCGGGTCCTGTCCGGAGTCGAGCCACAGGGGCCTCGGGATAGGGCCGTCCCGGCCGTATTGGGATCGGCGGCATCCGGATATGGCCCCAGATTGTCCCGGGCCGCGGCCGTGGTCGGCGCGGTCACGGCCTCGGCCGCGCTCAGCGCCGGCCCGGCGCTCACGGCCTCGGCCGGAGGCGTTTCGCTTGGGCATAAGATCCTGGATGGCTTGGGATGGTCGGGCAATATGGTGGGCAACGGCCTGGGCATGGTATTCGCCTTGCCCCAGATCCTCAAGACGTTCAAAGATGGCAATGCTTCCGGGACCCCTAAATGGCGGGCGGTGGTCGGCACGGCCGCATCCTTGGCCTTGGGGTTGGTCAATGCGCCTTTGGACGGGCAATCCTTTTGGGGAGTCCAGAATCTGTTCGGGGCGCTGACTTTGATCGCTCCGCTGGCTATCGGCCCGGTGCTGGCGCGCGGGCCCGGGCGTTGGTCCGCGCGGGCGATCTGGGGTTGGACCGCGGCGGTCTCATTGGGGCTGCTGGCGGCCAGCATAGGCATGTACGCCGGGGCGGCCGCGGTCATGCCGGTCCTGCTGCATGCCGTGTTTAGCCCGGCGGGCTTGGGCTGGCTGACTTTGGGCATCCAGGTCGCGACTGGCGGGATGCTGCTCCTGCTTTTCGTGCCGGATATCGTCTCGCTTTTGAAGAAGCAGGCGCCGGAGGGCTTCACCAGCATGTTCAGTATGCTGTTCTTCGTGGCTTCCTTGGCCTTCGTGGTCTGGACCCTGCAGCAGGCCTGGGATGCTCCGGCCGGCTCCAAGGACCGCATCCGCTATCTGGTCTATTGCGGCCAGAACGTGCTGTATGCCGTGGTTTCCGGGGTCAGTTATATATTGAGCCGACGGCATGAGAGGGGGGCATAGGCATGCGCGATATGCTGCTCCTGGCGGTCCTGGCGTTCGGCCTGCCGGTGCAGGCGGCCCGGATCAGCGCACCGATATCCGGCCAGGCGCATGCGTTGGCCCAGGTCCGCTCGGCCGGCCCCTCTGGGGCGCACGAAGCTGGCAGCCTCGTACGGGCTTTGCCTTGGTCCGGGCCGTTGGCCTTGCCCGCGGCCGGAGCGCCGGTACCGGTTCCTCGGCCCGCCGCCCAATACGGGGCAGTACCGGGCGCGGCTTTCGCCCCGGTCTTAGCCCCGGCGCTGCCCGTGGCGCCGGCGGCAGCCGGCCCGGCCGCTGTCCCAGCGGAGGTGGCGGCTTTCCTGGAAGCGGCCCGCGCTGGGGATACGACTCAGGTCGAGGCTTTCTTGCGGGAACTGCCCGCCCGTTTCGATGGGCTGGCTTATGATCAGAGGGAGGTCGTGTTGGCCGGCTTGGAGAGCGCAGTCCGCGTCCAGCCTAAGGCGCGGGCCCTGCGGCGGGCCTTGCAGGACCTCATAGTGCGAGATGAGTTGGAGTATATAGAGCCTCGGCTGCGCGGCGCGGCTTTGACCTGGCAGCGGCGGGAAGAGGTCTTGGCTCAGACCCGGTTCCGGGACATCCGCTGGTGGGACTATTTCCGGGGCGGAGTGGATAATCCCGAGGCGGAAGGCGTGGCCAAGCCGGACAAGAGCATAACCCTGCACGTGAAGAGCGGGTGGCAAAAACTCCCGTCCTTGGTCGCGCATTTCCGCGCCTTGTTCAGCCATGAGTACACCCATCGCCTGCAGTTCGAAGCTGAGGTGACCATGAAGTACGGGGGGGAGATACCGTCTTTGGGCACGGAGCTGCTGCGGGGCTTGGAATTGGTCGGGCTGGAGGGCTTGCGCCGGGGCATGATAGATTTCATAACTCCGAACGCGTTGGGCGATTTTGAAAGGGGTCGGGCCTGGATGCGCAAGGATATCTCCGGGCGGCAGGACCTGGACGGATTCTTCTGGAAAGGTTTTTTGGGCGGAGCCGCCTATGAACTGGCCTTGCAGACCGGACAGTGGGCCGCGGCCTGGATGTTCCATGAACGGGTGTCCAAGGGCGCCGACCCGAACGCCGCCGAGCGCGCCGTGCGCGCCGCTTTCGCCGCGCCGCCCGCGTCGGCCTGAAGTCAGAGCCCTGCTGGGGCGGCGGGCGTCTTCGGTGCGAAGGCGCAATCGGGCAATCCGCCCCGGCTGCGGATGGCCGCAAGCAGGGCAGCGGCATCATCCGGTTTCAGGCCGATGCCGAATAGCATGCGGCCCCGGGCATGCCGGAAGCTGATCAGGCTGAGCGCTATAGGGGCGGATCGGCGCGGGTCCTGGGCTTTGGCTTCCTGGACGCGCAGATCCTGGATCTGCGCGGCATCGAACTCCCGGGTCCAGTGCAAGAACAGCGCCCGCCAGCGTATCGACAGCCGGCCGTTGCCTAGGGTCACGATCTCCTGGCCGGCCAGGCACCAGAAGAACGCCGCCCAGGCGAATATGCCGCCCACGGTCCAGCCGGCCAGCCAAAACAGCAGGAACGCCGCGGCGGGGCCGGGTTCTTTCATGCCCAGCAGGGACTTCGCAGCCGAGATCTCGCCCGCGGTCCAGCCCCATAGCCAGAAGCCCAGGAATATCGCGATCGGCCATAAGCGCAGCGCGGCTATCTCGAAATGGGCGCCGTCGGAGTCATCCCTGACGTTCCAGCGCGCGCCGGA
>JBAZVY010000192.1:0-5232 GCA_041660645.1 Elusimicrobiota bacterium | reverse complement strand
GCCGTGTCCGTTTCGCCTGTACTCGGTTTCGTGGCCGTGGGCAATCATCTGGCGGCTGACCGTTTCACTTATATCCCCATGTTGGGCTTGGCGGTGCTGGCGGGTGCGGTACTGCACGGCTTGCGCTCTGGACCGCGCCGCATGGGCCTGGTCCTGGCCGGGATACTGCTTGCAGGCTATGGGATCATGACCTGGCGGCAATGCCGCGTATGGAAGGACACGGAATCGCTATGGGGCAGCGTCCTGGCCCGTTATCCGGCCACGGCCACGGCGCATAATAACCTGGCTACCGCGCTTGCGAACCAGGGGGATTTTTCCGCGGCGCAGAGGCACTATGGCGCGGCCGCGGCCATCTGGCCGCACGACCGCTTGATCCGTAAAGCCTACGCGGACATGCTCTACAATCAAGGCAACATCGCCTCGCGGGCCGGCAAGCGGCCGGAATCGATCGCGTTGTACCGTTCGGCTTTGGCCCGATATCCTGACTCGGCCGAGACGCATAATAATCTGGGCCTGGTCTTGGCTAAAAGCGGCCGGAGCAGCGAGGCCCAGGCGCATTATGGCGAGGCTGCGCGGTTACGTCCGGATTTCGCCGAGGCTCAGTATAATTGGGGCAATGCGTTGAGCGACCAGGGGCGATTCGCGGCCGCGGAACGTAGATACTTGCGGGCGCTGGAACTCGACGCTGGGCTGCTCGACGCCCGGTTCAACTTGGCCAATACCTTGGCCCGGCAAGCCCGCTGGCGCGAGGCCATAGAGCAATATCAGACTCTGCTGGAGCGAGCCCCCGCCTTCCCCGGGGCACGGGAGAACTTGGCCCAGGTCCGGCGCGCGGGGCGGATCAGCGCGGGGCGGTGATGCTGCCGCTGACCACTTCGCCCGAACTGCTGGTGTAGTTCATGTCGAGCTTGGCGTCCTTGGCCGCGATCCCGTCGCGGTTCATCAGGGTTATGGTCGTGCCGTTGAAAGCCGAGTTGTTGCTGTTTATCCCATTGGTCAAGGTTATGATGGCGTTGCCGGAACTGCCGAACGGCATGCTCGGAGATATGGTGACCGAATCCGTGTATGCCCCGCCGATCTGTACCAAGCCGCTGCCATAGGTTTTGGCCCCGAAGTTCACGGACATATCGAACCCGAGATTCACGGCCGTGCCCGCTCCGCAGGTGTTGTTCACGCACCAGCCGGAATTGTTGACCGTGATCAGATAAAGGCCCGTGCCGGATTCGATGCTGCGCACCTGGTCCCAGGAAGATATCCCGTTGGCTATGCCCAAGGTCTGGGAGGCGAGCTGTTGTTGGGCGGATAGGGAAGTAGACAGCGCGCTGATCTCCAGGGCGCCGCCGGCCAGCGCCGTGCCGGCCGCGGTGTCTTGGCCGGAGTCCTTGCTGGCGGAATCCGTGGTCTTAGGCGCCGGACCGGCGGCGGGCGCTTCGTTCAAGGCCGCGGTCAGCTGTTGGGCTTGCTGCGCCATATTGGTGACCGCGGATGGAGCTTGGCCCATAGTTATGGTGGTGCCGAATCCGGGCTGGGTGATGGTGACATCGCCGTTGGCGTTGGCCACGTTCACGGCTCCGGGATTCTCGTTGGCGTTGTTGTTGGCGCCCGGGCCCAGGAGAATGATGGTCGCGCTCTGCGCTGAGACCTGGCCTCCGGCTATGGTGCCGCGGATGCCGATGGTGCCCACGGGCAGCTTGACCTTCATGTTGGCCGGGTCCTGGCGCGCCACCTTGCCGGTGACGAAGCGGAACACGCCCTTGGTCACGTTGGCCGTGACCTTGCCCGCGTCCGTGGCCGGGTCGTAGACGAATTCATCCAGCACCATGTCGCTGTTGGGGCCGATGGTGAAGGCGGTCTGGTCGACCAGCAGTATCTGCAGGCGGCCGGAAGCGTCCGTGGTCACGTGGTCGTTGAGATACACGGGCTTGCCGCTCTCCAGCACACGGCCTACGGCCGCGCCTTGGGCTTGGGCTTTGACCGCGCCTCGGACCGCGGCTGCGGCGCCGATGCGGGTGAGGCCCGCGGAAGGGACTTGGGCTGACGCGGCAGCGGCGGCGAGCAGCAGGATAGCTAAAGATTTCATAGACCGACCTCCCATCTATAGGTCAGCATGGTCGCGACCTTGTTGTTGCTGTAAGCGTAGTTCTCCAGGGTGGAGAGGGTATGGTAATACTCGTAGGTGAAGGTCCAGACCAAGTCCTTGAGCGCGGCGTGCGCGACTGACAGAGGCGCGCCCAGCGTGGCGTTGGCGCGCATGCCCGTGTCCTTGCGCAATGAACTGCTTATGGCCGGTTCGGGTTGGTCGTAGAGGTCGTAATTGACCGTAAACGCGGAGGTCAAAAACATGCCCTTGCCCAGCAGCCAGGCGTGGTTGATTCCCGCCACATAGCGGTCGTAGGCGTTGTAGCGCTTCATGGCGTGCTTGAGGGTGTAGCCGAGCAAGGTGCCGAACTTCATGCTGGGATTGAGGATATGCTCGCTGCCGGCCGTGATATCCACTTGGATGCCGGTCCGGTCCCAGGCCGTGGGCAAGTCCCGGGTGCGCACGTAGTCCTGATAAACGTCCCGGCCCTCGAAGAACAAGGCGTTGTCCGGGTTCAATCGGTAATCGAGCCGCATTCCGCCGCCGCGGTTGCGCAGGAAAGTGCTCTGGGCCAGTTGCACGTGGTCATAGAGCACGGTCGGGGTGAGCTTGGCGCGGCCGGCCCGGTAGGCGCTTCCGGCCTGTAGGGAGTAGGCCTTGATGTTTATGTTCTTGGTCAGGGTCTGTTCGGTCTGATAATAGGAGAAGGACCCGAACACCTCGGGTATGGACTGATAGGGCAGGTCGCGGCGCACGCCTACGCTGCCCAGTAAAGTCACGTTGGTGTCGTCCCGGCGTCGGGAGGAGCCGGTGAGATTGACGGGGGCGCCGCCGAACAGCCGCCGGCCGCTGGCCGGGGCCGCGTTGCGGTTGGTGTCGTATTCGAATCCCACGCCGAGGTCGCCGGTTATGTGGGTGCGTTTTATGCGCATGGTCACGGCCTTGAGGTATTTGTCCGCTTCCGAGCGCAGGGTCGGGGGCAGGGGCAGGGGCTTGAGAAGTTCCAGTTCGCGCTTGGCTTCCACCACGTTGTCCAAGCGGTAGAGCACTATGGCGTAGAGCAGGCGCACTTCATGCTGTTTGGGGTCGAGGAGAAGTATGCGTTCCAGGGTCGGGACCGAGCCTTTGACGTCGCCGCGCCGGATCTGGCCCACGGCATAGCGGTAGTTGAGTTTTATGTCGTCCGGGGCCGCCAGGACCGCTTCGTAAGAAACATCCTCGCCCGAGACTTCTCTTTTGGCGGCTTCGTCCGCGAGCGAGGCGGCTTGTTTCTGCTCGGCCTGGGTGCGGGCGGGTTTTTGCGCGTCCTTTTCCACGTCTAGGGCTTGCGCGGGCGCGGCGACCAAAACCGCGAGCATCATGGTCGATAGGAATCTGAGCATGGAGGGATTCTGTCAAATTCCGCCGTCACCGTCAATGAATATTGAACTCGACCTCACCCACTTCCCTGATGAATTAAAATAAGTCTTTTATCGTTTTGGAATTTCGACGGGTGGAGTAAGTCAAAATCCCGCGCCACTGTTCTGCCGCCGGTGAGCTTCTTTAAAATCGGAGCTCGCGAGCCATCGCGAGCGAGCCTCCCGCCGAAGGCGGCCCACGGCTGCTGCCTAGTACGGCATGGTTTATGGATTGCGGATCCGGAGCGTGACTGTGGGGCCCATAGTAGGTCGGAAGGTATAGACCGGCCACATAGGTGATAGGTAAATAATGGGCAGTAGGATCGGCAACAAAAAAATGGGTGAAGTCGAAATATTGAATTGAAGGTCCAAATTGGGGACAATGAGCCATGGCTAAAGGAAAGACCCGGGCTAAAGCCCAGGCCCAGGCCCAGGCGGTGGCTAAGTGGTACACGAACCGGCGCCGGCTTATACAGGTATGGGCCCATATCCTTTTGCCCGGCGCCCTGCTCTTAGCCTTGCTGGCGGTGCGGGTCTCGGGTTGGAGTTGGATCGAGGAAGTCCAGCATAAGACTTTCGACATGTTCCAGCGCGTGCGTCCCCGGGCCTACGAACCGGCGCCGGTGCGGGTCATAGACATAGACGACGAGAGCCTAGCCCGTTTGGGGCAATGGCCGTGGCCGCGCACCTTGGTGGCGCGCTTGGTGCGCCGGCTCAATGAACTGGGCGCGGCCGTGGTGAGCTTCGACGTGGTGTTCGCGGAGCCGGACCGCACCTCGCCGGCGCGCGTGGCCGCCTCCTGGCCGGACACGCCCGAGACCCGGGCTTTGCGCGGACGCGTGACCGGGCTGCCGGACCATGACCGGATATTGGCCCAGACCATGAAGCAAGCCGGCAACGTGGTGACCGGCTTCGTGATGGTGCCGGAAGACAATGGGATCCGCCCCGGGATGAAGGCGACCTTCGCTTTCGCGGGCGACGGGCCCTTGGCGTATGTATATGCTTATGGCGGCGTGGTGGCTAGCCTGCCGGAACTGGAAAAGGCCGCGGCCGGCAACGGCAGCTTCAGCATCGTGCCGGAACCCGACGGCATCGTGCGGCTCGTGCCCTTGATCATGCGGCAAGGCCAGAACTTGCTGCCTACGCTGGCTTTGGAAGCCCTGCGCGTGGCCCAGGGCGCTGCGAGCTATGCCATCAAATCATCCGGCGCCAGCGGCGCCGGCGGTTTCGGCGCGCATACCGGCATATCCAAGATCAAGGTCGGCCGCTATGTGGCGCCCACTGACGGGCGGGGCTGCATGTGGGTCTATTTAACGGCGGACGCTCCGGCGCGCACGATCCCGGCGTGGAAGGTGTTCGAGAAGGATTTCGACCGCACCCGGGTGGACGGGGGGATATTGTTCGTGGGCACGAGCGCGGCCGGCCTTAAGGATTTGCGCGCTACGCCCTTGAACCCGGCCGCGGCCGGAGTGGAAGTGCATGCTAATGCCGCGGAACAGATCCTGCTGGGCCGCTTCCTGCAGAGGCCGGATTGGGCGGCCGGGGCTGAAGTCTTGTATATGCTGGTTCTGGGACTTCTGCTCTTGTTCCTGCTTCCGCGCGTAGGCGCGCTGTGGTGCGCGTTTCTGGCTTTGGGCGGCGCGGCCGGGGCCCTGGCTTTCTCCTGGAAGGCTTTTACGGGCAAGGGTTTCCTGGTGGATCCGGTGTTCCCGTGCCTGACCGCGCTGGGCGTGTACATGGTCTCTTCCTTGGTCA
>JBAZVY010000191.1:0-5253 GCA_041660645.1 Elusimicrobiota bacterium | reverse complement strand
AGAACGCCTGGCGCCTGCGACGGCGGCGGGCCCTTGCCCGCCGCTCTTCGATAACGACAGCATCATGGATTATGCCGTGGGCCAGCCTTCTCGGGCTTTCGGCGAGCCCTATAAGATCTTCGACTCCGAACGGGTCATAGCGCGCTTGCCCGGCCCGCCGTACAAAGTATTGGACCGCATCACGCGCATAGAAGGCTGCCAGGCTTTTAAGCTGGCCGCGGGCGGCGTGGTGGATGCGGAATATGATGTGCCGCGCGACGCTTGGTATTTCAAGTCTAACGGCCAGCTTCAGATGCCTTTCGGCGTGCTCCTGGAAGTGGCGCTGCAGCCCTGCGGCTGGCTGGCCGCTTATGTGGGCTCGGCCTTGAGCAGTCCGACCGACCTTTCTTTCCGCAACCTGGGCGGAACCGCGGTGCAGTATGAAGAAGTCGGCCCGGACGCGGGCACTTTGCTGACCACGGTGAAGATGACCAAGAACGTGCATTCCGCGGGCATGCTCATCCAGGATTATGAGCTGGCGGTGCGCAGGCAAGGCCGCGTGGTCTACGAGGGCGCGACCCAGTTCGGGTTCTTCTCCAAGCAGGCTTTGTCCGAGCAGGTGGGAGTGCGCGGGGCCCAGCCCTATGTCCCGGCTGCGGGGGAAGCGGCGCGCGGCTCAGCCTTGGATATCAGCGGGCCGGGCATGCCCCAGGATATGCTGCGCATGCTCGACGCTATCGATCTGTATGTGCCGGCTGGCGGGCCTAAAGGTCTGGGCTTTGTCCGCGGGCATAAGAAAGTGGATCCCGCGGAATGGTTCTTCAAGGCGCATTTCTATCAGGACCCGGTCTGTCCCGGCTCGCTAGGCTTGGAGTCCTTCCTGCAATTGCTCAAGGCCGCGGCGCGCCAGCGGTGGCCTGCGAGCCAGGGCT
Source organism: Elusimicrobiota bacterium (assembly GCA_041660645.1). GTDB lineage: Bacteria > Elusimicrobiota > Elusimicrobia > UBA1565 > UBA9628 > UBA9628. The sequence continues at coordinate 4,342 of JBAZVY010000191.1, read as the reverse complement.
CGCAGGCGTCGAAGGCGCAAGTCGTCCTCCGCTCGCCGGAGACGGCGAGCCAGGGCTCGCGTTTTGAAGCCATGGCCTTGGGCCAGAAGCATCAATGGGTATACCGCGGCCAGATCGTGCCTGCCAATAAGCTCGTGACCGTGGAAGCCTGCATCACCGCGGTAGACGATGCCCAACGGGTTCTGCGCGCTGATGGGTTTTTGAAGGTGGACGGCTTGGTCATCTACAAGATGACTGACTTCACTTTGCGCTTGGTTTGATCGGGCGGGCGCGCAGCAGCCAGAACAACACGGCTCCGGATAAGAATCCGCCGATATGCGCGATGTGGTCTATGTGGTCCGGGGCTTGGCCCAGGAATTGCTGGATGGCGTCAGGTATCTCCAGCAGGGTGTAGGCGGCGAGCCCGAACCAGCCGGCTCCCAACAGCCAGTGCCATAAGGTCTTGATGCGATCCTGGATCCGGCCTTGCTGGAGGTCATCCCAAACAGCGCGGAGCGTGGTCAGGGTGAAGTATCGGGCATTCAGAATGATCATGGCTCCGGCCAGCCCGGCTATGGCGCCGCTGGCTCCGAGATGCGGAGCTTCATCGTTTATCGCCAACAGGAACGAGCCTAGTCCGGCCAGCAGGCCGCTGAGCAGATATAGGCACACGGCTTTGGCGCGGCCCAGGCTTTTCTCGATGAAGGGGCCGAAAGCAAGCAGCCCCAGCATGTTGCCGAGCAGGTGTTCTACGTTCACATGCATGAATATGGAGGAGAAGAAGGTGAGATATTGCTGGACTAGGGCGGCCGGATCCAGGCTTTTTAAAGCCGCTAGGATATGGGCCGGGGTCAGGCTCCATTTGTACAGGAATAGCAGATGTTGGAACTTGTCGTGCATGCCGAGTTCCGCGGCATAGGCCGCGCTGTTGAGCGACATCAAGGCCAAGGTCAGTAAGGGAGCCGCGACCAGCAGGCGCTTGAGCCGGCCCGGCTTCTCCGGGGCCGGGGGGGATGCGAAGCGTACTACGGCTTTTGTGTTCCCGGATCTTAAAAACGTCTTGGCGTCCGGTGGGGCAGCGGCGCGCACCGAGCCGGAGTCTTCCCAGGAGCGTCGTCCCAGGAGCGCGTCCATGAGCTTGCGCGCTGAGCCGGAGGATTCCTCTGAGGACTGGGCCGGGGCTTTTTCCGGAGATAGTTCGTCTAATATCGGCAAAGCCTGCTGGTATGCGGCGGCCAAGGCCGCGGCCATCTCCGCGGGCTTGGTGGTGGCCGGCACCGCGGCATTGACCGGGGTGCTGGGGCGCGCTCGGGCGGCCACGGGCTGGCCATATGCCTTTACTGCCGCCTTTGGATCCTGGAGCTTGAGGTCCAGGATGAAGCTGGGAGAAGTCTGTATTTTTAGTTGGCTGTTATTAGCTTGACGCTGGGCGGGGGAATAGCCGTTTCCGGTATAGGCGAAGGCCGCGGCTGCGGCGGATACTTTTTGGACGCGCAGCTGGGCCCAAGCCTGCGCCGGACTGATCAGCCAGAGCTGGACCAAGCATAGGCCCAGTGCGGATATGCGCTTCATGCGTATGATGCTAGCTGTTTTTACGCAAGACAGCGTGGGCCTATTAGGGAAATTTTATGTAGGCTTTTGGCCTATGTCGCCATGCGCGCCATTGCGACAAAACCTCAGACGGAGAGTTTGAGATTTCTAAAAGAGGAGATGCGGCCGGCTTACTTATTGGCTTTGGGCCTGCTCAGGCTTTGGTTATGAGGGTCTTGGGTGCGGACTTGGCCGGCTGGGCGCCGTTGACGGAGATGGTCTTGGTCTCGCTGCGCATGGTGTCCATGAGCTTCAATTCGAAAGCCCCGTCCCGGCTGTTGGTGCTCATATCCTTGGGGGCCGAGCTCTTCTGCGCGACTATTTTTTTCACAGGCAGGGTCTGGGGTATGGCGAAATCCAGAACGTCCTTGTCATTGGGCACGGTATAGAGGGTCTTGGTAGCGGCCGAGGCGGTAGAGGCCAGGAAGAGTCCGAACATCAGCGCTGCGATCCCGGCGATATTGTGTTTCATACTTATAGTATGAAGCGCCGAACGCCGGACCACGAGGGGCTACGGTCCCAGCCGCGTATAGGTCTTTAGTACTACGTGATTAATCCTTGAATTTAAAGCCTTTTTTCGAGGCCTGACTGCGTATGGATTTGATCATGGCTTGGCCTAAAGTCTGGGAGCCGGCATTGGGGGCCGCGGCCAGGTCCTTCTCTTTCTGGGCCACGTACTTGCGCCGTTCTTCGCTGAGCTGGTGGATCTTGGTCTGGAGCTGCTTGCGCTCGGCCGCCTTCTTTTCTATGTAGGCTTGGCGTTCGGCTGGGCTCATCTTTTGCATCTCCGCGGGCAGTTCTTCCGCTTTTATATCGCCCTTTTTGAGTTGGCCGCTCTCCATGGCAGTGACCACGTCCCAGGAGGATTCCGCCATATACTGCTTGCTGGCCTTGGCCATGGCCCGCATCGTGGCCACGCCGGCCGCGGACGCGTTGGCGGACTTGTCCACGGCTTCTTGCCGGGCCTGGGCGCTGCGCCCGCGTACGCCGTAGGCTATGAAGGTGCTGTTGAGCTCGGAGGAAAGGCGCTGGATCTCCGCGTCCTGGGGCGCGGTGACGCTCGCCACCTGCGCGGCTTGGTCGATGTTGGCGTAGTCGCCGGAGCCGGCATCCGCGCCGGCTTTCCACTGCATGGCCATGCCCTCCTGCTTGCCCCCGCAGAATATGGTGTTGACCAGGATGCCTTTTGCGGCCGCCTCGGCCATGGCTTGCCGGAAATCCACCGGGCCCTGGGTGAAGGGTTCGTTGCCCGCTATGAAGATGGTCTTGTAAACGTCCAGGTGCTTGTCCCACTGCAGGCCCTGGGCCGCGTCGCGCACGGCCCAGCCGCAGTACTCCTGGCCCCCGTTGGTCTTGAGCCCGAAGAGCTGTTCCGATACCTTGTCTAAATCCGAGGTGAAGGGCAATACCTGCCGGATGTAGCCGGCAGCGGGCTTGAGGCTGTCGTTTCCGTACTCATATAGCGCCACCTGCACGGTGGGGCTGTTGCCGCCTCTTTCCGCGGCGCCGAATTCGTTGATGATGTGCCAGAGCTGGTTCTTGGCCTGGGATATGAGGCCGTCCATGCTGTTGGAGGTGTCGAGCAGTATGGCCACCTGCACCAGGGCTTTGCCCAGGTACTGGTCCGGGCCGCCGGGCGGGTTCGGCTTGGGCGGGACCGGGCCGGTGGAGGGATTCTTGACCGGGTCGTCGGTCCAGGTGCGCTCGATCTTGGCCGAGGCCGCGGCCAGGATCTTGCCGGTCTCGGTCTGGATGATGCGCGCGTTGATCTCGGTCTGGTCCGGGGCCAGGTCGTTGAGCGTGCCCAAGACCACGGCGTCGGCGCCCAAGAGCTTGCCCAACTCCTTGGTGCTGGCCGAGTCTATGACCCCGCTCTGGTCCAGCTTCATCTCTTCTAAAGCTTTCTTGAGCAGGTTGCGCTCCACGACCGAGAACTTGCCGCCTTGCACCAGCACCGTGGTGAGCCGCTCCTGGATTATGGTGGAGCCGCTGCTGTAAGCGCCGTCATGATAGGGGAAACTCAGCACCGCCGCCTGCTTGATGGGCTGGTCCTTGACCCCGTCCTGGAGCTGTTTGGCCAGCTTTTCCAAGGGCTGGGCCGCGGCGGAAGCGGCCAGGATGAAAGTGAGGGGAAAAGCGAGCGCGAAAGCCTTGATCGTTTTCATGGATTCTCCTATCGGTGGGATTCTAACATATCACGAAGAATGCTATCCTCTGCATACGCGATGCGGAACATCAAAACAGCGGTTTTAGGATTGGCCGCCATGCTCTTGGTCTCCTGCGCCGGGCCCCAGAAGCGGCCGGATTGGGCCGCCTGGGACGGCCGGACCCAGGCTTCGGTAGGCTGGTTCGGCGTAGGCATGTCCGCCTATAAAGCGGGCGCTCCGGACGCGGTCAAAGCCGCCCGGGACGCGGCCTACAACGACGCTTTGCAGAAGCTCTCCCTCAAACTGCGCTCCGTGGTCAGCGCCGAGGTCAAGACCCAGCTCCAGGCCGCGGTGCGCCAGAGCGGCAAGACCGTAGTCGAGCTCTCCAAGGAAGAGTTAGAGAGCGCCACGCGCAGCGCCACCAAGGCCGTGCTGGGCAAGAAACAATTCGACGAATACCGGGACGAGGCCAAGCGCGAGTATTGGGTGCGCTGCCGGATGGACCAGGCGGAGATCTCCGCGGCCCTGAAAGAAGCCGCGGCCCGAGCCGAGAGCCAGCGCGAAGCGCGCACGGTCTGGGTCAAGCTCTCCTGTTCGGACGAACATCTGGCGGCTTTGGCCGAGAC
>JBAZVY010000190.1:0-5298 GCA_041660645.1 Elusimicrobiota bacterium | reverse complement strand
TGAGGATGTCTCCGCGGTTGGCGTCCAGGCGCATCAGGTCGGGCATGACTTGCCGGATCACGCTTTTCTGCGCTTCGGGCACGCTGGAGTCCAGGATCACGGTGGCATGCAGCATCTTTATGATCAGGCCGCTCTGCCGCAGGGTCTGTTCCTGGTCTTTTTGCAGATAGTCGTAATCCGGCCCGGTTTTTTCCTTGGCGGGCTTGGGTACGGGAGTAGGGTTCTGGGAGTAGCCGGGCAAGAACTTGGTGGGCTCTTCTGGCGGCTCGACCGGCGGAGCCTGGTTCGGCGATCTCTTTATGGGAGTGGTGGTCTCGCTCTGGGTGCGGGTCTCTGAATGTTCGCCTTGCACCGTGACCAGGACCTTGGCTTTGCCCGGGCCCAACAGTTGGTCCAGGAATTCCGTGGCTTCCGCGGTCAGGCGCATGCCCGCTTCGGTCTCCTCGGTCGTGGCCCAGACCGGAGACGGGCGGGATAGCGGCAGAAGCGCCAATATCAGTAGTAAAGTCCGCATAATCCTATTCAACTATAGTATAGACCTCGCGCGTAATGAAAATATTACGGGTTTAAGCTTTCTGGGGCTGGCTGGCGGCGGCCGGAGGATTGTCCGGCAAGGAAAAGAAGAAGCGGCTGCCTTTCCCCAATTTGGATTCCACGCCCATCTTGCCCCCATGCATGTCCACTATGGAGCGGGATATCACCAGGCCCAGGCCCACGCCGGTGGCGCGCAGCGGGTTCTTCACCCGTTCGAAGGCCTGGAATATGCGGGGCAGGCTTTCCGGCGGTATGCCCACGCCGGTGTCCGAGACCGAGCACTCGACTCCATCCTGGGTGCGTTTGAGATCTACGCGTATGGAGCCGCCGGGGCGGGTGAATTTGAGGGCGTTGGATATCAGATTGGTCAGCACGTGCGTGACCAAGTCGGGGTCGGCTTTTATGACTATGCCTTTGTCCGCTAGGCAGGCTATGGATATCTTGGCGTCTACGGCCTTGGGCTGGAAGAATAGCACCGCGTCTTCCACCAGCTCGCCGATGCGCACCGGCCGGGGCGAGTAATCCAGCTTGCCGCGTTCGATCTTGGCCATGTCCAGCAGATTGGTCACGAAATGATTGAGGCGGGCCACGTTGCTCATCACCCGGTTGAGGTTCTCGCGTTCTTCCGGAGTGAGATGCGAGGCCTCGGCCAGCAGGGTCTTCACATAGCTCTCTATGGCGCCTAGGGGCGAGCGCAGTTCGTGCGTGACCGAGGCCACGAACGTCTTCTTGAGCTTGTCGAGTTCCTGCAGCTTCTCGGCCATATTGTTGACGCCCAGGCCCAGGCGTCCGATCTCGTCTTTGCCCGAGACCGTGACCCGGGAATCGGACTTGCCGGAGCCGATCTCGTGCAGGACCGACTCTATGCGCACGATGCGGCGGGTCATGGTCCAGCCCAGGGGTATGCCGATCAGCAATCCGGCCAGGGCCACGCTGCCGCCGGCGGTCAGCATGTTGCGGGCTAATCGTTCGCGGGCCGCGTTCTGGGTCTCGGCCAGGGCCGCGCGGGAGAACCAGATCTCGATCTGCACCGGCGGGCCCATGGACCCGGGGGGCAGGGGCACGCTCACGCTCTCGATGAGCGCGAGCTTCATGTTCCGGGATTTTCCCCCTTCGGCATCCTCCACTTCCTGCCAGACCCCGTCCCTATTCACGCGCAGATGCATGAATTCTTTGTAGTGACGGCCCAGGTTTTGGAGATAGTCGAGCAGCATGAGCGGGTCTTTGGCTAGGAGCGACTCGTTTACGATGTTGGCTATATTGGACTTCCAGAGCGATATCTTTTCGGTTTCGGCTTCGCGCAGGGAAGCGTATTGCAGGGACAGGAAAGTCAGGGAAGCGGCTACCGTGGCCGAAAGCATGGCCAAGGAAAGGACTAAGGCGAGCTTGATCCGGATGCTCATGGACCGGAAATCCTTACCTTAATATAGACGGTGGGGGTAAGCATTACAGAGATTATAGTTTATTTTCGCCTCGGAACCTTGTTCTCTAGACGCTCTAGGGCTTTGCGGGCCTGGGCGTTTTGCGGGTCGATCTGCAGGATGCGCATGAACATGGCCGTGGCTTGCAGGTATTCTCCGCGCGCGTAGTGCTCGACGCCTTTCTGGAAGAGGCGGTCCACGTCGCGCGGGTCGCCCTTTACTTCTGCCGCCGTCTGGGCGGGACGCGCCCGGCGTACGGGCTGAGCCGCCGCCGGGGCCGCGGGTTTGGCGGCTGAGGGCGCTGCGGCCGGGGCTAGAGCCTGAGCCGGAGCCAGGGGCTGGGCCACGGCCGGGGCCGCGGGCTGTGCGGCTGAGGGCGCTGCGGCCGGGGCTAGAGTCTGAGCCGGAGCCAGGGGCTGGGCCATGGCCGGGGCCGCGGGTGGGACAGCCGCGGGCACGACGGCCGGAGCCATGGTCGCGGGAGCTGTTTCCGGAGCCTTGATGCCCATCCGTTCTTGGGCCATCGCTATATAGTGCTTTAGGTTCTCGATGTCTTGCGGCCGCTTCTCCATGACCATGGCCCGATTCCAGGTGTCTATGGCGCTTTGGAACTTGCCCAGGATGAAGTACATGGAGCCCACCCGCTCTACGGCGATCACGTTCTGCGGGTCGAGTTCGAGGATGTCCTGTAGGAGCAGTTCCACGCTCTGCAGTTCGTTGCGGTTGTTGGCGGCTTCCACGCGGAATAGCAGCTCGTCGATGAAGCTGCGCGGGTGGTCCTTGGGCAGGCGGTCGGCCTTGATGCCCACCGCGGTCTCCATATCGGACAAGAGGTGGTCGAATTTTACGTCGTTGAGGCTCAGGCTCAAGGCGTACGAGCCGGTGAGGATGGCCTTGCGGTCGCGGCCGTTGAGGAAGTGATCCACGGCTGCTATGACGATGGTCTCCCATTGGGTGCGCGGCCCGGACCAGTCGGGATAGTAGTGGGATATCAGCTCCAGGCGGTTGGCCAACCGGACCAGGGGCGCGGTGGGGACCATGTCCTTGACCATCGCGACCAGGGCGGCGTGGGCCTTCTGGTATTGGTGATCCTCGATGAGGCGGCGTATGCCCGCCAGGCGCGGGTCTTCGATGCTCTGGGGCTTGAGTTCCTCGGCGTATTCGTAGCCGTAGCTCGGGCCGCGGCCGTCGCGCAGCTGCTTGGCCTGATCCAGGAGCTCTTGGGTGATCTCTTCGTCCGGGGTGGGCGCTCCGAAGTGCCACCCAAATGCCACCCGATGGGTGCCCATGGTGCCCTTTACCGTGCCCATGGGCATCAAGAACGCGTAGTCGATCTGGATCTTGTTGACCCGGTAGCTGGCGCCCATGGTGATCTGTTGGAAGTCGCGGGTGCCGAAGCCCAGGGAACCGCGCAGGGCGAACTGGCCGGAGGTGAGGGTCGGGAACACGCGTTCTCCGGCGAGGATCAGGTCCCGATCCGTGCCGCCGGTGGGCGCGGTCTCCTGCCGGATCTCGCCCATGAGGCTCAGCCACAGGCTCTTATAGGCCGCGCCGACCCGCAGGCTCATGGGCACCTTGTCGGGGCCGCCGAAGCCTACGTCCGGGCTCATGACGTGGTGCGCGGCCAATCCGAACTGGAATTTCTTGGGCAGGCGGTAGATGAATCCCAGGTCCGCGTCGTAGGCGCTCTTGCTGTTCTTGCCGGACAAGACCGGGTCCGTGCCGTTGTTGGTGGAGCAATTGCCCTGGTTGCAAGGCGCCGCGGCTTCGGCCGGGACGCCGAAGCCGTGGGTGAGCTGCTTGATATTGATTCCGCCCAGCAGGTGGCTGCCGGAGTCGCGCCGCAGCAGGAGCCGTCCGTAGGAGAGATGGAGGGTCTGCTCGTAGTAGAGGCTGCTGGCGGAAAAGCGCTGCCAGGCCACGCCCAGGGTGCCTTTGCTGCCGCCTCTGAAGGGATGGGCATAGGCGAGCTGCATGATGTTGAGGTCGGTGCCGTCGGAGAGGCCGGTGAAGAGCTTGCTGTAGGAGGTGGAGAACTGGGAGCGCTCCAGTTGGGCCAAGCCCGCAGGGTTGTAGTAGATGGCGTAGACGTCGTCGGCCAGGGCGGTGAAGGCGTTGCCCATGCCCGGGGCGCGCGCGCCGGCGCCCTGGTCCTCGAACGCGGCCTGCGCCGGCCGGCCCAGCAGGGCCAGGACCAGGAGGGCCGTCGCCAGGATCCTGGTCATCGTATCACCACCACGACGCCGCGGAATACCCCGCCCTCGGCCTCGATCACGAATACGTAAGCGCCGGCGGATACGGGCTCTCCGGCGGAGCTTTTTGCGTTCCAGACGAGCTGGCTCCAAGACGGGTTTCCGGCGGTCATATCCGCGACCTTTTTGCCCTGCATGTCGAAGACTTTGCCGGAGACGGAGGCGTACTGCGGGTTCTCGAAGTTGAACACGGCGGTGTCGTTCTTGCTATCGCCGTTGGGCGTGATGAAGCGGTTGCTGACTCCGCTGAAGGAAAAACCTTTGGGCATAAGGGCGGCTGAAAGCAAGAGGGCCAGCCAGACCAGGGAGCCGAGAAGGAGTTTGGGGAGTGTCATCTTAGAGTACTATTCTTTTCTACGCACTCTAAGTGTAGAGTACTCATGCGAAGTTTATGTTGCGACCGTGCGAAAAGCGCGCGAATTTTGTTGCAATTTCAAGGCAAATTCAATGCCGGATTAAAAATACTTAATAATCTTTTAAATCTATTTAAAAGGGCCTGTACCTAGATTCAGGTAGAGACCCTATATATAAATAAACGCTATATTCGTTTTAATTGTAAATATTCATTTAAAAGCTCATTTTGTGGTCGCATCTTGATTTTTTAGTCAAAAATCAAGATGCGACCCCAGTTTTCGTAAATTTTATTTGATTATTATGACCGTGCCGGTGTAGGTTTGGTCTTCGCACTCGAGCTGGTAGATGTAGACGCCGGAAGGCACGACCTGGCCGTTGACCTTGCCATCCCACATCAGGCTGTCCAGGAAGGGACCAGCCGGCAGCGAGCCGATCACGAGCCGGCCGCGGGAATCGAATATCTTGGCGGAGACTTCCGAGCTGCGCGGATTGTCGAACTTGAACACGGTGAAGTCGTTCTTGCCGTCTCCGTTGGGCGTTATGAAGCGGTTGGTGACGCCGGCGGCGTTGAACGAGAATCCGCCCGTGCGTTCGGCCAGCCGCATCTGGTAGGTGCCGAAGAATTTGGCCTGCACGAACATGGTCTGATCCAGGGTGTCGAGCTTGCCGAAGAGCTGCAGCCATTTCAGTCCGTTCCACCAGAATACGCTCAGATTCTCGGGCTTGGATATCACCCC
>JBAZVY010000189.1:0-5335 GCA_041660645.1 Elusimicrobiota bacterium | reverse complement strand
GGCGGATTTATGATGATTTGGGAACAGAAGAAGATCGCGGCCCTGAAGAAAGGCTCCCCGCAGAAAGCCCCGATATCGGATGAGGAAGAAAACGAGATCCTGCGCAAGTCCATGCTGCGCTGGATGCTGTGGGGCACCGTGGGCCTGGCCGCCATAGCCACCATGTCTTTCCCGTTGCCCGCTTTCCTGGGCAGCCTGACCTTGCCCGCCCTGGCGCTGATCCCGTTCGGCATCGCCCAGGTCATATGCGTAGTCAAGCTGCAGAGCTTCTTCCAATCCAAGGCTCCGGCCAAGGACATGGCCGACGCCATGGGCTTCTTCGGCTCCGCCTCCCTGCTGGTATCCACGGCCGGCCTGCTCGGGCTCAAATACCTGTTCAAGGGCTTGGCCGGGTTCACGCCCTTCTATTATATAGCCCTGGCCCTGATACCCCTGGCCATATACCAGCTCTACCTTAAGAGCAAGCTGGACCAGACCTCGGCCCCAAGCAAATGACACGTTGCTAAAGGGCTCTCCAAGACGCTAGAATATCCCGGTAGTCCAATACCGATATTCATAGGAGAGCCATCGTGAAAGTCGAGGTCCTCAAACAGTTCAGCGTATTCATGCCCAATCGCCCGGGCGCCCTGAGCATGTTGGCCCGCCTGTTCTCGGACAAGGGGATAAACCTCCTAGGCATAGCCTCCGAGGTCCGGGACGACTCCGGCGTGGTCCGCATCGCCGTGGCCCAAGACGTGGACGCTTCCGCCATACTCTCCCAAGGCGGATTCTCCAGCGTGGAGACCAGCCTGCTGGCCGTGGATCTCGACGACAAGCCCGGCGAGCTGTTCCGCGTGGCCCGGATGCTGGCCGACGGCAAGATCAACATAACCACGGTCTACGGCACCGCCGGACGCAACGGGGCATCCCGCGTGCTCCTGGCCGTGGAGAACGTGCAAAAAGCCCTGGCCCTGCTGGAAAACCGTTCTTGATCCGAGTGCGGTAGCTCGTAGGAGGTCTGGAGAATGAAATACCTGCTGATGGTCCTGATATTGGTCGTAGCCGGCTACTTGGCCTGGCAGCAATTCAAGCCCGTGCCCCCGCCGCCGCCTCCGCCGCCGCCGCCCCCGGTGACTGCGCCGCCCGCTCCTGTGATAAGCGCCGAAGAACTGGCTAAGATAACTAAATCGACCAACGACCTGGACCCCATGGTCCGCTGGGAAGCCATCACCTTCCTGGACAAGATGAAGGTTCCGGACACCTTCCCCATAATGTTCGACAAGCTCCATAAAGACCCGGACCTCGATCTGCGGCTGAAGGTCATAACCCTGCTGGGCCAGCGCGGCGGGCCCAAGACCATCACGGTCCCCAACCAGAACGATCCGCTCAATCCCACGGCCGTGCTGGCGGCGTCTTCGGCGGATAACCTATCCTCCCAGATCGCCCAGCACCTGATCTGGGCCACCAACGACCCGGAACCGGACGTCCGCATCGCGGCTATCAAGGCCTTGGATGAGATCGGGGATTATTCCGCGGCCTCCGCCTTGACCGAATCCCTGAAGGATTCCGACGAACGCGTCCGCCTGCAGGCCCTGCGCACGCTCAACAGCCTGCAGGACAAGAAAGTGGCCATCCTGGAAGCGGAACGCCGGCGCCAAGAAGAGGCCCGCAGACAAGCCGCCGAGGCCGCCAAGAACCGCTGACATGAGATGGCTATTAGCCGCGGTCCTGGCGGGCGCGCTCGCCTACTTCCTGCTCGAACGCAAGGAAGACGCCGACTATCATCCGCCGCCGGAACCGCCGCAAGTCACCCTGCCCATGACGCCGGTGCTGTCCCTGGAGGAGATCGCCAAGGTGCGCCAATCCACCCGGGACCAAGACCCGGACGTGCGCTGGGCCGCCATCAAACTGCTGGTGACCCTCAAGGACCCGGAGATCGTATCGGTCATGGACAAAGTCATAGCCCAGGAACCGGATCCGGGCTTGCGCGCCCGTTCCATAGAGTTGTTGCGCAGCGCCGACAACGTAGGCGTATTGCCGCCCATAATCCGCGGGCTCAAGGATCCGGACAAAGACGTGCGCATATCCTGTCTCAAGACTCTGGGCGACATAGGCGATCCCGCCGCCATACCGTGGGTGGTGGAAGCCTTGCACGACGTCGATCCGGAAGTAAAAGTAGCGGCCCTGCGCGCCATGGGCCGCTTCCAAGAACAGCGCGCCCAGGAATTCGAGCAGGTGGCGCGCCAACTGCGGCAGAACTACGAGAGCGCCGTACAGCGCTCCCAGTCCTTGCCGCCCGCTACCCGCATGCCGGGCTTGCCGGCATACGGAAAATGACCGTCTGAACAAGAGGAACCGCCATCATGGAACTCGGGATAAAGGAGATCAACAAGAAAGTCGCCGACGAAAGCATATTCGTAGCTGAGCTCAAACGCGAGATAGCCCGCGTGATCGTGGGCCAAGACGAAGTCATCGACCGCATACTCACCGGGCTTCTAGCCGACGGACACATACTGGTGGAAGGCGTCCCCGGCCTGGCCAAGACCCTGACCATAAAGACCCTGGCCCAATGCGTGGCCTGCGGATTCTCGCGCCTCCAATTCACGCCGGACCTGCTGCCCGCCGACCTTACCGGCACCATGATATTCAATCCCAAGGACTCCAGCTTCTTCGCGCATAAAGGGCCCCTGTTCTCCAATATAATCCTGGCCGACGAGATCAACCGGGCCCCGGCCAAGGTCCAGAGCGCCCTGCTCGAAGCCATGCAGGAACGCCACGTCACCATCGGCAATCAGACCTACCCCTTGCCGGACCCGTTCATAGTCCTGGCCACCCAGAACCCCATCGAGCAGGAAGGCACCTATCCCCTGCCCGAGGCCCAAGTGGACCGCTTCATGCTCAAGATCCACATCACCTACCCGTCCAAGGCGGAAGAAAAATCCATATTGGAGCGCATGACCTCCCGGGACGTACCCCAACCCAAAGCCGTGGCCAAGCCCGAACAGCTCCTGCGCGCCCGCCAGGTCGTTTCCGAGATATACCTGGATGAGAAGATCAAGAACTATATCCTGGACCTGGTATTCGCGACCCGCGACCCGGAGGGCCACAAGCTGGCCAAGCTCAAGAACCTGATCAGCTACGGCGCCAGCCCCCGGGCCAGCATATACCTGGCCCAAGCGGCCAAAGCCTTCGCCTTTATCAACGGCCGGGGCTATGTCACGCCCGAGGACATCAAGTCCATAGGCGCCGACGTGCTGCGCCATCGCATCATGGTCAGCTACGAGGCCGAAGCCGAGAACGTGACCTCCGAGGAGATAATCAAATCGCTCTTCGAAGGCATCGAGGTACCGTAATCCCATCGGCTCGTACCCGCATATGATCTCATCCGAGATTATCGCCCAGGTCCGGCGCATAGAGATCATGACCGGACGCCTCGTCACCGAGACGCTGGCCGGAGAATATCTCAGCGTATTCAAGGGCCGGGGCATGGAGTTCGCGGAGGTGCGCGAATACACGCCCGGAGACGACGTGCGCACCATCGACTGGAACGTGACCGCGCGCACGGGCCGGCCCCACATACGCCGCTACTCGGAAGAACGGGAGCTGACCGTGGCCATCGCCTGCGACCTTTCCGGATCCCAATTCTTCGGCAGCGCGGCCCGGATGAAGAAAGAGATCGCGGCCGAGATATCCGCCGTGCTGGCCCTCTCCGCCCTGCACAACCACGACAAGGCCGGCCTGTTCGTGTTCACGGAGGACGTGGAGGAGCACATCCCGCCCAAAAAAGGCCGACGCCATGTCCTGCACATCATCCGCGAGATATTGGCCTATACGCCCCAGCGCCGGGGCACGCGCATCGGCAAAAGCCTGGAGACCATGGTCTCGGTGCTCAAGCGCCGCTGCATCCTTTTCCTGATATCCGACTTCCGGGACACGGACTTCGAAAAACCCCTGCGCCTGGCCGCGCTCAAGCACGACGTGGTCCCGGTGGTGATATCCGACCCGCGGGAGGTCTCCCTGCCCCAAACCGACGCCTGCCTGGAGTTGGAAGACCCGGAATCCGGACGCCGGGTCACCCTGGATGCGTCCCGCAGCGCCTCCCTGGACCGCTACCATGGGCAGGAAGCCGCGCGCCGGCAGCGTCTGGACGATTTCTTCGCGGCCTGCGGATTAGACACCATACGCATCAGCACGGACCGGCCGTACCTGGAACCCCTCATCCATTTCTTCCGCCAGCGCGCCCGGAGGCTGCAGCGATGAGATCGCGCGCCAGCCTAGCCGCTCTCTTCCTGCTGCCGATCTGCGCTCGCGCCGGGGCGCCGGCCGCGCCGTCCGATATAGTGACCCTGTCCGCATCCAGCATCGCGGTGCTGGGCCAGCCCCTGGCCGTCGCAGCCGCGGCCCGGCTCGCGCCGGGAGAAAGCCTGGCCTTGGACTTGAAGCTCTCGGCCACCGATTATTTCGCCATAACCTCGGTGCGGGAAGCCGCGCCGGACGCCAAAACATCTCCGGATGGCGCCCGGCACGGCGGCCCTCCCGGGTACGCCGCGCCGGACGCCCAGACATCTCCAGATGGCGCCCCGCACGGCGGAAAGAAGTTCATCATACAGTGCATACCTCTGGATATAGGACGGCGCCCCCTGCCCATATACTGGACATTGACGGCGGGCGCGTCATCGCGCACGGTCCTTTCCGTGCTCCCACTGGAGACCCGCGAACCTCCGGAAGCCGCCGGCGCCAAGGAGCTCCGGGACATCAAACCGCCGCGGCGCGCCCAGCCCCGCATCTGGCCCTGGCTGTTGGCCGCGGCCCTGCTGGGCGCGGCCGGCTGCGCATATCGGCGCTGGAGGCGGCACGGGCGGGACCCGGCGGCCGCAGCCGCCGCGGAGGACGCCCGGCCCCCGGAGGCCATAGCCGAGGAGGAACTGGCCCGCCTGGAAGATTCCGGACTCTGGGCCGCCGGCCGGCACAAGCAATTCTACGGCGCATTGACCGAGATCCTGCGCCGATACTTAGAGCATCGATTCGCATTCCCGGCCACGCGCCAGACCACCTGGGAACTCCTGCGCCGGCTGCGCGGCTTGGACCTGGACCGCAGTCTGCTGAGCCTATTCAAGGAGCTCTTCGACCGATCCGATCTGGTCAAATTCGCCAAAGCTCCGGTCCAAGAGCCCTGGGGCGCCCGGGACCTGGAGACGGCGCGGCGCCTGGTCCATGACACCACTCCCCGGCCCGCAGAGCCTTCCCCCAGGCCGACCGGGACGGCGCCCTTCCGGGAATCGAGTTCGCCGCCCCAGCCGGCAGAGCATTTCCCAAGGCCGACCGGGACGGCGCCCTTCCGGGAATCGAGTTCGCC
>JBAZVY010000188.1:0-5337 GCA_041660645.1 Elusimicrobiota bacterium | reverse complement strand
CGTGGCTACGTTTACGGCCTCGGCCGTGGATTGCATAAGCGCCGCGGACCAGACCTGCCTGCCGCCCAACGTGGGCGGCCAGCCGGCTAATTCTTACGCGGTGGCGCATGCCAGCTTCACGGACACGACCGCATACGAGGCGGACCGGGAATACACGGTGCAGGTGGTGGGCAAGGACGCGGCCGGCAACGGCGCTACCGTGTCCCGGAACTTCACCTGGGACGTGACCCCGTCGAGCTCTGGGTTGGAGCGGCCGGCAAGCGCGGCTCGGCTGCGCAGCCTGAGCCTGGTGTCGGGCACGGCCCAGGACGGCTGGTCCGTGTATCATACGAGCATATCGATCCGATCGGCCAATAACGGCAAGTGTTATAACCCGGTCGGCATATTCGATCAGGACTGCCCGTATTGGATCGGGACTTCGTCGGCGCCTAACAATCCTCCTTATGGCGCGTTCTGGAGCTACGCGGACGCCAATTTGAATACGACCTTGGGACTGAACGCGACCTGGTACACTATAATCTCCCGGAGCATAGATACTGCGCGCAACGAACAGGGCGCGCCCGTTGCGGACGTGTCCTCGCGCACCTTCATCTTCGATAATGCGGCGCCGAACGTGTCGGTGAGCTTCCCCGCTCACCTGGGCGCGGGCGCTATCGGCAAGTACCAGCGCGACCTGATCGGAGGCGCGGCCCATCCCTTCACGGGCACAGCCGTGGACCCTAACGCGCCTTGGGACTCGGGCATCCGCAGGGTGGAGATCGATATCTCGTATTTCGACGGTACCGACACCTGGTACTGGATCACGGACAACTGGTCGTCCGGGACCTGGGCCAATAACAATAAGTGGTTCGTGACCACGGGCATATCCTGGCAGTCCATCGCGGCGCCGGCCTGGCCGGTGGGCGCGGACCGGCAGTACCGGATCGAGGTGCGGGCCGAGGACGCCTCTTACCTTTCGGACGGCACGGCTTCGGGCAATGTGAGCGCGCCGTCCGTGGTGGGCACGGACATCCACGATTTCATCGTGGACGATACGCTGCCCACGGTCCTGCTGCAGCAGCCGGCTTCCGGGGATATGCCGGCTTTGGCCAGTATCTCGGGCACGGCCAACGGGGATCTGTCGGGGCTGAGCAAGGTGGAAGTCCGCATCCAGCGCATCGCGGGAGGGGCGGATGAGGACTGGACGGGCTCGTCCTGGACCGCGCTCAACGACCACTATTCCACCGCCACTTTGAGCGGGATCACCGGGAATGCGAACTGGTCCTACACCGACCTGTCGGGCGCGTTCACCAACAACCAGGTCTATCGTTTGTTCCTGCAGGTTACGGACCTGGCCGGCCACGTGCGCACCGCGCCGGTGGGCGGGGACCGGGACTTCAAGTACGATCAGTCCGCGCCCAGCCTGGCCATAAGCTTCCCGGCCAGCCCGCCTGCGGTGCCGGCTTATTCCAACGACGCGATCAACGCCGAGGCCGTGCGGATCAGCACTTACACCTGGGGCACGGTGTCGGATCCGGGAACTAACGGCTCGGGCATCAGCGAGGTCTGGGTGGCGGTAGCTTCCGGCGCTTCCCAGAATATCTGGTGGAGCACCAATACCAATACCTTCAGCGTGAACCAAGCCGTCATCTATTGGTCCAGCAATGTGTATATATCCGGCACGCAATGGGCTTATGCGCCGGCGGAATGGCGGATCCCGGGCTTCTCGGATAATGTCACATATACGGTGTTCGTGCGCGCTCGGGACAAGGCCGGAAACTGGACCAGCGTCCAGACCTTGCCCGGAGCCTTCGAGGCCGGCTATAAACAGCAGTTCAAGTACGACGTGACCCGGCCTACCGCCGCCGTGTCGGCGCCGGTCAACGGTTCGGAACAGAACGCGGCTTCCTTGATTGGGTTCAGCGGCCAGGCCACGGATTCCGGAGACGGGCTTTCCGGAGTGTCGCACGTGTACGCCGCGATCCAGCACGTGGACGGAACCCCCGCGGGCGAACTCGGCAAGTATTGGGACTGGACTTCCGGCTTCTCCGTGGGCAGCCTGGGCGCGCCGCCCAGCGCGGGCTGGACCCAAGTGTCCAGCACCTCATTGGACAACCTTTACAGTTTGAATTGGTCCACGTCCGTGCCCGCGGGCATGCTGGTCAGTTCCAACACCTATCGGGTTGTGACCGTGGCCCTGGATAAGGCCAGCAACCTGCAGCAGAACCCGGCCGCGGCCGGGGCCGGTGCCGTGTTCCATTACGACGTACAAGCCCCGACCGCGGCGTTCACCGCGCCTAAGGTCCCGGCGGCCCCGGCTTTGGAGCCTTATTTCAACGCGGCCAATCTCGTGGCCATAGCCGGTACGGCTGATGACCGGACTACGGGCGGCTCGGGCTTGACCTCGGTGGAGATCCTGCTTAAGGCCGAGGATCTGGAGGCGACTTGGAGGGGGACTCTGAACGGCGATTATGGGGATTGGGACGATGATGCGGGCACCAAGTACGGCCAATGGCTGCCGGTGTCCGGTTCCCTTTTAAATTGGACCAAGAGCGTGCCGAATTTCGGGACGGAATTGGATTCCCGGCGTCTGCGCTTATGGGTGAGGGCCCAGGACCGGGCCAACAACATAAGCCCAGTGCCCACGAATACGGACATATTGAACAACGACAATGCCGCGGCCGCGGGCGGGGGCAAGGCCTGGACCTTCACCTATGACAATTCCGCGCCGGCTTCGCGCGTGGTTTATCCGCCGCGCTATGTGAATTTCACGCCCGCGACCATAACCGGGACCTCGGCCGAGGCTTATCCCGGCCGCAGTCCCAGCGGCGTGAGCAACATGGCCTTGCGCTACCAGCGTTCGGATAATAAGTTCTGGAGCTTGGTGGTTACCGACTGGATAGACGCCGACACCATAGGCTCCACCAGTTGGGACAGCAATGATACTCCTTGGTCGTTTAGCGCATTCAACGCCGCGGCATTCGAGGATGGGTTCCAGTATAAGGCCAATTCCCGGGCCCGGGACCGGGCCGGGAATTATGAGACCAACCTGGCCACCCATACTTTCACGGTGGACCGTTCCACGCCTTTGTCCCAGGTGGCCTTCCCGGCGCACAACGGCTTCTCCAGCGCGTATCAGATCTCGGGCACGGCCGAGGACCGGTTCTGCATATTGCAGCCGGCTCTGTGCGACAACCCCGTGGGCCGGCATTTCGAGTCCGGCTTGGACGCATCCAGCGTGACCGTGGCCGTGCGGCGGGTGGAGGACGACAAGTATTGGGACGGCTCCGGGTTCAATGCCAGCGATCCGGTCTGGTCCACGGCCGCCTTCGTGGGCGATTCCAGCGGCACCTGGACCTATAATCTGCCCAGCGCGGGCTCTTTCGCCAGCCCTAAGAATTACGAGGCGAGCTGCCGGGTGGTCCATGACCGGGCCGGCAATATCCAGACCGTGATCACCACCAACACTTTCACGTTCGATACCACTCCCCCAGTGGGCTTGGCCACCGGTCCCGTGGGTTCCTTGGCCAGCATCCCCTACATCTACGGCACGGCGCGCGACGATTCGCCCGGAGTCCTGCAAGTGGTGCGGGTGCGCCTGCAGGAGGCCAATGACTGCGCCGATCCCATAGTGCCTTGCAACAACCTTAAGTATTGGAACGGCGCGGGTTGGCAGGCAGGCGAGGTCTGGCTCTCTTCCGGGGTCATCGGCAGTCTGGTCGTAGACAGCACTTATTCCTGGAAATGGAACATGGCCGGCGTGGCTTGGAACAACCAGACCTCTTATTTCGTCACGGTCCGGTCCGAGGATAAGGCCGGAAATGTGGAAGCGGTGCACACAGCGCTGCCGGATATAACCTTTAAATTGGAAACTCCGCAAGCCACGGTAGCCATAGTCAATCCCCCGGGTCCGGATGGATTGCAATATGGTCCCAATACCGGAGCGCCCGCAGTCAATCTGAGCGGCACCGGGACCAATCTGCGTTTGTCCCAGGGCGTCAAGATCATTTTGCGGCGTCTGACCGAGCCCACCAGCTACTGGAACAACGGAAGCGGCGGTTATTGGACCAATGATCCGGCCGTGTTCACCTGGGTGGACGTGGTAGACGGCGCGCCCCAGACCTGGAACCTGGCTTTGAACGGGCCTTACGGCGTGGACAACGCGTCTTACAGCGTCCAAGCCGTGGCCATGAATAATTCCAATCAGCAGGGCGGCTCCGCCACCCGGGGCTTCGTGTACGACCGGATCAAGCCCACCGGCGGCATCACCTCGCCCAGCGGCGCGGCCTGCGCCGGGGTCAATGCCTGCATCAATTCTTGGCCTCAGCTCAGCGGCACATTCCAGGATCCGGGCAACGTGGAGCCGCCGTCCATAACCCAGCCGGACGTCAATATCCGGATCAAGCGGGTAGTGGACGGCTACTATTGGAACGGCGCGGATTTCGTCGATCCCGCGCCGGATCCGGCGGAGTTCGGGATAGCTGCCCTGGGGTCCGCGGGCAGCCCGCCGACCTTCTCGTGGAGCACGACCACCCGGGTCTCGGACATGGGCAAGCTCAACGACGGGACCAAATATTCGATCATCGCCCATGCCCAGGACCGGGCCGGCAACGACATGGGCGACGGCACCGACGAGAGCGCCATGGCGCGCTTTACCGTGCTCTTCGATACCACTCCGCCTACGGCCTACATGGTCCAGCCTTCTTCGGGCGAGGTGTACCAAAGTTTGGCCGCGGTCATGGGCACGTCCGCGGATCATTACGGCAATGCCAACAAGGATTCGGACCTGGAGCGCGTGGAGATATCCATCCGCTACAATCAGGATGATGTGTGCTGGTCCGAGACCGAGGATCAGTTCAAGCTGGCCTGCCCCCACTTCTTCGCGGCCTCGGGCGTGGCGCCTTGGTCTTATGCTAATGCCAGCATAACCGGACAGCTCACCAACGGCAAGCTTTACACGATCACGGTCCGGGGCGTGGATAAGGCCGGCAATAATCAGACCGAATTCACGGTCCCCGGGTCGAGCCGGAGCTGGGCCGTGGATAAGAATCCGCCCAGCGCCGGGTTCACCAAGCCCCAGGCCGGCACGGCTTACCGCACCGGCCAGCTGACCGGCGGCTCCGCCATAACCGGCACGGCCTCGGACCCGGAGGCCGCCCTGTACCCGGATAACGACGCCCTGCTCAATGGGGAGCTGGTCATGTGGTATTTGGCCGGAGACACCAGCTACTACTATACGGGCGTGCCCAATAAGGCGCCCAGTTCCAACGGCACCAAGTTCTCCTCCAACACCGTGGAGTCCGCGGAGTGGCAGAGCGTGTCCAGCACGGATGATTGGAAGTTCCTGTTCCAGAGCGG
>JBAZVY010000187.1:0-5359 GCA_041660645.1 Elusimicrobiota bacterium | reverse complement strand
CACGCTACGACGCGGTGCGCAACGTATGGGTGCCCCTGCTCTCCACGTCCGACCCGGCCAATCATAGGGTGGTCGGCCGCACCCGGCATCTCAGCCTGTTCCAGATCATGCAGGTCACGACCTCCGCATCGCTGGCCTCCATAAAGGCCTTCCCCAATCCCCTGCGTCCGGCTCTAGGCCATGCCAGCATGACCTTCGCCAGCCTGCCTCCCGCAGCCAAGATAAAGATCTACACTTTGCTCGGAGAGCTGGTCCAAGAACTGACCGCGAACGCGGCCGGGATGGCCAGTTGGGACGGGCTCAACAAAAGCGGCCAAAAGGCCGGCAGCGGCGTATACTTCGTGGTGGCGCAGAGCGGGGGCGATACCCGCAGCGTCAAGGTGGCCATCCAACGATGAACCGGATATTCATCGTCTTATGGCTCTGCTCCGCGGCTCCAGCCGCAGCCTCGGACTTCTCCGCGTCGGCCAAGGGCACGGGCACCGGACGGTTTTTGCAGTTAGGCGCCGGGGCCCGGGCCGCGGGCCTGGGCGAGGCCTACACGGCCGTGGCCGACGATGCCAGCGCCCTATACTGGAACCCGGCAGCCCTGACCCGGACTCAGACCGCATCGGCCATGTTCATGCATGCCCCCTACCTGGCTTCCAGCTTCTTCGATTACGCGGCCTACGCTCATAACCTCGGGTCCTGGGGCGCCGTCGGTCTGGGAGCGCAGTATTTCTCCGCGGGCAAGATCACGGGCACGGACGACACCGGCACCGAGATCGGCAGCTTCGCGCCCAACGACCTGGCCTTGTCCCTGGGCTATGCTTACAAATTCACAGACCGTCCCGGAGAGGATGGCTTGGCCCTGGGCGTAAGCGCCAAGTACATACGATCCCATATCGTAGACACGGCCCAGACCATGGCCGCGGATATCGGTCTGCTCTCGCCCGCCCTGGTCGACGGCCGGCTGCGCTTGGGCGCGGCCATAGCCAACCTGGGCGGGAAAATCAAATTCGAAAACGAAGCCGAGGCCCTGCCCAAGACCGCCCGGCTGGGCGCGGGCTTCCAGGTCACCCGGGACTGGCTGGCCAGCCTGGACCTGGCCCTGCCCTCCAACAACCAGCCCTATGCCGCGGCCGGCACGGAATATGTGCTGCGCATGGACGGAGGCTGGGATTTCGCGGGCCGCTTGGGCTTGAATTCCCGCACCCTTAGCGACGTATCGGGATTATCCGGCTGCTCCTTCGGGGTAGGCACGGCGCATTCAGGCTTGGCCTTCGATTATGCCATAACGCCCATGGGCGATATGGGCCTGACCCATCGGGCCTCGATTTCCCTGCGCTTTGCCGCGGGCCAGCCCGCTCAACGGCCGGCTTTCAAGTCTCGCTCCCGGCCCAAGCCCAGCACTACGACCGATAGCTATCTTATCTATTAGCCGGGATCACGCCCCGCGCTGCTTTCTACGCCGTTTCTTCTTACGGGGGAGAGGACCGAAGAACTCGGAAAGCTCCGGGATGGCGGACAGCCGGCGGCAGACCGGCAAGGCCTCCAGAAAAGCCTCGCCGTAACGCTTGCGCAGCACGCGCGGATCCAGCAGCACTACGGCCCCGCGGTCCGTGGCCGTGCGTATGAGCCGGCCAAAACCCTGCCGCAGCTTCATCACCGCGCGGGGCAGGCTCCAACTCTCGAAGTAGCTGCGGCCCAAAGACTCATGCCAACGCCTGCGCGCCGCTTCCAGCGGGGACGCGAAATTGGGGAACGGCAGCTTAGCCAATACCACGCAAGACAGGGCGGAACCGGGCACGTCTACGCCCTGCCAGAACGTATCCACGCCCAAGAGCACGGCGTTGCCCGCGGCGATGAAATCGCTGAGCAGGGCTTCATTTCCGGCAGCGCCCTGCACCCAGAGCGGCCGACCCTGGACCCGGCTGCGGATGAGTCCGTGCACCCGGTGCAGCATCTTCCAGCTTGAGAACAGAAGAAAGACTCCGCCGGGTATGCGGGGGATTATATCCAGACAACGCTCGGCCACGGCCTCCGCATAGCCCGGCTCATCCGAAGGCTCGGGCAGGTCTTCCACGACCAGGAGCGCAGCCTGATCACGGAAATCGAAGGGGGAATCCAGCACCAATTCCCGGGCCCCCAGGAACCCGGCCTGGGCTTTGAACTCTCCCAAGCCCCGCCCCGCCGAAAGCGTGGCTGAGGTCATGATCACGGGCAGCTTCCGGCCCAGCATGCGCTCCGCCAGCCGCTCGGCCACATCGAAAGGCCACGCCCGGAGTTCAAAGCCGAACGTCCGGGGCGCATCCGGCCGAGCCGCGTAAGCCGCGCCGATGGGATACCACTCCACCCAACGCGCGGTGTCCAAGGAACGCTCTTGCAGGATGTCGTGGAGGTCCTTGCGCAGGGCGGCGGCGCGCGACTGCAGGGCGCGGACCTCCAATTCGTCCTCCGCATCCGGACACAAGCCCAAGACTTCGGTTAAGCTGGCTTCCAGGGCCGGCAAGGACTCCGGCTCGATACGCTCCACTTCACCATCCAAGAGACGGCCTCCGGGCTCCGCGGCGCCCTCCGAGAATCCATGCTGGAGCGCTATCCCACGCAAAAACCCCAAGGATTCTTCGGCGCAGCGGGCGGCGGCGCGCTCCGTCTCGGCCAATGCTCCTTCGGCATCGCCGCCAGCCGCGCCTACGGTCGCGGGAGTTCCGCAGGCACCGGCCGAACGGATCTCCTTACGGCCGGCGGCCAGCCGGCGGGCCAGGGCCGAGGACTCATCGCATAGCCGCCAGAACCGGCCGGAAGAGACGGCGGCGCCGAAATGCGCCGCCGCCGTCTCCGGGAAGGTATGGGCCTCGTCTATCACCATGGCGTCGCACGGCGGCAGCCGGCCGCCCGAAAGCAGCAAGGCATGGTTGACCACCAGTACATGCGCCCGCTCCGCGCGATCCCGATCCTGACGATAAAGACAGCGGCTGCAGAATCGGCCTTTCTCGGGGCACAGTTCGGGGTCTCGGCAGATGCGGCGCCACAGGCTCTGGGGCACCAGGTGGGGAAGATAGGAGCGATGTCCGGACTGCGCGCGCTTAGCCCAGCGCGCGATCTCTTCCAGCATGAGGGCGGATGAATCCGAGAACAGCTCCGGCGCCGTCCGTAAGGAAATCCGTCCGGACGGTGCCGGCGGAACTTCCGATACCGCCGGCGACTGGCACAGCCGCTCCAAGCGGCGTATGCAGAGATAATTATCCGCGCCCATGAGCATGGCATAGCGCAAGCGCCGTCCGAGATGCTTAAGGGCTCGGGCCGCCGTGGGCAACTCCCGCTCCATGATCTGCTCCTGCAGGGCCCGAGTATGGGTGGAAACCAGGAGTCTGCGCATGCCCGGCTCCGGAGGAGCCTCCGGGCCTTGATCATCCGGAGCGGAGGCCGGCTCCCGGCCGGTCGCGGCCCACAATGCTCCGGGCAGAAGATAGGCCAAGGATTTGCCTACCCCGGTCCCAGCCTCGACCACGAGTCCGCTGTTGCGGCCCAACGCTTCCAGCACCGCATCGGCCATGCGCTGCTGCTGCGGCCGGAACTCGAACTTGGGCTCGACCCGGGCCAGCAGACCGTCCGGCCCGAACAACTCTTCCGCGGTCATGGAGAAGGCGCGGTCCGAACCGGGGAAGACATCATTTATCCTTGCGGCCGACCGCGAAGATGACCAACCCGAAAGGAATATCGAAACGCGCCAACCAACGCACCAGGGGCATGCAGGCGTAGAATACGTCCAATTGCCAATCGGATATCAGCCGCGCCTTGCGGATGCGGCTGCCCAGCCACCAACCGGGCACGGCCACGGGGTTGAAGAAACGCAGGAGTTCGACCTCAAAACCGGCGGCCTGCAGCTTGGCCCGGACGTCCGCTGCGTCATAGCGGCGATGCTGGGCCAATGCCTTGTCCATGCTCCCAAAAAGGGACTGATGCGCGGGCAGCATGAGCAGAGTCCGGCCGCCCGGCTTGAGCAGACGATGCATGGTGCGCAAGGCCGCCGCGTCATCTGCGATGCGGGATAAGGCATGAAAACTGACCACGCTGTCGAAGCCGCCCCAGAGCCCCGCGCTCCCGGGCAGAGCCTCGGGCCGGACCGGATCCAGGCCCAGCGCCTGGACATAACCCCAGTCCTTATAACTGCTGGCCAATTGGGCTAGATATCTGGGCTCGGCCTCCGTGAGCACCAGCCGGTCGCGGTCAAGGAGCAGGCGCGATATGCTGCCCGTGCCCGAACCCACTTCGATGACCTCGCGCCCCAGATAAGGCTCGAGCTGCTGGAATAAGAAACCATGGTATTGTCCGGCCCGCGCCGTTATACGCAGGGCCTGGTCGTTAGCGGAACGGGGTCCGATGTCGGAAGTGAGCCAGGCCCGGAGCATGGCCAAAGTCCCGGTCAGGGCGTCCTTTAGTCCTATCTTCTTGCCCTCTTCGTACGTACGCCCGTCATAGCCTATGGGCACCTCGTAGATGCGGCAGCCGCAGCGCGCCAGCTTGATGGTGACCTCAGGCTCGAAGCCGAAGCCCCGGGATACCAGTTCCAGCCCCCGCAGGATGTCGGCTCGGAACACCTTATAACCGGTCCAAACGTCCGTAAGATTGAGGTCGGAGAACAGGTTGCACAGATGCGTCAACAGCAGGTTGCCCAAGGAATGCCAGTAGAAAAGCACCCGATGCGCGGAGCCGCCTATGAATCTGCTGCCGAAAACCGCGTCGGCCTGGCCGGATCGGATGGGAGCCAGCAGCCGCGCATAATCCTTGGGATCATATTCCAAGTCCGCATCCTGTATGATCACGACATCGCCGGTGACCATCGCCATGCCGGCCTTGAGGGCCGCGCCTTTGCCCTCGTTGCGGTCCTTATACAAAACGCGCAACGGGCAGCTATGCTCCCCATAGAGCGCCTGGAGTTCGCGCAGGCGCGCGACGGTCCCATCCGTGGAGCCGTCATCCACGGCCACGACCTCATGCAGCGACCCGCTCTGTTCGTAGACTCGGCGCAGGATCTCGCGCACGGTCCAACGTTCGTTATAGACCGGCATCAATACGGAGACTTTCATAGCGAATCATTATATCCAATCTCGCGGCCGCCTGCGCACGCCGCTTGACGGCTCCGGCCATACCTGCTAATCTGTTTTCATGCCGACGGAAGCGTCCGTCCCATCCGCGACCGAGCGTCTCTGGCAGTCCGCGCGCTTCCTTCCGGAAAGCGCTCTCCTGCTGGGCCAGCGCTATAGGGCGCTGTTCCTGATCTATGCCCCCGGCATCAAACCGGAAGGCAAGGCCCCGGCCGTGGCCGACGCCTTGGCTTTCGCTGACTTCGTACTGCGGCAGCGGCGGGTGAGCT
>JBAZVY010000186.1:674-5378 GCA_041660645.1 Elusimicrobiota bacterium | reverse complement strand
AAGATGACCGTTAAACGGCTGATAATGGACGGGGAACGGAGGATTTGCGTGGCTGCCGCGAAGCGGCTTCGTTCAACTATATATCTGCCGTCTATACTTTATAGCATAATGTAATAGTTGTAAACCAAATAGTCTTTATCCCCCCTGCATTTAACCCCACCCTCCAATTTCTACCCCAAGCAAAGGCCGCGCAGCCGGTCGGCCTTTCATGCCCAAGCCCCCTACAAACCCAGCTTATCCGCCGGACTAAGCACCCCCCGCCCGCCCCGATTAAGCACATGCGTATACACCATGGTAGTGCTCACATTAGCGTGCCCCAACAGCTCCTGCACGGTCCGGATGTCATAGCCGTCCTCCAGCAGATGCGTGGCAAAGGAATGCCGCAAGGTATGGCAGGTCGCGGGCTTGGCTATGCCGGAGCGAAGCCGCGCATCCCGGAACGCCTTTTGCAGGACCGATTCGTGAAGGTGATGCCGGCGCCGCTGGCCGGTCTTATCATCCACATAATGAGTAGTGGCCGGAAACACCCATTGCCAGCCCCACTCCTGGGGCGCGTTCGGGTACTTACGGTCCAAGGCATTGGGCAGCGCCACCCGGCCCAGGCCCTGGGCCAGATCCTCCTCATGCTGGCGTTTGACCGCGGCCAGATGCTTGCGCAAAGGCTCCTGCAAACCGGTCGGCAGCATGGTATAGCGGTCCTTATCGCCCTTACCGGAGCGCACCACGATCTGGTTCTGGGAAAAATCCAAGTCCTTGACCCGCAAAGAGCAGCATTCCATAAGCCGCAGTCCAGTCCCGTATAGCAACGTGGCCATCAGCCTAGGCGTACCGCTCATAAGCCCCAGCACGGAGCGCACCTCATCGCGGCTAAGAACCACGGGCAGACGCGGCGGCCGCTTGGCCCGCACCACGCCGTTGACTAGCCCTATATCCTTGCCCAGGACCTCCTTAAATAGGAAAAGCAGGGCGTTAAGCGCCTGATTCTGGGTCGCGGCCGCCACGTTGCAGTCGCTAGCCAAGCTGGAAAGATAGCGCGCGATATCGACCTCACCCAAGGACTCGATATCCTTGCCCCCGGCTTGCCCCAAGAACCGCTCAGCCCAGGACGCATAGGTATGCTCAGTGCTGGGGCTGTAATGCCGCGCGCGCACGGCTTGGCGCAGCCGGTCCAGGATCGGCGCAAGCGACATTAGCCGGCCAGGAGCCCCCGAAACCGGACGTAAAGCCAGCTCTACTTGGTCCCCGGAAAAGAGCGATCTCAGCAGGGCCAGAGTCTTGTCATCATGCGGCACGGTCCAATATTTACGCTCGGATTGCCACTGCCGGCCGGCTACGGTCTTGATCTTGGCCACGCGCTCTGGGGAATAAGGAAAGAGCACGATCAAACGGCCCGGCTCGCCCGGTCTTATCCGCACTATATCCATTCGCCCACCCCCGCCTTATGGATGAAACCCGATCCGGCGCGGTAAATCTTCAGGCGGCTCCATCAATCCGCGGACCGCTTCGAAAACGGTCTGGAACTGGGAGTCATATTTCTTCTCCAATGCATCCAGGCGTCGGGCCAGATCCTTATTGGCGGACAACATCTCCCTCAAGCGGATGAAAGCCCGGACCACATGGATGCTGGCGTTTACCGCTATGGGACTGTTCAAAACGCAGGCCAGCATGACTGCCCCATGCTCGGTAAAAGCTGTCGGCAGGTTAGAAGAGAATTTCAAACGTCGGAGGTGGTCGCATTTTGCGACCACCTCGGATTTCTCCTCGGAGGTCAAGCGGAGCATGAAATCGCCCGGGAAGCGCTGCCGGTTCCTTTTTACCTGTTCATTCAACCTTTTAGTCGAAACCCCGAATATATCGGCCAGATCCGCGTCCAACATGACTCGCAGGCCACTTAACAGCAGGATACGGCGCTCCACGATCTCCGGCCCGATATGACGTCCCATACCTACACATACGATCAACGGCGGGATAAGTTCCCGGTTAGCGACAGGATGGATTAATAAGGGGCCGAACCGGACTCAAGGCGCCGGATAGCGGGCGGTATAAGAACTAATCAGGGTCCGGATCATCCGTTGGTAGGGGATATGATATTTCCGCGCCGCTTTCTTGAAGAAATCCACGCTGGACCGGCTCAAGGTCATGGTCACCTTGACGCTCGCCTCTTTGAAAGCCAGCTCTTCCGGCGGAGGCAAAAAATCCCTCACCACTCGAAGCCTTCCCAGCGGCTCATCCGTGTATTTGATTCTCTTCTTCATATATCGCCCTGCCTTTACGCCAGTATCCGGCTCCGATGATCCTTATATGGCCATGCCGTCGAACAAAACGCACGGTCAAAATCCCTCCCCCCACCCGCCCGAAGCAATAAAACCTGGGCTCATGCTGGCTATGCCACAAGTCCTCGGCGATGATGCGCTGGGGATCGCAGAATGCATGTTGGGCGGCCGCGAAGGCCACCCCATGCTTGGCTTGGTTCTCGCAGTCCTTGCGTTCATCCCATTCAAAACGCACCCTAACCTCCCATAGTATACCAGCTATATGGTTTTTTTTCCATATTAATATATGGGATTAGAAAAATGGCCAGCCCCATTACTAGACATACGAATGGGGGTTGAAAAAGTTCCCGGCTAGAGGCAGGAACGACTACCGGGTCATGCGGTGATGCGGGTCGAGCCGCTCGCGGATCCACATCTTGATGATGGCTTGCCGGGACACGTTCATCTTGAGCGCTTCCTTATCGAGCATCTTGATCATCCAATCCGGGAAATCCACGTTCACCCGCCGAACCACGACCGCGTGCTCCCAGTCCAGATATTCGGTTATATCCTCGTAATTCTCAAATTTCCGGTCCAACTCTTCGGCCGTTATCATTTTAGGCCTCTTTTTGGCCTTGGACGTGGGCTTCATATTTCCTCTCTAATCTCCGGTCAGCGCGGTGGCAACTGATGATCCTTATCGCATCCCCCCGCCTGAAAGTGTTCCATAGATAGTATAACAGTTATACCTTTATAGCGCCAGGGATCAAGGATGATGGCGCCTATACCCATACGAGCCAGGCCGGGATAAGTTCCCGGACCAACGGGAGTGGCCACGCTACTGTGTCCGGGCACAGTCGGGGTCAGGCACGGGGGCAAAGGCGGGGATGCGACAAAACCCTCGTCGCGAGTTTAAAAATTCCAGGCGAGACGCTTACAGCTTGTCTATGACCCCGTCGAGCTCAGCGCGCACGGATGCGGCGCCCAACAGGAGCCGCTTGACTTGGAGCTTGAGCAGGGTCCAGACCGAGACCGGACGGTCGCGCAGCACCCGCACGGCCACGGCCCGCTCGATGGACTTGTATATATAGTCCTTGGGCAGACGGTGGTCATAGCCGGTATAGATCAGGAAAGCCTTTTCCAAAGCCGCGTACTGGGGCTTGACCAAGGCATCGTTCTTCTCCGCCTCCAACAGCGCCGCCACCAGCCGTTCCACGATGCCAGACTGGGACTGGCTCTGCAAGACCCCGATCACGGCCTTCTCCACGACCTCAGCTGACTGCGTATCCGGCACCTGCACGATGGAAAGGATCATGCGCGCCGCGCCCGGCACGTCGCCGGCTTCCAAGGCCACGCCGGCCTTAAGCAACGGCTTGACCACGTCTATAGGCAAGCCCACTTCCTGGCCCACGTCCATGACCACCAGCCGGCTGCGCAAACGGTCGAACCAGGAATGGCTGGCATGGCGGTTGCCGGTATGGGGGTCCGGCTCCAGCCGGCCGTCCAAGATAAGGTCCAGCATGCCTTCCTGCACCGCCTGGCGGGCTATGGAGCGCTGGCTCGGGCCCACGGGCGACCAGACCGGCAAGTCGGTGAACCGAGTCGTGTCCATATACTCCTCGATCATCAGATCCTCGCCCACATACACGGGATGGGGCCGGGCGATGCGCGGCCGCAGGCCCGCGATCAGGGCCGCGTACCAAGGCCGCTGCGCGCCGCGCGCGGTCATAGCCTTCTGCTTGCCGGACTCGTCGCGGAAATCCATCTCGGCGTTGACCAGGGACTTGACCTCTTCCAAGAGCTGGGCCGCGCCCGGGGTCTTGAGGTCGCCCTCGGCCTGCAGCTCGGTGATCAGCCCGTCCAATATCTCGAACTCGCGCCCGGTGCGGTAAGCCGCGCCCGGGGCCCGGAGCTTGGCCACCCAGATCCGGCCGTCGTCCAAGCCGATCTTGTACACCACCTTGATGGAGCCGGAACCCAATTCCCGGCCCAGCAGCTCCATCCAGCGCATCTTGCGGCCCTGATCCTTGAGCAGATATTCCACCTGCCGCACCATGCGGCGGCGCTCCACCTCGGACTCCTTAGGCAGGGCCTCGCGCGCCCAAGCCGACATCTCGCCGCTCGAAGGCATGGCCGCGGTATCAGCCGGCGCGGTCAGGCCGGATAGCCGAGCCATGCGCTCGGAGATCACGCTGAAGGCCCGCATCTTGTCGAAATCCTGGGCCCGGTCCTTGAAGCTCTCCAGCGGACGGGCATACTCTTCCGGCACCAGGCCTTTATGCGTGGCCAGGACCTGGGCCACCTTGGCTCCGGTCACGCCCAAGCCCTTGAGCGCGGTCTTGACGATCTCCGGCCCAGTCAGTCCGGCGCGCACATCCTCCAGCCCGGCCAGGTCGGAGAGCAGCTTGGCCTTCTCGTCATCGCTAAGGATGCGGAAATAGGCCCGGAACAC
>JBAZVY010000186.1:0-664 GCA_041660645.1 Elusimicrobiota bacterium | reverse complement strand
CCCTTCTCCACGAAAGGCGGCAGATTGCGGCCCTCTATGACTATCCGCTCGTAAAGGCGCTGGACCTGTTCCGGAGCCTGGTGCAAGGAGGTCTCTCCGTAGAACAAGGAACGCATGAGCAGGCTTCGGTCCTTGGGATGCAGCAGGCTCATGTAGCTCTTGAGCTGGAAGACGTCGCGGATAGCGGCCTTGTCCAGCGCCAGCTTTTTGCGCTCCCCGCTCAGGACGCGGCGATTGTAGAGCCTTTCTTTTTCCGGGCTCAGGGGTTCGATGTCCGCCGCGTATAAGAGGATGTCCACGCGCTCGGCCGGAGAGAACTTCTTAAGCTGGAGCACGGCTTGGTCCAAGAACTGCTTTTCCACCATGCGCAAAGGATTGGGCTGCCGATAGCTCTTGTTGGATTCCAGGAAAGACAGGCTGCCGGGCGACAAGCGCCGGGCGCGCATCAAGCGTTCGAGCAGGTTGTCGCGCGAGCGCGTGGGCTCAGGATAATTGTCCAATATCAATCCCAGAGCTGGGTCCTGGGTCTGGGCATAAGCCCCATAGAGTTCCATCAACAAACCCAGCAGGTGGGCCGCTCGACCCGCCTTATAACGCTCCATTTCCTGATCTTTTTCATGGGGCAGAAGGTTCTTCCACCACTTCACCTTGCTCGGATTGTCCC
>JBAZVY010000185.1:4794-5389 GCA_041660645.1 Elusimicrobiota bacterium | reverse complement strand
CGTGGCCGACGAGCGCGAGGAGTTCGCCAACCGGGAGCGCTTCCCGCAGGCTTCCCGGATATTGGTGGAACGGCCGGACCGCGCGGTCAAGAGCGCGGACGTGGATGCCAAGACCTATGTGATCATCGTGACCCGCGGCCATGCCTTGGACCATGAGTGCCTGGCCGCCGCGCTTAAGACTCGTGCGGCTTACATCGGCATGATCGGCAGTCGCAGCAAGGTGCCTTCGGCTTTCCGGGCCTTGAACCGCAAGGGCCTGCATCCGGAGAAGGATAAGCGGGTGTTCGCGCCCATCGGACTGGATTGCGGAGGCAAGTCTCCGGGCGCCATCGCCATATCGGTGTTGGCCGAGGTCCTGGCCGTGCATAACGGCCGGACCGGCCGGCACATGCGTCTGGCCTGATCGGGTTTTTTATTCGGACAGAAAGAAAATATCATAGAATGGCGAGGCTGGGGGTGCAGGACTATGCCTAATTTTGATTTCTACCGCGTGAGCGTAAAAAAAACCGATGGCGGATCGGGCCAGCGAGTCCAGCTCAAGGGCGATATCTGCAACCGCTCACCTCGAGGCTATAACGCCGTTTCCATCCGCGTC
>JBAZVY010000185.1:0-4784 GCA_041660645.1 Elusimicrobiota bacterium | reverse complement strand
GCGCAATCAGGAGATGGTAGTGGGCAACAGCCAGGTCGTGATCTACGGTCTGTCCGGCGGGGTCACTAAGAGCTTCTCCCACATCTTGCAAGACCTGGAGTTCGGCAAGCATATCGACGAAGGCACCAAGTGCCATTGCCTGGTGGAAAGCGCTTACTGAAAGCCGGACTCTGCGGGAGATAGGCGGGCCTGGCGCGCTACTTGCGGGACTCGGGGGTGGCCAGCGTCCTGGTGTCGCCGGTGATATATTCGCTCATCATCCCGCTGGCGCTCCTGGATCTGGGGCTAGGGCTGTATCAGGCGGTCTGTTTCCCGGCCTACGGCATGCGCAAGGTCCCGCGCTCAAGGTATTTCCACTACGACCGGGGGCGGCTGGGATATCTCAACCTGATCGAAAAGATCGGCTGCGCCTATTGTTCCTATGCCAACGGCGTGGCGGCTTATGTGCGGGAGGTCGGTTCTCGGACCGAACAGTATTTTTGTCCGATAAAGCATTCTCGGGCGGTCACGTCGGCGCATGCCCGGTATCATCATTTCGTGGATTACGGCGACGCGGAGGGCTACCGGCAAGAATTGGAGAAGCTCAGGCAGGAGATCCGGGAGCTCAAAGGGGAGTAGCCGGCATATTTTATAAATCAGAAGCCCGGCCAGAGGAATCTGGCCGGGCTTCTGTCGTATCGTATGCGTTATTTCTTAAGGAGTATGATGTGCACGGTGCCGGAAGCGTCGATCTCCTTGAACCACACGTTGCCGTCCGGCCGGAGTTGGATGATATAGGACTTTTTGCTGCCGTCGTCCTGCGTCACGCGCAGGGTGACGGCAGCCTTTTTCACGGAGAGTTCGGCGTTCTTGATGATGCCGGTCTTGGGCATCTTGGCGCCGGGCTCGAACGGGACCTCATCGATATTCTCTTGGACCAGGAGCGCGGGTTTGTCCCCGCCGATCAGGGTCACGTATAAGTTGGTCCAACTGTCCGAGACCCCCCAGTTGTAGCCGATGGATATCGTCACCCGGTCGGCCTGCGGCTTGCCGGTGGGCGAGACGTGGACCGAGCGCAGATTCTCCAAGGGACCGGCCTTGGGTTTGAAATCGCCGTAACCCCACATGCGGACTCCGGAGAACAACTCTTTGATCTTGGCTATGGCGGGGGCGACCTGCTTGGCGCTCTTGAACTTCGTGCTGGGGGCCGGGCGGGAACGCTCGACCTGGGCCGGGGCGCGCACTTCGCTGTTCTGGGGGCCGACGGCCTGGGCGTTGTCGAATAGCCCGTTGAGCGCCGCGCTCTTCTCTGCGATATCGATCTTGGCGCCCTGGGCTGTGATCGCAGCCAGGGGTGCGGCCTCGGCCATGGCCGGCATGGCCTGAGCTGCTAACGGCAAGGCTTGAGCCTGGATCTCAGCCGGAGCGGCTATGGGCGCGGGGGTGATGAGGCTGGGCGCGGCCTGCAAGCTCGGCACGGTCAAGCGGGGCGTCAGGCGGGCCCCATTTAAGGAGGCTGCGCCCGGGGTAGGGCGGTGCAGCCCGGTCCCGACGGTCGGGATCATGGAAACTCCGGGGATCGTCCCGCGGCTTGCCATATTGGCGGCTGCGGTAAAACTGAGATGTCCGAGGCTGGCCATGAGGATGGCGGCCGAGACTACTGATAAGGGCAGCTTCTTTGACATGCTAGTATTCCTCCAAGTCCCACTTTGAGACTACGCCCATTCTAGCAGGGACGGGTCCGGAGGCTATGAGCCTTGTGGGGTAATTGCCGGGAGTTATTCGGCCTAGGCGATAGGGGCCGGGAGGCCTAGGTCTATAGGCCGTTAAAATAGAAGCCAGGCCAGATTGTTCTGGCCTGGCTTCTTATCGGATCGGGGACTTCAGCAGCGTCCGGCCGAGCCCAGGACCTTCTCGTTCTTGTCCTGGTACATCTTGATCAAGGCTTCGCGGGCCGGGCCCAGGTATTTGCGGGGGTCGAACTCGCCGGGCTTTTCCGAGAATACCTTGCGGATCGCGGCAGTCATTACCAAGCGGCCGTCCGAGTCGATGTTGATCTTGCACACCGCGGACTTAGCGGCCTTGCGCAGCTGATCTTCCGGTATGCCTGCCGTGCCTTCCATCTTGCCGCCGTACTTGTTGATCAGGGCTATGGCTTCGGGGGGGACCGAGGAAGAGCCGTGCAGCACGATGGGGAAGCCCGGGATGCGCTTTTCGCAGGCTTCCAGGATGTCGAAGCGCAGGGGGGGCACGGATTCGCCGGGCTTGAGCTTGAATTTATAGGCCCCGTGGCTGGTGCCGATGGAGATGGCCAAGGAATCCACGCCGGTCTGCTTGACGAAATTCTCCACGTCCTTGGGGTCGGTGTAGTGGGACTTCTCGGCCGAAACCTCGTCCTCGATGCCGGCCAGCACGCCCAGTTCGCCTTCCACGGTCACGTCCCGGGGGTGGGCGTATTCCACGACTTTTTTGGTCAGGGCCACATTCTCGGCGAAGGGCTTGGAGGAGGCGTCGATCATGACCGAGGAGAAGCCGGAATCGATGCAGGACTTGCAGAGCTCGAAGGTGTCGCCATGGTCTAAGTGCAGGGCCACGGGCACGGGCCGGCCCAGTTCCTTCATCATCTCCACCGCGCCGCGGCCCATCCAGCGCAGTAAAGTGGCGTTGGCGTAGTCGCGCGCGCCCTTGGATACCTGTAGGATCACCGGGGAACGGCTCTGCACGCAGGCCGTGATGATGGCTTGGAGCTGCTCCATATTGTTGAAATTGTAGGCGGGCACGGCATAGCCGTTTTTCATCGCGTCTTTGAACATCTCGCGCGTGTTGACGAAGCCGAGTTCCTTATAAGAGACCGTGTTTTCTTTAGTAGCGGTGTTGGCCATGAGTCCTCCTAAGATGGCTAGATTCTAACAATTCTGATTTAATAAGGCACATGGAAACCATGCCGGCGATTAAAAACGGCATCCGACTCGGATATGCCGTCCCCGGCCGGGATCAGCGATTCCAGTAACGGCGCAAAAATCCGCCGGCCTGCGGGCGATCCGTTTCTTGGCGCAGTTTGTCCACCAATATGCGCAGGGCATCTTCTTGCTGCGAGGTCAGGTTGAACTGCACCCCATAGCGCAAAAGCTTGGGATTGCGAGGGTCGCGGGGCGCGTTCCAAGCTATTCGTCCCGATAGGGCGAGCCGGGAATCCTTCCAGGAAAGCTCGAACAGATAGGCGGTGTGCTTCTCCAGCGGCTGGGCGCAGTCTATGAGCGCTCCGCCCACGCTCAGGTTCACGAAGCGGCCTTCCGCGATCTTGGTCTCGGTGACGAAAGACAGGATGAACACCGGGACATCGCAGTTGTAGCGGGCATAGAGCCGGCGGAACGGGGAGGCCATGGATTGAGTGTATAGAAAATACCAGGGCTTGACAACTTTTAATATCGGGGATAACCTGGGGGCGTGGTAGAGACTTTAGAGTATTTTATCCAGCAGGCGTCCGATCATCCTAGACATTCCCGGACCGCGCTCTATAAAGAATTGCTGCGCTCCCAGACCTTCATGCTGTGCGTGGATTCTCCGCTGCAGGAGCAAGAAGAGGTCCGGGTCACCAGCCAGCCCCAGGATTTCGCCATCTGGGCGGACCGGGACGAGGAACTGGGCGGGGTGTGGGTGCCGGTGTTCCCGGCTCGGGATACCGTGGGCGAATTCGTAAATACCCGGCATCTGGTCCCGCCCAAGGGCAAGGATTTCCTCTGGATGGAGCATAAGGCCGGCGAGGTGTTCCGGCTCATGCAGTCGGTGCATTATTTCGCGGGCATCCGTCTTTATATGGACCGGAACACGTCTTTGCCTGTCCCTTGGTCCGTGGTCCGGATGCTGGGCGCGGGCCGCATACCGGCGGATATCCCGGAGCGCTATGAATTGCCCGTGGCCCGGCTGGCCATCCCCGAGGGCAGCCGCATAGCTTATGGCCGCATCCCGCTGGACGCGAAGTCCGAGGGGAAATTGTTGTGCCTTCCGGCGGCGGGGCGCTTTGGCGCCGAGGATATGCGCAAGCTCGTGCGCCTGGATCTGGGCGCCCATGGCGTGGTCTGGATGGCGTGCCGGCATTTCCTGCAGGTCTTGCGCTATCTGCAGACCCGCGGAGGAGATGCGGGGCGCTATGTGGAAGATATCTTGCGCTCCATGATCGGATTCGAGATGTATGGAGAGGCCGAGGCCCTATGCGAATGGCTGGCGCGCAAGGACAACGAGGCTTTCGCTTGGGTGTGCCGGGCCGCCATATACGGCAAGACCGGGAGATTCTTGGAGTGCGCGGAGTTCTGCCGGGAGGCCGCGGCCAAATACCCGGAAGAACGGTCTTTCCGCATCAATGGGGCGCGGGCTTGGGCCAGCCTGGGCAAAGCCGACGAGGCGCGGGCTTTCGCGCAGGACGGGCTGGGGGCGTTCCCGGAGGATCCGGCCTTGCTCGAACTGATCAAGGACCTGGACAGCCATCAATAAGGGAAGAGCTGGTCCAGGGTCTTTTCTTCCCAGGCGCCCAACAGCTTGAGCCCGTCTATGCCTACGCGGTCCCGGTGGCCGAGTATATATATGGACATCGGCCGATTTTTGAACCGTTCCGCGAAGCGCCCCATATCTTCCAGCTGGTAATCTAAAAGGCGCTGGAAGCGTCCGGGCCGAGGGTCGGAGTCGAGGCCCTGCAGGTTCCACCCCAGCACGGCGTAAGGCACGGAGCGGAAATCCAGCGGCGACGTCCGGTAATATTCTTCCAGGGCTTTGACGGCCTGGGCGAAGCGCTGCTTCGATAGCGGGGG
>JBAZVY010000184.1:0-5408 GCA_041660645.1 Elusimicrobiota bacterium | reverse complement strand
TCCGCCACTTCCAAGATATCCCTGGCCAGAACCCGGATCCCGCGCTTCTGCCCATAGCCAACGACCCGCAAGGCGCGCCCTCGTGCTCTCTTCCCTATACCCCGCACCTATCCATCAGCCATTGCGCCCTAGGCGCCGTGTGCGCGCTCGGCCGCGGCGGCCGGCGCGTGGGCATAGACTGGGAAGCCACGGCGCCCCGCGAGCCCGGGCTCGAAAAGATGTTCGCCCGCCCGGGAGAACCGATCTCAGAAACGGACCGCGACGAGGACATCACCCGGCTCTGGGCGGCCAAAGAAGCCGTGTCCAAGCTCCTGGGCCTAGGCCTGAACTGCCCGCCCCTGGACCTGCAGATCCGGCCCCATCTGCGCCTGTACGGACGCGCCCTGGCGCGCTGGGAAGAGCTCGGCCGGCCCGACATCGAACTGACCCTGAGCGACCGCCCCGGCTCCGTATTCGCCCTGGCTTATACAGGAGAGCCATGAAGGCTGCCGCCAAGGCCCAGGCGCCGGAGAGCCCAAAAAAGGAACGCCCCGCCGCCGCGAGCATCGCCCGACTGCGCATGGCCGTGGCCGCGGCCATGCAGGGCGGCGGCCCGGCCCGCATCCAGGCGCAGAAGAACAAAGGCAAGTTCACGGCGCGGGAGCGCATCAGCTACCTGCTCGACGAGGGCAGCTTCCAAGAGACGGACCTGCTGGTAACTACTCAAGCCACCGATTTCGGATTGCAGGACAAGAATCCGGCTGGAGACGGAGTGGTCACCGGCTTCGGCACGATCAACGGACGCGAAGTCTGCGTATTCTCCCAGGATTTCACCGTATTGGGCGGCTCCCTCGGACACGCCCACGCCATGAAGATCTGCAAGGTCATGGACTTGGCCTACAACAACCGAGTGCCCCTGATCGGGCTGCTCGACTCGGGCGGAGCCCGCATCCAAGAAGGCGTGGATTCCCTGGACGGCTACGGCGAGATATTCTCCCGCAACGTGCGATGTTCCGGGGTGATACCCCAGATATCCGTGATCCTGGGCCCCTGCGCCGGAGGCGCGGTCTACTCCCCGGCCCTCACCGATTTCATATTCATGGTCGAAGGCATCAGCCATATGTTCGTGACCGGACCGGACGTGGTCAAAGCCGCGACCGGGGAAGACTGGGCGGCTGCGCCGCCCACGCCACGAAATCCGGGGTCTGCCATTTCGTGGCCCAATCCGAACCCGACTGCTTCCGGCAGGTACGCGAGCTGCTCTGCTTCCTGCCCCAGAACCGCTGGGAACGGCCCCTGCGCGTGGCCAACCCCGACCCGGTGCGCCGGGCCGTGCCCGTATTGGACCGGATATGCGAAGTCGACCCGCGCAAACCCTATCGCATCCACCACATAATCTGGCAAGTGGCCGACGAGCACAAATTCTTCGAAGTCCACGCCGACTTCGCCAAGAACATCACGGTCGGATTCATGCGCATGGGCGGCGAGGTCGTAGGCGTAGTGGCCAACAACCCGGCGCACTTGGCCGGGGCCATCACCATAGACGCCGCGGACAAGGCCGCCCGGTTCATCCGAACCCTCAACGCCTTCAACATCCCGATCGTGACCTTGGTAGACGTGCCGGGCTATTGGCCGGGCCTGCAGCAGGAGCACGGAGGCATAATCCGGCACGGGGCCAAGCTTTTGCACGCTTACTGCGAGGCCACCGT
This sequence comes from Elusimicrobiota bacterium, assembly GCA_041660645.1. Taxonomy (GTDB): domain Bacteria; phylum Elusimicrobiota; class Elusimicrobia; order UBA1565; family UBA9628; genus UBA9628. The sequence continues at coordinate 3,720 of JBAZVY010000184.1, read as the reverse complement.
GCCCAAGGTCACGGTCATCATCCGCAAGGCTTACGGGGGGGCTTACATCGCCATGAGCTCCAAACGCCTGGGCGGGGACTTCAACTTCTCCTCGCCCAGCGCCGAGATCGCGGTCATGGGCCCGGCCGGAGCCATCGAGATACTCTATTCCCGGGAACTGGCCGCGGCCAAGGACCCCGAAGCGCAGGCCGCCCTGCGGGCCCAGCTCGCCGCCGAATACGCGGCCAAGTTCGCATCGCCCTATCAGACCGCGTCCACGGGTTCCATAGACGAGGTCATCGAACCCAACCAACTGCGCTATAAGGTCATCCGCGCCCTGCGCCTGCTGCGCGACAAGCGGATCCCGGGCGAGCATCCCAACCGCGGCAACATCCCTTTGTGATTGTGCTATAATCAGCCCACATGAAAGCCCAGATACTGGTCGTTGAAGACCAGCCGGCCACATCCGAGCTCATCCAAGAGATCCTCAAGGAAGAGGGCTACGAGGTCCAAGTCGTGGATACCTTAGGCAAGGCCCGCAAGAGCCTGGAACGGGTCCTGCCCGATATCCTCATCCTGGACCGGACCCTGCCCGACGGCGAAGGCCTAGACCTGCTCAAGCAGCTGCGCGAGGCGCCCCGCTCGGCCAAGCTCCCGATACTCATACTCACGGCCCAGAACACGGTCACGGATAAGGTGGCCGGACTGCGCGGCGGCGCCGACGATTACATCGCCAAACCCTTCAATACCGAGGAACTCATAGCCCGGATGGAGACCCTGCTGCGGCGGGTGGGGACGCTGGAAGAGCCCGCGACCCAGGAAGCCGGGGAACTCAAGCTGGACCGGAACTCCCGCAAGGTATTCCTTAAGAACAAGGAACTCCCGCTCAGCGCCAAGGAATTCGACCTGCTCTGGTTCCTCATCCATCGCCGCAATCGCGTGCTCACGCGCGACTTCCTATTGCAGCACGTATGGGGCTATGAACAAGGATTGGAATTGAGCACCAAGGTCGTAGACGTCACCCTGTCCCATCTGCGCGACAAGCTCGGCCCGACCGCCAACCGGATAGTGGCCATCCGCGGCTTCGGCTATCGCTTCGACGGATAGCCCGTAGCCGCCAGCAGCTTATCCATCGCCGCCCGGAAAGCCTCGGTCTCGAAAGGCTTATTAAGGTAAGCCAGCCCGCGCTCCCGGATGAAAGCCTCCACGTTAGGTCCCGGGGGAGTGCCGGATATGACCATGATCGGCATCTCGTCCAGGAATCCATCCCGTTCCAGGCGCAGGAAGAACTCGAAAGCTCCGATCCCGGGCATGTGCAGGTCACAGATCAGCAGGCGCGGAGTCTCCCTCAGCAGTTGGCCCAACACGCTGTCGAAGTCCGCGCAGGATCGCAGCGGCAATCCATACGGCGCCAATAGCCGCCCCACCAGGTCCAGGACCTGCGGATCGTCGTCCGCCACGAATATCTTGTCCACCGGCTTGCGGCGCGGGCTGGCGGCCGGCCGCGGCTTGGCCGCAGCCTCTTGCGCCACGATGGGCAGACGGATGAGGAAAGAAGCTCCGCCGTCACCCGGCGCCTCCAAGACCAGCGCGCCGCCCTGGGCTTCCACGATCTGCCGGCAGATGGCCAGCCCCAAACCCGTGCCCTCGCCCTCGGACTTGGTGGTGAAGAACGCCTCCCAGATCCGATCCGAGATCCCGACCGGCACGCCGGGCCCATTGTCCTGCACGGAGACCAGGATCCAGCCCTGGGAATAACGCGTGCGCAGCCGGATGCGCCCGTCCTTGCGCCCGGAGGCGCGGATGGCCTGATGGGCGTTGGTGAGCAGATTGAATATGACCTGCTGGAATTCCGGCCCGGAGAGCAAGGTGGCCGGCAGATCCGGAGACAGCTCATAATCGGTCTGGATGCGGTCCATCAGCCAATCGTGCTCCTTGATATCCACGCACTCCCGGACCAAGGCGTTGACGTCGCACATCTTGCGCTGGCCTTTCTTCTGGCGGGAGAAGGCGAGCATGTCCTGGATGATCTGCTTGCAGCGCCGGACGCTGTCCTCTATGCGTCCGAACATCTTCTTGGCGTCGGTCCGCGCCGATTCGGAATCCAGATCCACCAACTGGGTATAGCCCAGGATCGCGGCCAAGGGGGTATTGAGTTCGTGGGCCACGCCCGCGGTCAACGTGCCCATGATGGCCAGACGGTCCATGCGCTGGATCTGTTCCCGGGTCTGGGCCCGCTCCCGCGCGATGCGCTGCTGCTCTTGCTCCAGCCGCATCCGCGCCTCGCGCTCCCGGCCGGCCACCCGCATGACCACGACCGCGGAAGCCGCGATTATGGCGACCTTGATCAAGGGCTCCAACGCCTCGGCTCCCCGGTGGCGCAGGAAAGCGTCGGCATGGAAGAACAAAAGCAGCGCCACCACCGACAAGGTGGCGGCCCAGACCCCGCGGGACTGCAGGACCAGGCAGGCATTGAACACGGGCAGAAGATAAAGGACCCAGAAATAAGACTGCGCGCCTCCGGAAAAATACACCACCAGGCTCAAGAAAAATATATTAGAAGCGACCGCGGCCATGCTGCGCCGCTGTTCGCTGAGCACGCGGGACAGGACCGAGAAGTTGATGAAATTAAAAGCCAGCAGGCCCAGGAAGCAGAACAGAACTTCTGGATATACGAATCTCGGGTTCTCCCGGCCCAAGAACGCGGCCACGACCATGATGAGGGCGAACACCACGCCATCCACGGGTCCGCCGAACCACTCCAAACGCTCTTCGCTTTCCGTCATATCATCGCTCCGGTATCCGAGCCGAGAATTCCACGCCTTGGCCGGCCCGGAGCTTATAGCGCCGCGCCGCGCCGGCCGGGAGCTCCAGCACGTACTGGGCCAGGCCGTGGACCCGGGCCACCGCCTCGTCCGTGGTCTTATCGGTAGAGGGCCGCACGCGTTCATGGACGCGGGTGATGCGCTTGTCCCGGCCGATGAATACTATGTCCAGGCTGACCCAGGTGTTCTTCATCCAGAAACTCATATCCGCCTCGAAAGGGAACACGAAAAGCATCCCATAATCCGGGGCCAAGGTCTTGCGGAACATCAAGCCCCGCTGCCGGCCGGCGGGGGTATCGGCCACGTCCGCCGATATGCCGCGGCCGGACGCGAAGCGCACGTCCGCGCGCAAGCCCTGGCCCGCCGCCCCGGGGCCCGGGGCGGCGGCCAGCAGCAGCAACAGCAGCAGGCTCAGTCGGACTCTTTCCATGACGGCCTCCCTTTCAGGCCCGCGCGTTCCGGAAAGCGCGGCAGGTATTCGCGATCCACCGTCTCCTGCACGGCCAGGGCCGCCTCGTAGATGCGGTCGTAATCCAAACCATAATCCTTGGCTATGGCGCCGAGCCCGGCGCCCTTGCGCCGTTTTTCCACCGTCTTCTGCAAAGGCTTGCCCGTCTCGGCGCTCATCAACACGAGCTGGATGAGTTCCAGCTTATAGAATCCGCTCCGCACCAGGCGGGAAAGGTCCGCGGCCGGACCGGCCGTGGATATCCGCACCTGCGCCCAGACCGTGGCGCCCAAGGCCAAGTCCAGAGCCTGCGCCAAAGGCTCAGACGCGCGCTCGCCCTGATCTTGCCGGTCCGGCGACAATAGGCTGGGAGACACCGTTCCCCAGCCCAAGTCCTGGGCCGCGACCGGGCCGGCCGCGGCCAGCCAGAACGCCGCCGCCCAGCCTATCATCATCTGGACACCGCCC
>JBAZVY010000183.1:0-5413 GCA_041660645.1 Elusimicrobiota bacterium | reverse complement strand
CTCCTTATTCTACGATCCAGAACCAGGTTCCCTGAAGAACTCGCCGCAAGAAGTGGAGCGGCTATACACCCGCCTGGTAATAGAGGGACGCGACCTGCCTCCGTTCTTGGCCAGCACGCTCCAAGCCTACTTCCGCGCCCTGAACTATGATGAAAAGTCCAAGCTCATATCCGATTTGGCCGCAGTGGAGAATATAAGCTCCGGACTCAAAGGCCCGCAAATCGTGCGCGTGGCGCTCAAAGGCATGGGCGTGACCGGCGCCAAGATCGCGCAGGTTCTGGCCACGCACAAAGGCCTTTTGCCCGAGGAGTATGCCGCGGAACTCAACGGCTTCAAAGACCGCGCCCAAGACATGGTAAAAATGCGCGCCAGCGAGCTGATAAATGAACGCCTGTCAGCGATAACGGTGGAGGAGGCTCCGACCGGACCGGACACGGCCGCCCAGAGCATCGCTGAGCTCGACGCGATAAGCCGCGAGGCCCTGCCCGTGGAAAACACGGACGCATCCCTGGGCGAAGCTGCCCGCGGACGCCTGGTCCGGCAAGTGCAGTTCCTCCTGCAAAAACAGAGCGTCAAAGTGCGACACATCGAGGCCATGGGCCCGGAACTTGGAGCCGGCTCCATCAAGGTGGTCTACAAAGCGGTCATGGATGACGGCCGGACCTGGGTAGTAAAACTCCGCGCTCCGGGCGCGGCCTACCGCACGCGGCGGGAATTCGAGATATTGGACGGCTTGATAGCTTCTCTGCGCGAGAACGGAGTACTGGACATGCCCGGCGCCAACCAACTCCTGGACGAGGTCAAGGAACTGGTCTTGGCGGAGATGGATTTCAAGGATGAAGCCGCCAAGGAGTCGGCCATGATCGAACGGGCCCGGCGCCGGCCCTGGTACGCGCGCCTGCTCGCGCCCCGGCCCTATGTGCCGAACCCGCACTCATTATATGTAGGCGAAGACATCATGGTGGAAGAATTCGTGCCCACCATCCGATTCGCGGACCTGCCCCGGCGCAGCCTGTTCGGGCCCAGCCAGAACCGGATAGCGAAGCTGGCCGTAAAGGAAGGCATGTTCTCTTTGGTCTTCGACGAATGGCTGGAGCCGGACCCGCACTCCGGCAACCGCAGCGCCCGGCGCGGCGGCCTCAACGCCCTGCTGCCCCGGCTGGTGGTCATGGACCTCGGCCAAGGCGAGCATTTCCCCCTGGAACGATTGACTCCGCTGATGCAGGCCGCCTTGGCCGTACAGGCCAAGGATCTGCCCGGCGCCGCGGCCGCGCTGCTGCCCATCCTGCAATTGGACGACAAGCATACGCAGCAGGAAGTCCTATCGGCCATGACCGTGGGCTTGCGGAACAGGAAGACCGGGGTGGTGGAACAACTTATGGACGCCCTGCTGGAAGCGGAAAAATCCGGAGCCCTGGTCCGGCCGGAATATGCCTCGCTCCAAAAAGCCTTCGTCATATACGCGGGCTATTCCCCGTACCTGCCGGACGACTACATATTCAAGGCGTTGGAGAACGCGGTACTGGCCCGCCTGTTAAGGGATCAGCCGGTTCCCCGCGGACAGCTGGCCAAGCTCTGGGCCAAGCGCACGTTCTTGGGCCCGGCCGCGGTCCGCGCTGATTTTGAAGACCTTTTCGACCAGCTGACGGATTCCCCAAAAAGTTAAATCAATATGCGCGTAAAAACATCCAGCCCAGCGCTGTCCGCCTGGCTCTGCCTAGGGCTGGCCCTTGCCTCCCGGGGGCGGCAGCTACTGCCAAAGTCGCAGCTAGCGCCGCTTCCTGGCGTGCCTACATCCAAGGCTTGCCCCCCTCGTCCGCCCCGCCCTTTGCCGCATACCGGGAGATCGTCGCCCAGCACCTCAAGGACTTCACTGCTTCCTCCCATTATATCCAAGATCGCGTGGCCAATCTCAAGACCATGCTGCCCGCTCTGAAGAAGAACAAGGTCATATTCAACCCGTACGCGACCCGTTTCATCGCCTCCAATTACCACGACATCCCGCCCTCCCAACGCATACCGGACATATTCTTTCTAGCGCCCTGGATGAACGAGGACACCCTGGGCGCCATGCTGGACGGCATGGACGCTTTGCTGAAGCGGTCCCAGCCGGGTAAGGCCAAGATATCCTTGCGCGGCCGATACCGGGAAGGGCATGGCTTTTGGAATTTTTCCGAAGTCCTAGACCCCTTGGGAACCAACTCGGAGCTGGGCAGACCAATAGCTTTATTCAACGGCACGCTCGGATTCTCCGGGGCTCAGGTAGGCGCCTTGAGCGCCAGCCTCCCGAACCTGGCCAAAAACGATGAAGCCTACGTACGCAAGCTCTCAGACAACCCGGTGCTGGCCTTGAACAATGTCCGTCCGCTCTGGTCCGTGGCCGCAGACCGGCTGGACGGCACCCGGCACCTGGACATAACCGAACAAGTCCGCGCCAGCATCGCGGAACGCATATTCAATATCTCCCAAGGCGCATACGCGCCTCGCATGGAACAGATCGAAAGCCAAGCTTTCCTGCGGCCGGTGCCAGGCAAGAAGAAATCCGAAGCCTGGCTCAAGCTCAAGGTCTCGGAACAAGAACTGTTGTTCCGCTTCGCGGACGGAGGCCTGTACCGGCCCGGAGATACGCCCGACCGCCTGTACTGAGTGGAACTAAATCCCGGCTCGATCGTATGTATATCGAGGCCGGGATACTCGCCGAGGCTGCCCACCAACTAGAACGCAGACCATCGGACGACCCCGGCCTCGACTTTTTAGGCCAGGCTGTGCTGGATGGCGCGGTCCAGGTCAGCGATCAGATCCTCGGGATCCTCGATGCCCAGGGAAAGCCGGATCATGTTGTCGGTTATCCCGGCCTCCAAACGCTCCGCGCTGGGCACCGAAGCGTGGCTCATGGTAGCGGGATGGCCGATCAAGGACTCCACCCCGCCCAAGCTCTCAGCCAAGGCAAAAAGCCGGGTCTTCGCCACCAGGCGCTGGGCCCGGTCCGCGCTGCCCTTAAGCTCGAAAGACACCACGCCCCCGAATCCGGACATCTGGGCACGGGCTAGTTCGTGTCTGGGGTTATTGGGCAGCCCCGGATAATGCACGGCCGCCACCTCGGGATGGGCTAAGAGGTGCTTGGCCATGGCTAGAGCATTGGCGCAATGCCTATCCATGCGCAAAGCCAGAGTCTTTATGCCGCGCAAGGTCAGATAGCAGTCCAAGGGTCCGGGGATGGCTCCCACCGCGTTCTGCAAGAATTTGATCTTAGCATGGAGTTCCGGGTCATCCGTGACCACGGCCCCGCCCACCACGTCCGAATGTCCGCCCAGATACTTGGTGGTGGAATGGACCACGAGGTCCGCGCCCAGCTCCAGCGGCTGCTGCAGGGCCGGAGTCGCGAAAGTATTGTCCACCGCGACCCGGGCCTTGCGGCCATGCGCCCAATCGCAGATGGCGCGCACATCCAAAATGCGCAGCAGGGGGTTGGAGGGCGTCTCGATCCAGACCAGCCGGGTGCGGTTGGTGGCCGCTACCTTGAGCGCGCGCAGGTCGGTCGCGTCCACGAAGGAGAAGCGCAAGCCCAGGCGCGCGAACACCCGGCTGAACAACCGGTAGCTGCCGCCGTACACGTCCCGGCCGCAGATCACATGGTCGCCGGAGTCCAAAGTCTCAAGCACGGTGGAGGCCGCGGCCATGCCGGAGGCAAAACAAGCCCCGAACCGACCGCCCTCGAGTTCCGCGATGGCGCTCTCCAAGGCCTTGCGCGTGGGATTGGCGGTCCGGCCGTATTCGTACTCGCGATGCCCGCCCGGCTTGTCCTGCACGTAAGTGGAAGCCAAGTACACCGGAGGCATGGGCGCACCCGTGGCCGCGTCCGGCCCCAAGCCAGCGTGCACCGCCTGGGTCGCGAAACGCATCTGCGGCGAATCCTTCTTGGTCTTCATGTCATCCTCCGGACACCGCCGCCACCACTTCGCGCAGATAGGCCGCATACCAATCCAAAGCCGCCAGGTCTACGCGCTCGTCCTTGCCGTGCACGCGCACGCCGTCGTCCGGGCTCAAGGGCAGGCTTATGCCGTAAGCCCGCACCCCGGCCGCCCGCAGCTGCCGGGAATCCGTGGACCAAGGCGACAAGAACGGCATGACCCGCGCGCCGGGCGCGAATTTCAAAGCCGCTTCCTCCACCGCGCGATACAGCTCGCTGTCCAGCGGCATGGCCGGCACGTGGGAAGAAGCGCCCGCCTCGCAGCTCACCGTCACGCCCGGCTCGGCGATCACTTCGCGCACCTGGTCTAAAAAAACGGCCGGATCGCGCCCCGGCATGAGCCGCGCGTTGAACACGGCTCGAGCCCGGGCCGGCACCACATTGCTCTTATACCCGGCCTCGAGCACGGTAGGGGTCAAGGTATCGCGCAACATAGCCGCGTATTCCGGATCGATCCCAGCCAGGCGGTCCGTCGCCTGGTCTAATTCCACGCCCATATCCGCGCTCAAAACGTCGTATATGGCGCTTTTAAGCGGCGCCGTGGCGCTGGCATGCTGTTGGTGCAGGAATTCCTGCACCAGCGGCGTCAATTCGGAAGAGAACCGCACGGCCGCCAAACGGTCGGCGGCGCGCAGCAGCGCCGCGACCGGATTGCCGGCGGAAGATACGGCCGGATGCCCGGCCGAGCCGCGCGCGGTCAGGGTCACATCCAAAAAATCTTTTTCCGCGGTCTGGACCTGCAGCTCCATGACCCGGCCATTGTCCCAAAGGGTGACGCCGCCCTCGTTGATCGCGAATTCAGAGGCCAGAAGTTCCGGGCGATCGCGCACCAGACGGTCCATATAGCGCACCGGCTCGCCGCTCTCCTCATCCGCCGCGGCGAAAAACACCACGTCGCGCGCCAACTTAAGCCCGGAACGCTTCAGGTCCTGGAGTACGGCCATTTCCGCCGCGCACATGCCTTTGTTGTCGGCCGCGCCGCGGCCATAGAGATAGCCGTCCTTTTCCACCGCGGCGAACGGATCCACGGACCACTCCGCCCGATCCACCGGCACGGTATCGGTATGGCAGACGAGCAGGATCGGTTTCTTGCCGCCCGTGCCTTTCAAACGGGCGAATGCCCCCGCCCGCGGCCCGGTGGAAGGATACAGCTCCACCGCGATGCCGTCGGCTTGGAGCGCTGCCCGGATATAATCCGCGGCTTTGCGCTCCTGCCCCGGCGGATTGCTGGTGTCTATGCGCACCAAGGCGCGCAGATGCGCGCGCGTGTCCCTGGCCAGCCGAGTCTCGGCCTCCGCCGCTCCCGCGGGGGCGGCGGACAGCAAGCCCAAGGCCACGACGCATGCGGCAATGGCCGCGGTCAAGCGATCATCCCCCCTTCTTCTTCTCCAACTTGGCCGCGCGCTCCGCCGCCTTCTTGCCCAGCTTATGGGTCCCGAACTT
>JBAZVY010000182.1:0-5420 GCA_041660645.1 Elusimicrobiota bacterium | reverse complement strand
CCCTCCTCCAGCTCGTTCGCCTACGCGCCGGGAGCCATACGGCCGTGGGCGGCTTGCTCCGGGCTATGCCGGCCGAGCTGCGCGGCAGAAGGCGCGGGCCGGTATACGGCCGAGGCCGGCAAAGCGGGAGGCGCGTCGGGCCGGAACCCGACCGCGGCTTGAGGCAGTCCGAGCGCCTGCGCCATCTGGGCCGCGGACAAGACCCGCCGCGGCGCGGAAGGGCGCACGCCGGGCGCGGCCGGCAGATTCGAGAGTGTACCTTTGAAGTCTATAGAGCCGAGATGGGAAGAGCGCGGCGCATGGGCCGATTCAAGCGGCGCGGAAAACGTGGGGATAGACATGCCGGTACGCGCCACGGGCTTGGCCGCGTTCTGCCGATATTGGGCGGATGCGTCCGAGGCCGGGTACACGACCCCTGCCCATGCCCAAAAAGCGGCTAAAAACCAGACTCGGCCCCTCATGCTTTAAATGTATCACATAGGCTCCTACACGGAATGGGTCCTCAGGGCAGGGAGAACAAGACAAAAGGCCTATAAAAATATAGTACCTGTTTTAATTAAACTATTTAATACCTGGCACCATATTCTGTGGATATTGTGGACATCCTGCGACATATCGTCTAAAATTCCGGCCGCGATAGCCGCATAATATGCCCTTAAAGCTTGGCACCGGAATAGGACCTTAGGCCCAGGCATCGTAGGCCCTATTATGGAAGAAGGATATTTCGCTTGCTCAACAGCCAGTGGAGCAACAGGCTCAAAAGCGCGGCCGAAGCGGACAAGGCCAACACCCAGGCCCAGAACTGATTCGGGGCCGGCGGCGGCACAGGCGTCGGGTCCGGCCCCGGAGGGATCGGCCCGGGCGGCAGCGCGGACTGGAGCTGCTTAAGATATCGCCCCCACCAGGCCAGCTCAGTGCGCATGGCCGCGGCCTCAGCCTCTAAGCGCGCGATCTCGGCCTCCAAGGCCTTCTGCGCGGCGATGCGCCAAGCCAGGGCATGGAACTTCTGCCAGAGCGCGTCTTCTTCAGCCGCGATTTTTTCACGCAGCGCCTGCGCAGCCGCGAACTCGGATTCGGACTTAGCCAGACCTTCCCGCAAGCCGGCTTCCTTGGACTTAGCCTCGCCCGCTTGCCGCGCCAGGCCCTCGGAATATCCCTTCAAAGACTCGGCTTGATCCGCGTACTGGGCCGCCCCGGCGGTCACGCGCACCCGGCGCTCCACACGGGCCACGGCCAGATTGCCGGGCTCGGCAAAGAGCGCCACCTCGCGGCCCGAACCGTCGGAGGCCGGATCGCGGCCCACATACATATCCGCCAGCGCCTCGCGCAGTCCAACGGCGCCGTGCGTACCGCGCACGCGGGACTGCTCATACTGGCCGGCGCGGCCCCGGCGGGTCTCCACCAGGACTTCCTCGGCGCCGCCATAGAACCGGCTCAAGGTCCGCTCCCGGGCCGCCGCCATATCCTCCACCGCCTGGACCGCGACGCGCTGGGCATAGACCGCGCCGAAATGCACGTCCTTGCCGTTCTGCGGATCGCGGGCCCGCTTATCCAAGATGCTCTCGCCCGGCCGGATCCGGGAGTTCAAACGGACCTCGGACGGGAACTGGCTGGGATCATAATAACGCTCGACCCTGTCGGGCAGCAAGTCCAATACGTCGACCAAGCCCGCCACCTTGCGGAAGAATCCATGATGCTCGGTAGTGCCGCCCTCGGTCTTATACATGTACGCGCGTCCCAGATAATGTTGTTGGCGAGGGTCGCGCCCGGTCACCAGCTCCACCGGAGTCGTAACTATGCCGCGCGGCAGTTCCAACGCCAGGTTGCCCCAATTCCACGGCATAAACGCCCAATTCTTGGCATGCCTAGCCTCGGACGCGGCCCCGGCCCGCTGCTCGGACATCAAAACCCGGCTCAAGCTCACGGGCAAGGGCCGGCCGGCCTCGTCGGAGACCGTGCCATCCACGTAGTGGCTGAGCCGATAAGTAGAGCGCACGCTGCGTCCGTCCGCCCCGCCGGTAGGCGCGGCCCCGCCGACCGTGACGGTCTGCATGGTCCAGCCTTGCGCGGCCTTATCCAATCCGCTCCGGTCCGTGAAGGCCCGGCGCACGCGGCCTTCGCCGTCGGTCACCGCGGCGTAGAGCCGTCCGGAAAGCGTACGCGCGGCCACGGACTTGCCCAGTTCCTCATGGAGCCGCGAGCCGCCATACACCGGCCCCGCGGTCACGCTCACGATCCGCCCATCCGAGGCCAAGCCTAGGCTTAAGTCCGCGCTGCGATACAGGCTCCACTGCTTGGAATCCGCCGCAAGCTTGCGGGCCGCGTCCCGGGCCGCGGTCTTGTTGACCACGTCGGCCTGGGCCTCCCGCAGCCGAGCCGCGGCGTCCACGCCGGCCTTGGCCGCGGGATCGAACGATCTCTTGGCCGCGCGCAACGCGCTGTCCTCCGACATGCGCCGAGCCAGGACCTCTTGGATGCGGGCGGCATAGGCCGAGTCGGTCTCGCGGCTGCGGCGCGAGGTCTGGGCCTGCACTTCTTCCAGCAAGCGGACCCGGGCCTCGGACTGTACCCGCTGATATTCCGGGGCCAGCCGGTCCGCTTGCGCCTGACTGGCCTGGGCGTAAGACTCCGCGGCCGCCGAGCGCTTATCGGACGCGGCCAACTCAGCCTCGGCCGTGCGCAGGTCGCGGTCCGCGTTGCGCAAAGCCTTATGCGCGGCCTCGAAATCGTCCTGGCTCAGATAAAGCTCGGCCACACGGCCCTGCCCGTCGCGGGCAAAACCGAATCCGCTGAGCTTGACTTCCAACCAGCCCCGGCGCAATTGGGAAACGCCGCGATCCACGGCCCGGGTCAGCATGCGCTGCGCGCCCTGGCCCGAGGCCACCAGCCGCGCGAAATCGCCCGCCTCCTGGGCGGCGCGCAGACTCTCCAAAGTGGGATAACGGCCGGGCGGCAGGTCTCCGGGACCGGTATACACATAGGCCACGCTCTGCTCCAGCGGCCGGCCTAAGGCGGCCAAGGGGTGCGCCGCGCCGTGCCGCCCATCCGGGCCCGGGGCCGCATCGAAGAACAGAACCTTGCCCTTCTCCGCCAATCCGCCGGGGCCGAATACCTGCTCATAGCTACGCACCTGCACCGCGCGCTCCGCCGCGTCTGGGCGCGCGGCCCGGGAAGCCGCGGGCGATTCCGCGTCCGGAACCAGGACGAAATCCCCCTTCCGCAAGCCCGCGTGCAATTCCAATACGCGGCGGTTGGCCAATTCCGCCGCCGTCGCCCGTTCACGGGCTTCCTCGGCCGCGTCCACCCCGCCCACGATCTCCAGGCCCTTGTCCTCCAGGTACATGCGGCCATCCCGCATCTTTATGACGCCCTTTGCCGCCAGATCCCGCACTTCCTGCGAGGTCAGCCAACCGTCGATAGTCCAGAGCCGGCGGCCGTCCGGGCCGTTGCGGGTCTGGGCATAGAGCGGGGCCAGTTCCACCGCGCCGCTGGTCCAGCGCGCCCGCAGGTCGCGCAAAGACTGCAGGGCCGCGGCCGCGCGGTCGGTCTCGGCCGGCGCCGCGCCTTGCCAGCGCTCCGCGGCCAGACGCGAATCCCCGAGCATGATCAAGGAATCTAAAGCCGCCATGCCCCGGCCATAGCGCACGCCTTCGCGCACCCGGGTGATCGTACGGTTGATGTCGTAGAGGCCGTCCAAGCCCCGGGCCATGGCCCCGTCCGCGCGGACCTCCTTGGAATCGAAAGTCTTTATCAGTTCCGCGTCGAAAGCCGCCTGGGCCTTGAGATAAGCGTCCAAGACCAGGTCCTTGAGCACGAAATTCTCCGGGGTGGGATGCAGGTCGGATAGATAGCTCTCGAGCAGGGCCTGCTTGGCCTCGCCCAATTCCCGGTGCCGGATCTCCAGACGCGAGAATGCGCCTTCCACGCCGAAAGGCGCGGGCACCGCGTGCCAATAGGAGTCGCGCATGCCGGCCGCGATCCGGGTCTCCGAAGCCCGGTCCTGGCTCCGGAGCGAGGTCTGGGCCGATATATCCTCCCGCATGAAGGTCAAAAGCTTCGCCCAGGTCGGATTGGAGTGCGGGTCGAGCCGGCCCAAAGCCGCCAGGACCTGCCCTAGTCCCGCCTCCACGGCCGAACGGCGGCCTTCCTTGTCGTTGCGAGTGAGCAGGTCGATGCGTTCGGCCGGGGTGAAATCTCGGATCATAACGGCTTCCGCGTCCCGGCTAGCGGCCCGATAGGCGCCGGCGCGGTCCGCCAAGCGCTGGCGCATCTCCGCGGTCACGCCGGGCGCCAATCCGGCCAAGACCGTATCCAGCCGAGCCGCGAAATCAGAATCCAGCATGCGCTGGGTCATATAACCGGAAAGCTCAGCCCGGGCATCCGGGCGGGCCGGAGGCGTCCAGAACACGGACCCGGCGGCCCGGTCCACGGTTTTGCGGCCCTGGCCCAAGGCTTCCAGTTCGGAGACCAAGGTCACGAAGGCGCCTTTGGTATCGTTCAGAGCCCGGCCGAACCCAGACCAAGCCGCGACCACGCGTTCCTGCGCCAGGCGCGCCTGCTCCCAACCCGCCGGCCCGTCGGCCTGGGCCAGTTTGGCCCGGTACTCGGTCTCAGCCGCGGCCACCAGGTCGCGCTGGGCTTCTATGGTGTGCGCGCCGTCGGCCACGCGCCACATGAGTTGGTTAAGACGCAAGGAAAGTCCCTGGATCCGGCCGTCGGACTGCAGCTCCTTGCGCAAAGCGTCGGAAAGCACGTTGACCAGGCCGCTCTCCACGGCTTGGGCATCCGGAGCCTCCAGGAACAGCCCGCCCACGTTCTGCCCGCGGAACAGTCCGAACGCGGCCACGGGCGTAAAACCCTTATAGCTCATGCGCCGGGCGATGGTGTCGGCGCGCAGCTGCGCCATGAGATTGTCTTCTCCGCCCACGGCCGGGGGCAGGCCGCCGTCGAATATGGCGTCGCGCACGTAGCCGATCTGCAAGGCCCGGGCCCGGGACAAGAATTCCTCTCCCATGGCCGCGACGTCCTGGGCGCCCGAAGGGTCAGCCGGCACCAGGCTCATGAGCCGGTCCAGCAAGGCTTTAGGATCCTGGCCCGAAGGCAAGTCGAGCAGGGCCGCGATCCGGTCGCGCTGGACGTTGAGCTGGGCGCGCAGTTCGCCGGCGAAACTGGTCAGTCCGCCTTGACTGGCGGCATCGCAAGTCTTGATCCGGGCCTGGACCAGGTTCCACATGCGCACGTTGGCCTCGAACTGCGCGGCCAGCATCTCGGCCTGGGCCGAGGCTGCGGCCTGTTCGCCGCGATAGATACGGTCGGCTTTCTCCTCGCGCAACTTGGCCAACGACAGCAGGACCTCGGGCGAAGTATCCCGGCTCTTAAGGCGCAATTCTATCCAGCCCTCGGCGAAGTCCGCATTGAGC
>JBAZVY010000181.1:0-5421 GCA_041660645.1 Elusimicrobiota bacterium | reverse complement strand
TGCATGGTGGTGGCGCCGCATTCTATGAGGTCGTCTTCCTTAAGCGCCACGCTGCCGGAGACCGGAGAGCCGTTGAGTCGCGGGTAGCCTTCCACCACCGCCACCAAGACATACCCCTCGGCCCGTCTATGGATGCAAGCCGCCACCTCCGGAGCCGAACCGAACAACCCGGCGCCCTGGATCAGTATCTGCACCCGATCGGATTTGCCGATATAAGTGGATATATCTACAAGTTCATGATCCGTCTTGCCCACGGCCCCCTTGAGCACGCGCAGCCACCCGACCGGACCCGATACCGGCGCCGGCTTGTCCGCTCCGTCAGACCAGGCCGGAGCGGACTCAGCCGCAGCTCGGGGTCCCGCCGGAGCGGCCATGAACACCAACGAATGCTGGGCTATGCCTACCGCATCGTTGGCCTGCAAGCCGGCCCGCTGTATCCGCTTGCCGTTGACATAAGTACCGTTGGTGGACCCCAGGTCTTCCACAAAATAGACATCTCCCTGAAGGAAGATGCGGCAGTGGCGTCCGGACACGGCCGGATTATCGATGACGATATCGTTATCCGGCTTGCGGCCCACGGTCAAAGACGGCTGGTCCAGAACGATCTCCTTAAGGACCGCGGCCTCGAACTTCAATTGGAACTTAGGCATCTTATATCACTCCCCGCACTGCGCGCTAACGCCTCCGGCCTCCGGACCGTTTCAGCAGCCGCCGCACCTTGGCCAGCAGGCCCGCTGCCGGCCGCGGCGTCAGGCAGCCGCAGATCACCGTGATATTGTCCGTGCCCCCGGCCTGGCGCGCCAGGGCCACCAGGGCCTCCACTATGCGCTTCGGCGAGGCCTCGGTCTTGATGACTTGAGCGATCCGCTCGTCGCTGACCATCTTATTGAGCCCGTCCGTGGCCATAAGGATGATATCCCCGGACCGCACCGGGTGGTCGGCCACATCTACCCGCACGTCCTCTTCCGCGCCCAAGGCGCGGGTCAGGATGTTCTGAAGATTGGAACGCGCCGCTTCCTCGGAGGATATCAGCCCCCGGCGCAGCTGGTCGCCGACCAAGGAATGGTCCTCCGTGAGCTGGACCAAGGTCCCGTTGCGAAAGATATACAGCCGGCTGTCGCCCACATGCGCCACCGAGACATGGTCCGGGCCCGCCAATGCCGCGACCACCGTGGTGCCCATGCCCGCGTCATCAGGGAAAGCGCGCCCCTTATCGTATATGACGGTATTGGCGCAGCGCACGCAATAATCCAGTTGGCGGCCGCTGAGCGAAAACCCCGCTCCGTCGGAGGCCGGGTCCATGACCTGGTCTCCGGCCAGCAGCTTGCGGGCGAAGTCCCGGATCGTGGACACCGCCAAGGCGCTGGCCACTTCGCCGGAATTATGTCCGCCCATGCCGTCGGCCACCACCAACAGGCCGATCGCATCGTCTATGAGCAGGTTATCCTCATTATTGGACCGCACACAGCCCGTGTCGGTCCGGCCGAAGAACTCCCACTGGCCCGAGTTCATGTTCGGCCCGGACCTTCGGCGGCGGGCGGAGGCGCCTGCAGAGTGATGGGCGGCACGGCCGCCGGCCGGGGCAACTCGATGGCCACGGTAGCGGCCGGAGGCCTAGGCCGGGATCCAGCCTCAAGCGCGGGCAGCTGCACCTGGGGCGCGGGCGCGGCCGGCGCGGGCATGGCCGCGTCTCCGCGGCCGGCCTTTATGGCCGCGGCGCAGGCCCGCAAGTCGGCGGCCAATAAAGAACCCCGGGCATAGCGCTGATCCGGATCCTTGGCCAGGCCCTGGTTCACGACCGGGACCAGACACTTCGGGATATCCAAGCGCATGGACAGCATATCGGGATGGGGATCGTTGGCGATCTGAAACAGGAGCGTACCTATGCCCTCGCCGCCCTGGAACGGCTTCTGCCCGGTCAACAGCTCGTACAAAGCCACGGTCAAGGAGAATAAGTCGGAACGGCCGTCCACCTTCTTGCCCGACACCTGCTCCGGGCTCATGTAAGAAGGCGTGCCCAAGACCGTACCCACGGCCGTCTTGGAAGAAGCCGTGATGCGCGCGATGCCGAAATCCGCGACCCTTATGCTGCCGTCCTTGAGCAGCATGATGTTGGCGGGCTTTATGTCGCGATGCACGATGCCCTGGGCATGCGCATAATCCAAAGCGTCGGCCACGATAGCGATATAATCCAAGACTTGCAGCACCGGCAGCAGCCCCTCCTTAACGGCATAACGCGTGAAATCGTGCCCATCCAGCAGTTCCATGGCGATGTATGCGACCTCCCGATCCTCGCCCGCGTCGAATATCCGCACTATGTTGGGATGATTAAGCGTGCCCGCGGATTCGGCCTCGCGGAAAAAACGCTCCCGGATCTCCTTGGTCTCGGAAGCATTGGCGCCTTCTTCCAGGACCATGGCCTTGATGGCTACGTGCCGATTGATCTTGGGATCGCGGCCCAAATAGACTATCCCCATGGCGCCGCGTCCGAGTTCTCTTTCGATCTCGTAGCGTCCCAAGGCGGACCGGGCCGCGCCGCCGGCCAGCCGCCGCGCCGCGTCCTTCTTGGCCCCGCCCCCGAGCCCGGCGCCCGCAACCGCGGCTTCAAGCTTGGGCCGAGCCTGGGCCCCCGCGGCCGGCGCCTCGACCGCTCCCCCGCCCTTTTCCGTGAAGAAAAAACGCTTGGCCACGCTCGCCACGTAAGCCAGGGCCAGAAGTATGGAAGGATAGGCCAGTTTGACCCAATGCCCGTTCACGAAAAGATAAGTCCCAGCCGCGGTTATGCCGACCATGAGCGCCAGGCTGAAGATCAGCCCAGCCAAGGCCTTGAACCGCGGCAGAAGGAACATCACGAACAGCCCGGCCAAGCCTAATGCCCCCAATTCCAAGCGCGCGGCCCAAGGCGGCCGCAGCAGGAACTTGCGATGCAGGATGTTCTCCACTACGTTGGCGGTCGCCTCTATAGCCGGAAAATCCGTAGCCAACGGGGTAGCATACGTCGCCGCCGTTCCGGAAGCCGTAAGTCCTACGATGACGATCTTGCCCTTGAACACGTCCATGGACACCTTGTCGTCGATCACGTCTTGGAAAGAGAAATATTGAAAAGTCTGCTCCGGGCCGTTGTAAGTTATCAACATCCGATCAGCGCCGTCCAAGGGGACGGCCAGCCGGCCGATACGCAGCTCCTGTCCGGGCACGAACGACACCTCCCGCGCGGGCAGCCCGCTGTAGGCTCGCACCAGC
This sequence comes from Elusimicrobiota bacterium, assembly GCA_041660645.1. Taxonomy (GTDB): domain Bacteria; phylum Elusimicrobiota; class Elusimicrobia; order UBA1565; family UBA9628; genus UBA9628. The sequence continues at coordinate 2,178 of JBAZVY010000181.1, read as the reverse complement.
TGCACTGCATAGGACGGCAGATAGTAGCCCCCATATCGGAGCACGGGCGCCTCCCGCCGCAACACGCCGTCGAAATCCGGAGACCGCCACGCGTGGCCGATGCCCGCGCAGACCGAGGCGAAACGCGCTATCGGGTATCCGGCAGCCAGCCCTTCGACGCTCCGGCTATCGCCGGCTCCCCCGGACGCCGGCTGGGAGACCGTGAAGCTGGACACCGAATCCGGCAGGTCTTCAGGCTGGCCGCCCAGCTTGCCCCCCGGGGCCAATGACATGGGCAAGACCACGTTGCCGGCCCGGCGCAGAGAAGCCTCGAGCTGGGAATCGGAGTCCAGCTGGGTTATGGCGGAAGAAAACTCCACGTTGAACACGCGCCTGCGATCGGTAAAGGTCCGGGACGCCACCATCCCGTTATAAAGCTCGTTAAGACGCCGGAGCTCGGACAACCCCGGATTGCGCTCCTCCTCCGACAACGGCACATCCAAGCCCACGACCCGCGCGCCCGCGCCGGAGAGCTTGTCCACCATGGCCGCCAGGCGGGAACGGGGCCAGGGCCAATGGCCGACCTGGGCTATGGAATCATCGTCTATGGCCACCAGCACGACCTCATCCGTGATCGCCAGATTCTGCCGGAGCTTGGCCCGCATGTCGTAGAACTTGAGTTCAATGCCCTCGAACAGCGGAAAACTTATCAGGTAGGCGCCGGCTACGGCCAGGGTCAAAACCGCCCCTAAAAAAGCGTCCCCGCGTGCGGATATTTTCATGGATTCGCTAAGTGTAACTGATGATATTTACTCTGTCAACCCTGCACGTTCCGGCTCGGAACGCGCCCGCTCATCCTGAGGCTGCAGCGGCAGTATGCCCTCGAAATAAGCGACCGCGGCTCCCGCGGCCCCGGACCGACCGCCGCGCGCGCCAGCGGCTATTGCTCAGCATCGGCCCAGAGCTACTCCCCGGTCACGGCCGGCGGCCCAGCCAGCGCCAACCCAGCGGCAAAAGGCCGGCGGATAGGCAGGATTTGACCGCGTCGCCGATCAAGAACGGATAAAGTCCGGCCGGCAAGAGCCGGTCTATGGGCAGAAACCTGGCCAATCCGACCAAGCCGCAGGCCAGGATGGCCGCGGAACCGCAGAGCATCAGGGCCAGACTGCGCCCAAAGCCGCGATCCCAGCCCCGCTCCGCCAGCCGTCCCGCGATCCAGGCGCCGGCTAAAAAGCCGGCAAGATAACCCCCGGTGGGTCCCAGCAGATACGCCAGACCGCTGCCTCCCGCGAAAAAAGGCAGCCCGCAGGCGCCCTGCCCCAAATACAAAGCCACGGCCGCGAGCCCCCGCCGGGACCCCAGCATAGCGCCGGCATAAAGCACGCCCAAAGTGCCTCCGGTCAGAGGCACCGGCGTAAAGGGCAATGGCACGGACAACTGGGCGCACAATGCGATGCCCCAACTAGCCGCGACCACGGCCGCCAGATCCGAAACCACGAGTCCGCGGCCGCGGACCGCGTCCCAAAACACGCCGCCGTCCGCCCAGGCCGCCTGTGCATATGCCATATCATCCCTCCAGGGTACGGCTTATAGGTATCCGGAATACGAACTGACTGCCCGCGCCTAACTCCGATTCCACCCACATAGAGCCTTTATGGAGATGGACGATCTTCTGGCATATGGCCAGGCCCAGGCCGAATCCGATGCGCGCATGGCCTTCATGGGCTTGCCGGAATTTCTCGAATATCCGGGTCTTCTGGTCCGGCGCGATCCCCGGCCCGGTATCGGTCACTGAAAAATCCACATGCCCGGCCCCGGCCCGGGCCACGGCCACGGTGATGCATCCGCCCCGGGGCGTGAATTTAAGGGCGTTGGAGAACAGATTGCTGAACACGCGTTCCAAAAGCCGTTCATCCGCGATGATCTGCCCGGGAGCGTCAGCCGCCAGGCGCAAATCCAGGCGTATCTCCCGCTCCGCAGCGATGGGCCCGAAAAGCTCCACCACCCGGTCCATGAGATGCCGCGGAGCCACGGCCACGGGCTTGATCTGAAAATGCCCGGCCTCGATGCGGGCGGCATCTAAAGTATCGTTTATATACGAGGTCAGCCTTTCGCACGATTTAGCGATAGCCTCGAAATAGCCCTTCTGATGCCCGCTGGGCTGGACGGATTTCTCCAGCAGGCGCAGATAACCCTGCA
>JBAZVY010000180.1:0-5447 GCA_041660645.1 Elusimicrobiota bacterium | reverse complement strand
GGGCATACTGCTGTCCTGCGTGGTGATCGTAGCCACCCTCTACGTGGGAGAAGGCGTAAGCGCCTTATCCAAGGCCCTGGTGCCGCAGCCTTCCATCGGCCGGATACAGGTACTCAAATAGTGCTAGAATCACGGCACTGATGCCGCCAGAAACCGATAACCTTCGTCTGGAAGAGCTGTATCGGTCCGACCAACAGGACCGTCAGACCGTATATGACTCGCCCGCGGCGGTACAGGCCCTCAAGCAGCGCGACGCCGCGCGCCAGGCCTCGGTCATGGATATGATCTCGCAAGGCACGGTCAACACCGCCCATGACCTGTACCGCGCCGCCGTTATATTGCTGCACGGCAGCGAACCCCGGGACTTCCTGACCGCCCATCGCCTGGCCGGCATCGCGGCCGTAAACGGCCACCGCCCGTCGCGCTGGCTGGCGGCCTCGTCTTTGGACCGGTTCCTGATGTCCGCGGGTCTGCCCCAGGTATACGGCACGCAGTTCGAACACGACCCGGAAACGAACCGCTACCAGCTTCGCCTGCCCATAGACGACGGCGCCCTGCTATCCTGGGAGAAGAAGTTCTTCGACGTGCCTCTCGTACCGGACCGGCTGGCGCAGCTCAACCGCAAGACCCCGAAAAAATGAGCCCGAAACGCCTAGCCTGCCGCGCCCTACGGGAAAGGAAACCGCCCGCCCTGCGGGCACGGCAGGCCCTGGCCTGCCGCTCAAGCATATACGACCTGGTGATCAGCGGGGCCACGGTGCAGACCGCCTCCGACAGCTTCGTGGCCGACATCGCCGTTTCCGAAGGCCGGATCGCGGCCCTGGGGGAATGCCTGGGCCCGGCGCGCCAGACTCTGGACGCCCGCGGCCTCATCGCTCTGCCCGGAGGCATAGACGCCCACACCCATCTGGATATGCCCTTCGCGGACGGCGCCACGGCCGACGATTTCAAAAGCGGCACGACCGCCGCGATATGCGGCGGCACCACCACGATCATAGATTTCGCGACCCAGACGCCGGGACAGAGCCTGCGCGCGGCCCTGAACGCCTGGCAGGCCAAGGCCGAAGGCCGCTGTCTGACCGACTATGCCTTCCATATGGCCATAACGGACATGAACCGCCGGACCGAGACGGAGATGGCGCGCATGGCGCAGTCCGGCATCACCAGCTTCAAGCTCTACATGGCCTATCCCGGGCGGCTGATGTCGGATGACGCCGCCATATTGCGGGCCTTGCGCCGGTCCAACGAACTCGGCGCCTTGATCAGCCTGCATTGCGAGAACGGCCCGGCCATCGCGGAGTTGGTGCGCCGAGCCCGGGCCGCGGGCCATACCGCGCCCCGCTTCCACGCCCTGACCCGGCCGCCGGCCATGGAAGAAGAAGCGGTGCAGCGGGCCGCGAGCCTGGCCGAGACCGCGGACGCGCCGGTATACATCGTGCATCTTTCCGCCGCCGGCTCCCTGCAAGAGGTGCGCCGGGCCCGCGGCCGGGGCGTGTCCGTGCTGGCCGAGACCTGCCCGCAGTACCTGTACCTGGACGCATCCGAGTACGAGCGCCCGGGCTTCGCGTCGGCGGGCTGCGTGATATCTCCGCCCCTGCGCCCCAAAGGCGACGCCGAGGCTTTATGGCAGGGATTGTCCGCGGGCGAATTCCAAGCCGTGGCCACGGACCACTGTTCATTCGCCCTGCGCTCGCGCCCGGGCAAACCCGGCAAGGACCTGGGCCGCAAGGATTTCTCCAAGATACCCAACGGCGCTCCGGGTATCGAGACCCGCATGCCGCTGATGTGGGAGGCCGTGCAGAAAGGCCGCCTATCCGCAGCGCGCTTCGTGGAACTCACGGCCACGAGCCCGGCCAAGGTCTTCGGGCTCTACCCGCGCAAAGGCCACCTGGGGCCGGGCGCGGACGCGGACATAGTGCTCCTGGACCCCAAGAAGCGGCACACCATCGCGGCCCGGGACCTGCACATGAACGTGGATTACAACCCCTTCGCCGGCATCACGGTGCATGGCGCGATAAAAGACGTGTTCCTGCGCGGCATCCGCATGGTATCGGAAGGCCGCCTGTCGGGCCAACCCGGAACAGGGAGGTTCCTGCCTCGCAGCCAAAGGCAGTTCTGCATATGACCGAAACATCTAGCCCCGCCAATCTGCCGCAAAGCCTGCTGCGCGGCCTGCTCGGAGGACTGCTCGGCGCGGTCCTGGGCCATATACTGGTCACCCTTTGCCTGCACGCCGGAGGCGAGCTCTGGCTTAAAGGCCCTTACGGCCCGCACTTTTTCGGCATCTCCTTGTACATAGGCGCGCTCTACGGCAGCATAGCCTACAGCCTTTCCAGACGGAAAAATCCCACCCTGGTCGGAGGGCTGGGAGCTTTCCTGGGCATAGCCCTGCCCATGGCGATCTTGACCCGCGTCGCGCACTGGGGCATGGCCACCAATTCCCCGCCCACCCTGGCCTGGGTCTGGGCGGTACTGATCATCCACACCGTAGCCACCTGGGGCGTGACCCTGGCCCTGGGCGCCGTATTGTGCCCGGCCCGCCCGGTGCGCGGCGCGCTGCTTGCGACCGTGGGCTCGTTGGCCGGCTATCTGCTGCTTAACGCATGGCTCTGGCTGGTCCCGTCCTATGCCCAAGGCCGCTGGGTGCCCACCAGCTTCATACCCTCTCCCGTGGACATGCTCACGGGCTTGCTGATCGGGGCCGGGATAGGCGGTGGGATATATCTGGCCGCCAGGAAGAACGATGTCCAAACCTGACGGCTTAGGCGCCATATTCATCATATTCGGATTGCTGGCCGCAGTCCAGATGTCTTTAGCCACCCTGTACTCCTTGGGCCGGCTGGCCGTAATGCTGAGCGCCGAAGGCTGGAGCCGCCTGTTCATGGCCCACATAATAATGCTGGCCGGCTGCGGGACGCTCTACCTCGTACTGCGCTACCGCAGCACGCGGAGCCTGCCCCTGCAGGGCATATGCGACCTCGCCTTCGGCATCATCCTGTTCGTCGCCATGCTGGGCGGCGTGGGCTACATCCTGGTCCAAGGCCTGGCCACGCCGTGGCTATCGCTGGCTCCGGCGCTGTTCCTCTTGTATTACGGATATCGACTACGAAAAGGAAAACCTCTATGCCGCATGCCCAGCTGAATCTCGCCGCCCTGGCCTTGCTGGCCGGACTGTCCTGGGCCGCCGCGCCCGGCTACACGGAGGTGGAATCCGACCCCTGGCTGGACGCCAACAAGCTTAAGGCCATCGCGGTCCTGCCTTTTTCCGATCCGCTGGGGCATGGCCGCGTATTGGCCGAAAAAGTGAATTCCCGCCTGGAAGCCCTGGCCATACGCTCCGTGGACCTCGACGAGCTGGAGCCCTTGTTCAAGGAACTAGGCCAGGAAGAACGCAGCGACGCCTTAGGCATCACGGCCCTCAACGAACTGCGCCAGCGCACCTCCGCCAACGCCCTGCTGGTAGTGGACCTCCGATGCGGCCGCTGGCGCAAGCATAAGCTCTGGCAAGGCATATCCATAGTGCTGCTCGACACCATGAGCGGCGACGTCCTGGTGGAGGCGAAGTTGGAGGCCCCGCGCTCCGGCTATCGCGACGCTAACGCCATAGCCGACGAGGTCATCAAAGCCTTGTCCGGTCCCCTGGGCAAGGGCGGGGCCAAAAAAACCAGGAAGCCGGGCTCGGAAAAGGACCTGCCGGCTTTCAATCCGGATTTTTGACACCCTGCCGCCAAACTGTTATAATCAAATCAGTCGACGCTGTGCCAAATAATCTTTATTTGAATTAGCTTTTTCATAGGCAAAAGAACATGCGAATAGCCGTTCTGGGCGCATTCGGACTCATGGCGGAAGCCGCACTGCACGATCTGGCGGCCAATCCCAAGGTAAAAGAGATACTGGCCGTGGATCTTTACCTGCACCGAGCCCAGTCCGTGCTCTCCAAGATACCCTTACGCCGCAAGATCCGCCCGGTCCGCGTGGATCTGCGGGACCGCCCTCGGGCCAGCCGGGCGCTCAAAGGGAGCCAGGCCGTGCTCAATTGCGCTTGGTACGAGCACAATCTAAAAGCCATGGACCTGGCCTTGGCCCTGAAAGCGCATTACGTGGACCTGGGCGGGCTCTTTCATACCACTTTAAAGCAACTGGCGTTGGATACCCGCTTCCGCAAGGCCGGCCTGCGCGCGGTACTGGGCTGCGGCTCCACCCCGGGCATAACCAACATGATGGTATCGCGCATGGCCCCGAGCTTCGAGGCCATCGACACCGTAGGCATATACGACGCCAGCCACGATCCCAGCCTGAGCGAGGACATGTTCCTGCCGCCCTTCTCCATACGCACCATGCTCGACGAGTACGAACAGCCCGCTCCCATCTTGCTGGGCGGCCGCATGCATGCGGTATCCGCGCATTCCGACGGCGAGGAATTGGAGTTCCCGGCGCCCATCGGCCGCTGCCGGGCCGTGACCGTGATCCACTCCGAGACCGCGACCCTGCCCGCGCATCTTAAGTCCACCGGGGTCAAGAACCTGTTCTTCAAGATCGTGTATCCCGAAAGCGTCCGCCGCCAGCTGGCCATGCTGACCAGCATGGGGCTGTCCAAGGACGATCCGGTGCGCGTGGACGGCGCCCAGGTCTCGCCTCGAGAATTCATAACCCAACTGGCCCTGCAGAGCGCGGCCGCGCCGGCCTCGGGCACGCCCGCGGATTTCGAAGTCATGCGCGTCAAGATCACGGGCAGCCGGCACGGCCGGCCCTTGATCAAGACCTGGGACTGCACGCTGCGGCCGACCAAGGCCCTGACCGCGGGCGCCATGGGCGTGGGCTTCTCCGGCGCCATCGCCGCCAGCATGCTGGTCTCTGGCCACACCGTGGTCCCGGCGGGCGCGGCCGCGCCTGAAAGCATGCTGGACTCCGACCTATTCTTCAAGGAACTCAAATTCCGCAAGACGTTCAGATTCGAGGAAACCATCTCACACCCGTTGCCTATGTAACAGCCGTCAGGGAGAACAGCCATGAAAGTCGCAGCCGCGGACATCCTGAAAGAGACCGAACGGACACTGGATCTAGTGGGCAAGAGCGCCCTCTCCGAAGACGATAAGAACTGGCTGACCCAAGTCACCGCCGACTATTACGCCAACCACGTCAACCCGGGCATACTCGAGTACCGCAAATCCGTATCCACCGAATACATATCCATCGAGTGGGCGGACAACGCCAACAGCTTCGAGGACATAAAAGGCCGCAAATACCTGGACCTGCTGGGCGGCTACGGCATATACAACGTGGGCCACCGCCATCCCAAGGTGGTGGAGGCCGTCCACAACCAGCTCAAGCGCCAAGCCCTGCACTCCCAGGAACTGCTGGAGCCGTTCCGGGCCATACTGGCCAAGCTGGTCAACGACATCACCCCCGGCGACCTGCAGTTCTCCTTCTTCGGCAATTCCGGGGCC
>JBAZVY010000179.1:0-5521 GCA_041660645.1 Elusimicrobiota bacterium | reverse complement strand
CGCCGTCGCCCAAGCGCGTGCCCGCGCTGGTGTTGGAATAGCCGTTGAGGCCGGGGTCCGCGCCCAGCCCCGCGCCGGGACCGGTTGCTCCGTAAAGCCCGGTGCGCCCCCCCCGGCCCAGGCCGGTGTCGTCCACGGCCACGCCCTCGCCTCCGAGCGCGGCGTCTTCCGGATTCATTATCCCGTTTATAGAACTGCCGATCCTGCGGCCGTAAGCATCGGCGCCGCCGCGGCCGTTGCGTCCCAAGCCGTCGGCGCCGGCTCCGCCCGCGCGCCCAACCCCGGCCAAACCCATCTCCGCCGCGCTGCCGCGCACCAGGCCCACGGACGATGGTCCGGGAACTCCGGAACTGCGGCTGAACAGCGCTGCCCAGGACAAGTCGCGATTGTCCTTAGCCGTCTTGAACGCGGCCCTAAGGCTGGAGAAAGTGATGCGCCCGCCGGACGCGCCCAAGCCCAGCATATCCGCCACGCCCGGAAACCGCGAAGGGGCGGTGAACACGAAGGAGACCAAAAGTGCCACCACCAATAGAGCCACCAAGGTCTTGCGCCCCCGGAGCAGGAGCAACAGCAGACCCAGGATACTTTTCCTTTTATGTCGCTCTAAGAATTCAGACATTTTAATCGCCCGTCGACCTATTCCTTAATAATCGCGATAGTGTAATACCCGACCTCTATATTGTCAATGCTGACAAGTCTTTTTTACTGAACTTAAACATTTCCCCGCATTATGCTAAAAAAGTTTGGAAATAGCGTTCATAAGCGCCAACATCACGCCCATGATCGCGGGCACTACCCAATACCCATGCCCGGCTATAGCCGTAGCCGCTCCCGCGATGAGCATTCCGCCCGCTACCATATACACGGTGCCCTGAGGAGAACCGCCCATTGAATTTATCTTCATGCCCATGAATATCACCATGGCGCCGAGGATACCGGCGACTATTCCGCATATCAGGCCCGCTATCGCCCATAACGCTCCGGCCAAAGCCGCGCCCCACAATGTAGCTGCGAGCGCTTGCGCCATCCGAGCCAGCAAACTAGCTGCTATAAGCAGGACCCCGCCGAGCAACACCATGCTCTTGGCCGTATCGACCATGCCTTGCCAAGGCGTGACATTCATGCCGGGAACGCTCAGGCTGGTGCAGGCGCCGTCTTTCCAATATTGGTCATCGCCGCAATTCTCCGGCCCGGCCACGCAACTGCCGGAAGATGGGTCCAGGACCTGGCCGTTCGGGCATTGTTGGGGACCGCCGCCGCCCCCGGTATCCGGAGTGCCGTTGGGCCCCACGGGCACGCCGTCTGGCCCGTTGAGCGCGGTGCCGGTAGCGTCCGCGCCGGTCTGCGCGCCTTCGAACTGGGTCAAGGCGGCCGCGGACTGGCTCTCTCCCACGCCGATGCGCAAGTCGCGATTTCGGGCCGACATGCCGCGCAGGTTGGCCAAGGCATTATTGCTCTTGATGCCGCGCAGATTCATCCTATTACTGCCCAGACTAGCCCGGCTTACGGACTTAGACGACCGGCCCACCTTTCCCTGGGCTCCTGAGAACTTGCTCAAAGACCCGGCCTGCCCGCCGAGGCGAGAGTTGTTGGCGCCCGCGAATCCCCCGGCGCCGCCCAGATTATTGCCCAAGCCGCTGGACAGCCTGGACCCGGAGAGATTATGCGCCATGCGCTCGCGCTGCGCGTCCTGGGTGGATTCCACCCCGGCATCCTTATCCATGGTGTCCTTAATGCCGCCTTCCGGGGCCGGGCCGGCCTCCTGGTTGCCCGCCTCCGGCTTATTCCCACCCGCATTCTGTCCGGATAATTGCCCGCGGTTGGCGCTGGCCACATAACCTAAGGCTCCGGAATCCGAATCGCTGCGCACCTTCATGGTCGAGCTGATGCCGCCCAACTCCGGCCCCGCGCCTGACTTAGCCCCATGGCCCAACAACTTATAACCGACTAAAGCCGTGCCGCCCAGCATCAAAGCCGCGGCGCAGGCCACCATGACCTTGCCCAGAGTGGTGGCCAGGAGCCGAGCCGCGGCTTGCGCCAAGAACCCGGCCGGCGCTCCGGCCCCGGAACCGGCGCTGGCTGCGGAGCGCGCCGCGCTGGCCGCGGCCCGAGCCGTGCCGCCGGTGGCGCCGGAAAAAGGCGCGCCGCCGCTGCCGCCGCTGCCCCAGGCCGCGCCGGACTTCTTGCGCTCCTTGTCCTGCTTCTTAAGGTCCGGTATATTCACGGCCGGAACATCCGCCTTGGGCAACTCGAAGTCATCTTTATCTGGCATATGGTTATCCCTTGTTCAGATCATTCCCATCTATTCGTGTCCGCGTTCATGGTGCGGCCGCCAGGGCTATTAAGTCCGGCGCCGAGCTGCATGCCGGCCACCAGGCCTGCTATCACCTGCTGCGAGGTGACGGAAAGGGAATTGAATAAACCTGAAGCTCCTGATGCCAATCCGGTATAACTCGCATAGCCTATATAAGCGGTGCCCGCGCCCAGCAGAGCGAATATCCCCCCCTCCACAGTCCTGCCCATGCCCATGACCATGATCCCCAACATGGCTTCCAGCGCGCCGATGGCAACGAGGGCTCCGGCCAAAAATCTTACCAACGCAGCCCCGACCCAGGTCCATTGGAACACAGAGAAGGCCACAAGGAAACCGCATATTATGCCGGACAATATCGCAAGCAGCTTAAGCATCTTAAAAAGCCCGTCCGTGGGGTCCACGCTCGTGCCGGCATTGGCCTTTACGCAGCCTCCGGCCGAGGAATTTATATACCCGCCATCCGGGAATTTAGAACAATCGTCCGGCGCGCTGGCCGAACCGCCGCCCCCGATCGGGCCGCTCACCGGATTGCGCGTGGTGGTATCTCCGCCGCCCGCAGCGCCGGTAGGACTGCCGCCCTGCCCGGCTCCGGACCCGGTTATGGCCGTGCCTTGCGCCGGATTATTGTCAAAGCCCCGGCTGGCCAAAGCGGCCGACATATCATGCCCGGCGCTGCCTTGCGCTGACTTGGAGAGCTGCGCCACCGAACCCAACTGCCTCCGGGCCAAGCCTACGCCGGCGCGGCCCACATTGGCGCTGCGCACCTGGGCGCGGCCCACTGAAGCCCGGGCATTGTTGAACCCGGCCAGATTGCCCGCGCTGCTGCCCAATTTCGGGGAGTCGAAACCGCGGCTGAAGCCGCCGGACATGCCCGAACCTCCGCTAAGTCCCCCCAAGCCCTTGCTCAGTTCCCCGAACTTGCGGTTCATGCTCTTGTCCGCGCCCGCCGCGTTGCCGCCGGCGGCGGCAGCGGCCAAAGCCGCGGGATCGGCAGGCATGCCGGGCTGGGGCGCAGCCTGCTGGGCCGCTTGCGCGTCCGCCTGGGCCTGGGCGTCAGCCGCGGCCTTGGCCGCATCCGCGTCCGCCTGGGCCTTGGCTTCCCGCTCCGCGGACGTCATGCCGTCGAGACTGCCCGCCACCATGCCCAAGCCGCTGGGCTGAGCCTGCATGCCGGGAAGATTGGACAGGTCGCCCGCGTACTTGGGCTTTTCCGCGCTGGCGAATAGCTTGGGCTTCTTATCCGCCTTGAAATTCTTATCGTCCGGCGCCAAGACCCGGCCCACGCCGAAAGCGCCCGCGCCCAAGGTCGCGACCAACAAGGAGACCGCGACCTTGCCGCCCAAGCCGGAGATCGCGCCTATGGCGCCGGAGCCGGAACCCGAGCCGCCGCCCAGGGACCAGAAGCCCCCGCCGCCTCTGCGCCGACGCTCCTTGCCCACCTTGGCCAGCTTGAACTCAGGAACACTCGCGGCAATATTGTCAGTTCCCATGGCATTTTCTCCTACGCAAGATAACGGTCTAAAACTTGGTCCGAAGGCGAGCCCGCCTGAGCGGACTCGTACTTATGGTCCCAGTCCGGGGCCCGGCCGTCCTTAAAAAGGTCCGGAGGGTAAGATTTCGGCTTGGCCATATACGCCACGGCCGTGGCCGCCAAGGCCGCGCCGCCGCATATGTACATCAGGGTTTTCGCGCCCCCGGAGATACCCGAACTCACGATCTTGTCGGCGCCGCTCGCGGTCAGCCCGGAGATCGCCGCGGCGGCAGCCCCGGTGATGAATACGCCGGTCAAAGTCAAAATGCCCCCCTGCAATGGCTGGCCATACTCTCCCTTGCCGATCATGGCGCCAAAAGCGACGATAGCCAGCCCCATTAGCGCGGCCAGGCCGGCCAAAGCTATAGCCAAGCCCTTGGCCCAAACCGCGCCCAGGTTCGCCATTTTACTGACCTTGTCAGCCAAAGCCAATAGCACTATAGCCGCCACCGTCATATAGATGGCGGATTTTATGGCGGCCTGCCAAGGCGTCACATTCACCCCCGCCACCGACGGGACAGGCGGGAACCGGTCGCTGCCTGTGGCGGTGGGGTTGGCCGTGTTGCGGTCCGCGGCGGAACTGCCTGCGCCCACGCCGGCAGGCGATGCGCCTGCGTCCGGAGCGCCGCCGGGAGTGACATTGGAGCCGTCATAAGTGGCGCCCGCGGTCTTGCTGTTGGTGGCCCCGATATTATTGCGCAAAGCGCTGCCCAACTGGCGCATGGCGGTGTTGCGGCCTCCGCCCAAAGAACGCACGGCCCGCGAGCCGCCTCCGGCCGCAGTGGGACGGCCCATGCCCAAAGACCCGACGCTGCCCTTGGCCCCGGCCACGGGATTTCCGGCCACGGGCGAATTCCCGCCCGAGCCCCCTCCGGAAGAACCGCTGGAGCCGAAACCCTTGAGCTCGCCGAATTTCTTAGTCGCTGAGTTCAGCTTGGCCGCCGGGCCCTGGCCCGGGGTATTATCATTATTCAAAACCGTATGGGCCGAGGCCTGGGCGCTCTTGGCCGATTCCGCCGCCGCGGCCGCTTCCGCCGCTTGCTTTTCCTCGGCCGTAAGCTCTTTCTTGGCATTGGCCTGGGCCAGATAATCCAAGGAACCGGAAACGCCCGAGGACGCGGCCGAGCCATTGGGATCCTGGCCCTGGCGGCCCGCCGCAGCCGGCGGCTTGGCCGCGAACAAGGAAGTATAATCCGCGTCCGTGCGGTCCGATGCGGAAGGCCCGAATAGCTTGTAGCCGACTATGCCCAAGGACCCGGCCATGGTGGTGCCCACCAGGACGAGAGCGACTATGCCCGCCTTAGTGGCCAGCAGCCCGCCGCTTATGCCCAGGCCCACGCCGGAAGCCGAACCGCCGCCGCCCAAGCCCAGCTTGGACAAGAGCCCGGCCAATAAGCCGGCCTTCTTCCCCTCGCCTTCGCGATTCACTTGCGGCTTGATATCAGGAATATTGTTGTCCATACTGTCTCCTATCGGTGCCTGGCACCGCCTGGCTGGTCTTGCCTTTGGTCTGGCCAGTCACATTGCTGCCGCTATTCTGACTGCGGCCCTGGGTCATGGCCGCCATCATCATAGTCATGGATATGATCTGCCCGGTGGTCCCGCCGATCACCCCGCCTACCATCGAGCCGGCGATGGCCATCATCATCTGCATCTGCTGTTCTTGGCTGGTATCC
>JBAZVY010000178.1:5030-5530 GCA_041660645.1 Elusimicrobiota bacterium | reverse complement strand
TGCCGCAATGCAACAGCAGGTTGGTCAGATGATAACCGAAAGGCTCCAGACCCCAAAGCTTGTAATCCAGCGCCAAAGTCAGCCAGGACAGGGGCTGATAATTACCCATCTGCGTGCTAGTGAACATCCAACGTAGATTAGACCAAGCCAATCCCCGGAAGTGTTCGTTGCGCAGTATGGTATCCGGATCATCCCAGCTCACGAACCCGTTGCGCAAGGCCGGCAAGAACGCCAAAAAAGCCGCCCCGGCGGCTAAAAAAGGAGCCAGCCGGAGGGCAAGCCTGCCCAGCCGGCTGGTCTCTTGGTCCACGTTGACTATTATTATTCGCGCGGCACGAGCACGATCTCGATGCGGCGGTTCAAAGCCCGCTGTTCCGGCGTGTCATTGGCGGCCACGGGGCGGAATTCGCCGTAACCGGTCGCCACCAGACGCTTGGGCTCCACCTTGGCCGTGTCCTGCAGATAGCGCAGCACGGCCGTGGCCCGGGCCGTGGACAGCC
>JBAZVY010000178.1:0-5020 GCA_041660645.1 Elusimicrobiota bacterium | reverse complement strand
GAGCTCGCCCACGATGGGCTTATTGTCCGTATGGCCCTCGATGCGGATGTCCTTGTCCGCCACCCCGGACAAGATCTTGCCCACCTTCTCCAGCACCTTCTTGCCGTCCGAGCGCACCTCGGCTTGGCCTGAATCGAACAGCACGCGGTCTACCATATTGACCGTGAGCTTGCCCTTGAGCTGGGTGATGGTGACCTCGCCGGCCGAGATCTCGGACTTAAGGCTGGCGGTCAGGTCTTCGTAGCTCTGCTTGACCTTGGCCAATTCCGCGGCCTTGGCCGCTTCCAAGGCCAGACGCTCGTCTTCCTTGGCCTTCTCCACCGCGGCCTTCTCTTCGCGCAATCGGGCTAGGTCCGCGTCCCGCCCCACCACAGCCGCGGAAGCCAGGGCCAGTTTCCTGGTCAGGCCGTCTTTCTCCTTGGTCAGGTCCGCCACCTTCTTGGAGAGTTGGTCTTGGTTGGCTTCCAAGGACTGGCGCAGGTCCTTATTGGACTTCTGCACCGATTCCAACTGCGTGTTCATGGACGCCAACTGGGTGGCGCCGGTCTGGATCTGGCCGCGCAGGTCCTGTCCGGCCTTAGCCGGCGTCGGCGGCTTTCTTAGCCGCGTCCTGGGACGCGGCCAAGTCCTTGGTGGTAGCTTCCAAGGAAGCGGCCAGGGACTGGGACTTGCTCTCCTGCGCCTTATATTTGGACGCGGACACGCACCCGCCCAAAAGCAGGCTGCAGGCTATCAAAATCAGACTATTGCGGTTCATATCACTACCTCCCTACTGGTCAGAATCTAGCAAAAAGGCGGCAATCCGGGCAGTGCCTGCAGCATCTCCAGGTCCGAAGGGAACATCTCGGACTTGGGGATATCCCGCAGCTCGGACCAGAAAGTAGCGGCCACGTCATCGCCGTTGCCCCCCGCGCGCAGAGTCCCGCCGACCTGCTTGACCAGCCAGTACATGCTGACCAACTGCCAGGGCTTCTGGGTGGACACGTGCACGGCCTGGCTGGCATAAAGTATATGCACCGGCTCGATGGCGATGCCCGTCTCCTCCAAGAACTCGCGCGCCAGCGCGTCCCTGGGCGCCTCACCCAGCTCGATGCCCCCGCCTGGGAAATTCACGAATTCGCGGCCGGAGAACAGACTGCGGGTCAGCAGTACCTCGACACGGCCGCCCGCGCCTGGGCGCGGCAGCACCCCGTATATGCGGCAGGAAAAACGCTCGGCCTTCATAGTCCCAATTTCTTTATGCGCTCGACCGCGCGCTGGGTGTGCGTGCCCTGCCAGTACATGCGCTGGCACCCGGAACAGCGCCAGAAATCCGTGGGCAAGTCGCGCACCAAGGGCGGGACCAAGGCCGCGGCCTCCTCTCGGGGCACGGATTCCAAAGCCTGGTTGCAGTAGGTGCAGCGGGTGAAGAAGCGCTTAGGATCGGGCCGAAGCCCCAGCTCCTTGAACACGCAGCGCAGTTGGCTCTCAAAACGCTGCGAGCCCACCACCACGACCTTGACCCCGGCCACCTTTACGATCTTGGCGTCCCGGGTCAGGAATATGCGCCCTTCTTTCTGAGCTTGGGCCAGGAGCTCGCAATCGGCGCGGCCGTCCGTGCCCGCGAAGGCCGCGTCATAGCCCATCATGACCAGCCACCGGGCGACCTTGCCCAGCATGCTGTCTACCAGAAACCTAGGTTCTGTCTTCATAAATAAGACACCCCGAGCCCAGGGCCCGGGGTGCTATCAGATATGCGCGGGGAGGGACTCGAACCCTCACGCCCTTTCGGGCATACGCCCCTCAAACGTACGCGTCTGCCAGTTCCGCCACCCGCGCGTAAAACGCTACTTCGCCGGAGCCGGAGCCGGCGTGGGCGCCTGAACGGGCGCCTCCACCGGCGGCGGCGGCGGCGCGCTGACCCGGGAGGTCACGCTGGTCATGCCGGCGCGGCTCGCGAACAGGGTCAACAGCAAAGACGTGAAGGCGAAGGTACCGGCCAATCCGGCGGTGAGCTTCTTCATGAAATCCGACCCGGAAGGCGTATTGATGAGGGAATCCCCACCGCCGCCTCCGAACACCGCCAGGCCCGCCCCTCGCCCGCCCTGCAGAAGAACCACGAATATCATCAGCAGGCAGGCGCCTACATGCACGACCTTCAAAAATACGTAGATCATTGCAAGGATTATATAAATAAAGAGCCCCTGCGGGAAGGGCATTGCAAAAATACCATGCTGGACCTATACTTCAGGTATGTCTCTGCGCCGAGAGCTGATGTTTTCGATCAGCCTGCTCTGGCTTTCCGTTGGGCCGGCTTTAGCTGCTGCCGGCCAAGGGGCTGCTCACGCCCAGAACTCCCCCTCCGAGACCTTCAAAGCCGCGCTGGGCAAATGCCTGGGCACCGCCAAAGCCCAACCCCGCCAGGATGATCCCGCCAGCCCCGCAGTAGACCTCAAAGCCCAACCCCTGGATCCGGAAGACGCGGACATGCTGCGCTTGCTAGGCTACCAGGTCGACGCCCTTGCCGGCAGGCTGACGGCTCCCCAGGGCGCAGCCGTATCCACGGCTCAGCTCGCCCGCCTGCGCGGCGCTTTCAACGCCCGGCACGAATACTTCGATGACTCCATATGGACAGGCCTCATGCTCGCGGGCTTTCGCCTGGATGAAAGATCCTGCCATCTGCTCAACCCCAAGACTAAGCGTGCCTTGGACCGGCTGACCGCGCAATACCTGCGCAAGGTATATAGCCGCAAGATCAACCATCAAGCTCTGGAGAACCTGAACATCCTGCTCCAAAGCCTGCCCCCGGGCCAAGGGCTCAGCCTAGAGGATGCGGCTGCGGCCCGAACCCTGGCCAAACATGCCGGCCTGCCCAGCCTGGGCAAAGCGCTGAGCGCCCGGAGCATCAACCCCGAAGCTTTGGCCGGGAAGGTTGATGCCGCCTACGAGCGCTCCTCTCGGTTCTGGGACAATGGCGCCCGGGCCGATGCCTCCATCCCGATAGAGGCCGGCGCCGTCCATCCGGTGAAAGCCCCGACCTATTTCGATGAGACGGAAAGAGTACTGAGCAAAGACCTAGCGCACGATATAACCGTCCATCTGGAACGCAACGGACCGGGCCGGGAACTGCTGGCCCATTTCCGCGATGAGGCCGGCCAGGTCCAGCTCCCGGACGTATTCCTGTTGAAACTGTCCCAAAAGCCCAGCGCTCCGGGGCAAGACCAGAGTGCAGCCCTATACCATGCCAAAACCGCATCCGTGGCCTTGAACCATTGGGCCGTGGCCGACGCGGTCTTAACCGCGGCTCCGCCCGATCGACAAGCGCGGCTTTCCGAGCAGTTGGCCTCCCCCCAGAAACTGGGCCTCTACCTCTATCTCAATGCCCAAGCCCGCGCGGCTTTCATCGCCCGCAACGACCACACCATATTCCACGAGTTGGTCCATGCCTGGCAAGCCAAGCGGGACAAGTTCACGGTCGAGCAGCTGCGCGGCAACATCGCGCCCGCCACGTTCCTGCCCAACGAGCACGAAGCCTTCCGAGAGGAATCCCGCTACTTCCACGCCAAACTTCTGGCCGACCCTGCGGCCGCGGCCCAATCCTCAGACCTCGACTCTTACTTGCGGCTCTTGCGCGACTATGACCAGTTCCGGGACGACATCTCCCGCAGACACCTGTCCCATCAGCTGGCCGGAGACATCCAGACCCTGCAGGAGCTGCAGGCGGCCCGCACGGGCGTGGCCCAACGCCTCAGCCAAAAACTGCGCGGCCTAAAGGCGAACCAGCAATTACTAAGGAAACTCGGCCTGGACCTAGGCAGCCAGGCCCTGCAGGAAACGCATCAAGACCACATATCCCGCGAACAGGATTTCGTGGAATATCAGCTGCCCAAGATGCGCCGAGAGGCGTATCCCAAGCTGGCGGCGCAGCTGCTCAAGGACGGCCGGCCCGGAGCTGCCCTGGCTTTGATCGCCGGCGCCCGGCATAAACCCAAGGAAGAACAACCCCTTTTCGACCCAGCCCTGGAGCAGAAGACCCTGCAGGCCACGCTCGCCCGGCTCGAGCAAGACCCGCCCCCACCCGACTTCTCCTGGAAGGAGCGTATAAAAGCCGTGACCGCGGCCGCGGAATACATGGTGGCCACCGAATATCCCGGCGGACAGAAATTCGCGGACCTATATCAGCGCGAACACCGCAACGCGGTAAAGGCGCTGTTGGCCGAAGCCCAGGCTGCCCGAGATCCGGATACTCGGAAGCGCCTGCTGGATTCAGCCCAAGCCCATGCCGGCGCCTTGGGCCAGTCCGATGAGCTGGAAAAACAGATGACCGCCCTGCGCCGAAAGAAAAGATGAGGAGCGTCTGCGCCGTTGTCCTCATAGTCATGCTGTCTGGCGCCTGCTCCAAGGCGCCCCCAGCCCTCCCGGGCTGGCTGGGCTACGCGCCCAAGGACAACAGCTTCTTCTGCCATGCACCCGGAGATTGGCGGGTGCTGGAAGACCAGGGCGGCGCGCATAAAGTCTCCTTCTTCGGCCCCGCGGCCGGCCCCGCGCCTTATTCCGAATCCATAGCCGTATACCGCCACCAGAAAGGCGGCGCCTTCGCCACCCCTCAGGATTATGCCCGGGCCCAGGCCGTCTCCGGGGCCGCGATCCCGGCGCCAGGACTCAAGCTCGGGCCGATCCAGGCTCTGGAATTCAGATCTGAACGCTCCTCCCGCTCCGGCCTCACGCGCTCGCGCTCAGTCCTATTTCCGGCGGAGGATGGCTTCTTCGCCCTAGTGCACACCGCGCCGAGCCCTGCCCCGCCCTCAGGCGCGGCGGTGTTCGACGAGCTCCTAAAATCCTTCCGTATCCGCTGAGCCGGCGCTCAGCTGCCGAAATCCGGCGGCCTGACCCCTAATCTCTTGAACAAGGCAATGATCCTTTCCCGCTTGTCCGGATCATCCATCTTGGCTTGCTCCGGATATTCCGACCAGAGCAGGACGTCGCGATAGTCGTGTTTGGCCACGGCCACATACTCGCGCAATCTATCTTCATTGCCCCG
>JBAZVY010000177.1:0-5582 GCA_041660645.1 Elusimicrobiota bacterium | reverse complement strand
CTACGGCCGAGGTCTTGGGCATAGGCATCGCCTCCCAACGCTCCACCGTGGTGTTCTGGGACCGCAAGACCGGCAAGCCCGTGGGCCGAGCTCCCAGTTGGCAGGACGGCCGGGCCGCCTGCGTGGTGGCGCCCCTGCAGGCGCAGCAAGCCGACACTTTCGAGCGCACCGGGCTCTACCTTACCCCGTATTATTCCGCGCCCAAGATCCGCTGGTTCTTGGACAATGAGCCCGCGGTGCGCCGGCTGGCCGATGAGGGCCGGCTCTTGGCCGCGCCCGTGGCCAGTTTCCTGGTCTGGCGCCTGACCCGCGGCGAGGTGTTCGCCGCCGACCCGTCCGTGGCTCAACGCACCCTGCTCTTGAACCTGCGCACTTTGGACTGGGACCCGCAGATGCTGGCGCTTTTCGGCGTCCCCCGCGCCCTTTTGCCTAATGTGTTCTCATCGGCCGGGGATTGGGGCTGCGTGTCCCGGGCCGGGCGCAAGATGCCCATATTGGCCTGTCTGGGCGACCAGCAGGCCGCGACCGTGGGCTTGGGCGGCATGGAAGCCGGCTCTTCCGTGGCCAATTACGGCACCGGCGCGTTCTTCCTGCACAACACGGGACCGGTCCAGCACCGCATACCCGGGCTTCTGTCTTCGGTGGGCTGGAAGCTGCGCGACCAGCCCGCGGTGTTTTTGCAGGAAGGCACGGTGCACGCGGCCGGCACTTCATTCGATTGGCTGCGCCAGAACTTCGGCCTGCTCAAGAAGAACTCGGATATCGACCGGTGTTGCCGGCTTTCCCGGCGCCGGGTCCTGGCCCTGCAAGCTATCGGCGGGCTGGGCGCGCCGCGTTGGGATTACCTGACCAAGACCGTGTTCTTCGGCATGGATTCCCAGACGCGTTCCTCGGATTTGGTGCGGGCCGTGGCCGAGGGCATCGCATTCTTGATCTCGGACATCGTCCTGGCCATGCGCGCGGCTGGGCTGCAGCCCGGAGTGGTGCACGCTTCCGGAGGGCTTTCGCGCGTGGACTATCTGCTGCAGTTCCAGTCCGACCTGCTGGGCTTGGATATCCAGCGCTGCGCCGAGGCCGAGGTTACGGCTTTGGGCGCGGCTTCGCTGGCGGCTCAGGCCGCGGGCGCGCCCTGGGCGGCCAAACTGCGCCAGACCCGGATCAGCCGAGTGTTCAAGCCGGGCTTGACGCCGCAGGCGGCGCAGTCCTTGCTGGGCGCTTGGGGCGCTTTCGTGAAGGCTCAGGCCGCCCTGAGCCGCGAAATAAATCTGGGCACATAACACTCATTTTTGGGGATGACGGCTCGGGAATCAGTGTTGTGCCCCCGCCCGGGATCAACCTAGCGCCAGTCGGCGCAGGCCGGCGAAGCCCTGTACTTGCCAATCCGCTTGCGTCAGATCCTGCTCGTCGTTCAATCCGCTGCGCAATCCCACGCAGGCCATTCCCGCGGCCCGGGCCGCGCGCAGACCTATGGCGGAATCCTCTACGGCCAGGCAGTCTTGCGGCCGCGCGTCCAGCCGGCGGGCGGCGAGCTGGTAGATGTCCGGAGCGGGCTTGGTGCGTCCCGGCGCATCGTCGCCCGTTACCACGGCTTCGAATTCCTCCGTCAGCCCGAAGCGGCAGAGCACGAGGTTGACCCAGGAGCGGGGCGAGGACGAGGCTAGGCCCAGCGCCAGGCCTCGGGCGTGGACCGCGCGGATGAAAGGGCGCAAGCCCCGGGCCAGGTGTACTCGGTGGCGGTAGATGTCGCAGGCCAGCAGTTCGCAGCGGGCCAGGAAATCCTCGCGCTCGACCTTGAGTCCATAGTGGCGCGAGAGCCAATCATAGAGGTCGGCCACGCTCATGCCCACGGCTTTGTGGTGGTCGGAGCGCTCCCAGCGGTCGACTAGGCCGCGCAAGAACGGGCCTTCCGCCAGCATCCATTGGTGCTCGCTGTCCACAATCACCCCGTCCATGTCCAGGATGACCGCAGCGAGGCGCTTATTCCTTGAGCGCTCCGCTGCGGTGCCTGACGCTATGGAAGGTTTGTCTGGCTTCAGGCGCGCAGCGAGGCGCTTATTCCTTGAGCGCTCCGCTGCGGTGCCTGACGCTATGGAAGGTTTGTCTGGCTTCAGGCGCGCAGCGAGGCGCTTATTCCTTGAGCGCTCCGCTGCGGTGCCTGACGCTATGGAAGGTTTGTCTGGCTTCAGGCGCGCAGCGAGGCGAGGCTTACTCGGCATCGGTCGGTTCGAGCTGTTGGAACCGGTAGAGCGTGGCGTAGATGCCGCCCCGGGCCAGGAGTTCGGCGTGGGTGCCGGACTCGGCCATCTCGCCGCGGTGCAGGACTACGATGCGGTGGGCGTTCTGCAGGGTGGTGAGGCGATGGGCGATGATGAGCACGGTGCGGCCGGGATAAAGCCGTTCCAGCGCCACTTGCACGCTGCGTTCGCTGCTCGTGTCCAGGTTGGAAGTGGCTTCGTCTAAGAGCAGGAGGGACGGGTTCTTGAGGACGGCCCGGGCTATGGCGATGCGCTGGCGCTGGCCGCCGGAGAGGCGCAGGCCCCGGTCGCCCAGCGGCGTGTCCAGGCCGGTGGGCAGGTGGGAGACGAATTCCGCGGCGTCCGCCACTTCGAGCGCTTCCTTGACCTCATCCCGGGACGCGCCGGAGCGGCCCACGGCCACGTTGCCGCCCAGGGTGTCGTTGAATAATATGGTGTCCTGGGTGACCAAGCCCAGATGGGAGCGCAGGGACCGGCTGGAATATTCCCGCAGGTCCTTGCCGTCTACGAGGATGCGGCCTTCCACCGGATCGAACAGGCGCAGCATTAGGTGCACCAAGGTGGTCTTGCCCGATCCGCTGGGCCCGGCCACGGCCACGACTTCGCCGGCCTTGATCTTGAGGTTTACGTGGCGCAGCGCCCAGTTATCGCGTCCCGGGTAGCGGAAGGACACGTCCTGGAACTCCACGCAGTCTTGCAGTCCTTGGAAGGTGTCCGCGCCGGATTTTTCTTCCACCGTGGGCTTTTCGTCCAATATCCCGAATATGCGGTCGGCTCCGGCCAGGGCCATCTGGAGCGTGGCGTTCATCTGGGAAAGGTTCTTGATGGGAGCGTAGGCCATGAAGAAGCTGCCGATGAAGGAAAAGAAATCGCCCGGGGTCATGGTGGCGTGGAATATCTCCCAGCCCGCTTTGTATACGATGGCGGCCAGGATCAGGCTGCCCAAGAATTCCATGAGCGGGCCGGATAGGGCCGTAGCCCGGAAATAGCGCATCATCTGGTCGAAGAAGGCCGCGCTCTCCGCGTTGAACTTGCGGATGGCGTCGTCTTCGTAGTTGAAGGCCTTGACCACGAGCATGCCCTGCAGGCTCTCTTGGAAGCGGTGATAGATCTCGCCCATGACCTCCTGGCTTTTGCGGCTGGAGGCCCGGAGCTTGCGGCCCAGCACGGCCAGCACGATGCCGGCCATGGGTATGGCGATGAGCGCGATGGCCGCGAAGCGCCAGTTTATGTAGAACATGACGAAGAGCAGCACGATCACGGTCAGGGTGTCGCGCACCAGGTAGAGGGGCACGAAGTGCAGGCCGCTCTGCAGGTTCATCAGGTCGTTGGTCAGGCGAGAGAGCACTTCTCCGCTCTTGGATTTCCAGAAGAAATCCAAAGACAGCTTGTGCAGATGTACGAAGAGCTCTTCGCGCAGAGTCTGGGTTATGCGTTGGCCGATGTAGCTCATGAGGTAGCTTTGGGTGTAGGTGAGCACCATCTTGAGCAGGAACAATGCGGGTATGGCTAGGGCCACGAGCGTGAGGAAGCGTGGGTCCTTGCCGGAGAATATGAAGTTGCCTGCGGGTTTGAGTATGCCGGCCGTGGCGCCGTTAAGCAGCGCCACCGCGGCCATGGCCAGGCAGGCCTGCAGGAACCGGGTGCGGTGCTGGAGCAGGTACGGCTTGAGCCGGCGGAATGAGTCCATCATCGCAGGACCGCCTTTTTTAAGCGGGGCAGGGCTTCGGCGATCCGGCGGATCGCGGCCTGGATGTTCTCCACGGAGTTGGCGTAGGAGAAGCGCAGGTAGCCCTCGCCGTGGACGCCGAAGGCGGTGCCCGATAGGCAGGCCACCCCGGCTTCGTGGAGCAGGAAGTCCGCGACCTCTTTGGCCGGCAGGCCCAACTGCTTGATGTTGGGGAATACGTAGAAAGCGGCTTTCGGCGTCCGGCAGGAGAAGCCGGGCAGGCCGTTGATCCCCGCCACGATCACATCCCGGCGCCGTTTGAATTCGGCCACCATCTTATCCACTTCGTCTTGCGGACCGGTAAGTGCCTCGATCACCGCGATCTGGGCGTAGGAGGCGGTGCAGGAATGGCAATTGGTGGAAAGGCGAGCCAGGGAGGTGATCAGGGACCTGGGCGCCGCGGCATAGCCCAAGCGCCAGCCGGTCATGGCATAGGTCTTGGAGAAGCCTTCCAGGATGACCGTGCGCTCTTTCATCCCGGGGAACTCGGCTATGGAGTGGTGCTGGGCGTCGCCGTAGAGTATGCGCGAGTATATCTCATCGGAGAGCACGGCCACGTTCGGATGCCGGGACAGGATCTTGGCGATCTTGCCCAGTTCCGTCTGCGTCAGGAATCCGCCCGTGGGATTGGCCGGGGAATTGATGATCAACAGCCGGGTCTTTGGGGTGATCAGCTTTTCCAGCTCTTCGGCGTCGAAATTGAAATCGTTCTCTTCCCGGATAGGCAGGGGCACGGCCTTGCCGCCCACGAAATTGATCACGGATTCGTATATAGGGAAGCCGGGGTTGGGGTAGATGACTTCGTCGCCTGGGTTTATCAAGGCCATGATCGTGAAGAACATGACCGGTTTGCCGCCGGGCATGACTATGGTCTCGTCCGCCTCGTAGCTCACGCCGCGGGTCCGGGTCAAGTATTGCGCGATCGCGGCGCGGGTCTCAGGCAGGCCGGCGGAGGGGCCGTAATGGGTATAGCCCTGGTCGATGGCGGACTTGGCCCTCTCCCGGATGTTCTTGGGCGTATCGAAATCCGGCTCGCCGATCTGGAGATGGATGATATTTTTGCCTTGGGCTTCCAGGGCGCGGGCCCGCGCGAGCACGTCGAAGGCCGTTTCCGTGCCCAATCGGCTCATGCACTCGGCGAGTCTCATAAAATGTATTTTAGCATTCTCCTTGGTGACGGAGGTTGAATTTGTTGCCATTCTACGGCTTCGAGAGGTGGCTGTGTTGAAATGTCGTTTGGAAATAACTGTTTTTATTTATGGATAAATCAAAAATGTTGGGAATTCGGCTTTTGGCACGAAAGTCAAGAAAGTCAACCTCCGTCACCGCTAAAAGTAGCGGAGGAAGGCTTCGGCCACGGAACGGGCCGCGGCGGTCTCGTCTTGGGGGCGGCCCAGAAGTTCGGCCAAGGAGGTCCAGCCCGGGTCCCCCCGCTTGGTGATGGGGATCCAGGGGGCCAGGTCGCAGTTGATGTTTATATGGAAGCCGTGCGAGGATACCAAGCCTAAGGTGCCGGCGCTTATGAACGCCAGCCGGCGGCCTCCGGCCCAGAGGCCAGCCTGTCTGGTGCGGCGGACCGGCTCGACGCCAAACGGGCG
>JBAZVY010000176.1:0-5626 GCA_041660645.1 Elusimicrobiota bacterium | reverse complement strand
TGCAGGTTCAGGCGCATGCCCGTAAGATTGAACACGGAGCCGGTGTCCACCAGCAGTTCGCTGGCGCTGCCCGCGGTGCCGATGTTCCAGAGGCTGGCCGAACCCGTGCTCCAGGTCACGCCCGGTCCGGTATTGGACACCCGCATCCGGCCCCAGGCCCCGGACGGGGCCTGCCAGTTCTGGGCTTGCGCGCCGTCGGCTACGGTCTGATGCGAAGGCGCGGCCGTAAGCGAGGCGGCGCCCACGGCGCTCAGCTGTCCGGCCAGGCGCAAGGTCCGGCCGGCCGCCAAGAGCAGGTCGCAGTTCGGGCCCAAGCTCAGATTCCCGTTGATGTCCAAGCTGGAAGCCAGGTCCAAGGTCCCGGCGCCCGCGGCCGAAAGATGGAACAAGGCGGAATCGTCGGTGAAAACGGCGCGCTGATACGCGCCGCCCTGCAGGGTGAGGGAGCCGTTCTGCAGGTCGAAGCGTCCCCCGGTCTGGGTCACATTGCTGCCTATGCTGAGGTAATAATCATTGGTCATGGCCACGGTCCCGGCGTACATATCCCAGGGGCCGGACACCACCAGGCTGTTGTTGATGGTCAAGGTCCCGGTATAGCCCGGACGGATGCTCATGCTTCCCACCACCACGTTCAAGGGCATATCCCACGTGCAGTCCTTGACCGGGTTCGAGGATCCGAACACCACGGTGTTGCCGGCCACGGGCGATGCGGTCCCATACCAATTGGCCAGATTGGAGGCGTTGAGCACGCCCGGCGCCGCGTTTCCGGTCCAATGCACGGGTTCCATATATACGGTGCCTATGCCCCCGGCCGCGCCCGAGTTGGGCGCGCTGCCGCCCGCCCCGCCCGAGACCAAAAAAGTCATGGTGGAAGTCAACGCCTCATAAGGCCCCGTGACCACCACGGCCACGCGGCCGCCTCCCCCGCCCCCGCCTCCGGAGAAAGCGCCGGCGCCGCCGGAGCCGCCCACCGCGGAAACGCTGCCTTGTCCGAACAGATAGCCCGTACGGATGCGGATGCTGCCGGCGGCGCCGGCCCCGCCTCCGGAATTGCCCGAACTGCCGGGCATGCCGTCGGCGGTCACCAGACCGTTTATGGTGGCGCTGCCCGCGTCGATCACGATGATCCCGCCGCCGGCCCCGCCCGGCAGGGTGATGTCGCCGTTGCCCCCGCCGGAACCATAATCCCGGGGCGTGACCAGCAGGCCATAGGCGCCGCCCCCGGCGCCGCCGAAAGCGCCGGCGCCGCCCCCGCCGCCATGGCCGCCGCCGCCGCCGCCGTTGGCGGAACTCGCGCCCGGAGCCGTGCCGCTGACGGGCGCATAGCCCTTGCCGCGCGCCGTTATGCTGGCTCCGGCCTGCACCTCCAGGAAGTCCACCACCCGCAGATTGAGCATCGGCCCGCTGCCCACGGGCGGCGGGCCGGAAGCCGCGGCTTCGGCATGGGTTATGCTCGATCCCGAAGCCATGACCAAGCTGTTGAAGGATAGCTGATAGGAGGTATTGAGCAGGAGGGTGGCGGAACCATATAGCGCAGACACCGTCCCGGCGCCGTTGGCCCGCATGGCCGTAGACACCAAGAGCACGGGCGAGAATTGTCCGGAGACGTCGCCCAAAGTGAGCGAGCGTATATTCACGGCGGAAAGGCCGCCCGGTATGTTGACCTGCGTGCTCATATCTATGGTCACGTCGTCGCCGACGCCGGGTATGCCGTCCGGACTCCAGTTGAACGGGTCATACCAGCTGGAGCCGCCGCCGCCGCCATCCCAAGACACCGGGGCCGGCCGCGCCGGCGCCGCTGCCGCCAGGCAGAAGGCCGCGATCAACGCCAGATCTCGCAGTTTCATGTCAATATTCGTAAGTTAAGCCGAAAAGGTAATTGGCCACCGTGTAGTTGTAGCGATAGAACTGCTCGAACTTATGGTTCGAAGCCGCCTGGCCGTACTGGGCCTCGAAAGTCAGGCTGAAGCGCTTGGCCATGGGATATTCCAACGAGGTCTGCGTCATCCAACCCGAGGCGCGCAGGCCGCCGTATACGTACCGGCCGGAAGCGTCCTGGGCCGTGCGGTAGGGATAACGGCGCTGCCACCAAGAACCGGATACGCCCAGGACCACGGGCCGGGAAGCCGGGCCTTGCAGACCGGCCTGCAGCCGGAGCGCCGGCCCGATCCGAAGCTCTCCGTAGTTATAATAAAAAGATGAATAGCGGGTATTGGCCGCGTCGTAATCGTTCTGATTGGAGGAATTGTAGGCCAAGGCCAGGTCGAGCGAGCCCAACAGGCGCAAGTCGCGGTTGAGTTCATGCGGCATGCGCGCCGACAGGGACGCCGCGGCCAGGACGTCCTGGCGCGCGGCCGCGGTCAGCTCGCCGGAGGCAGCCACCACCCGCTGCTTGGGATAACGCTGATAAGTCGCCTGCAGACGGCTGTCCAAGACCAGGCGCTCGTGCACCGGTGCGTCGAAGGCCGTAGCCACGGACAGGTTCTGGGTGTCCAAGACCCGGTCGCCCGCCAATTCCCGGGCCAGGCTCTGGCCGGGGAAGCGCCGGGCGGCCTGGGATTCCAGACTGATGTAGTTGGGGAAGGCGACCTCGTAGTAATCCACCCCGAAACGCCAGGAAAAAGGCTCTTGCCACAGATATTCCGTCTCCAACCCGAAACTCCACTTCTGATAATCGAACAGCCCGGAGCCCCAGCTCTCGTCCTTGGTCTCCTTGAGCAGTTCGTACTTGTAGCTGAAGGCCGGCTTGAAGCGCCAGCGCGTGCCTTCCGGCGCCCAG
Source organism: Elusimicrobiota bacterium (assembly GCA_041660645.1). Taxonomy (GTDB): domain Bacteria; phylum Elusimicrobiota; class Elusimicrobia; order UBA1565; family UBA9628; genus UBA9628. The sequence continues at coordinate 2,847 of JBAZVY010000176.1, read as the reverse complement.
ACCAGGCGGGCCGAAGCCCGGTAATCCATCTGTTCCTGGAACATGGTCCCGGCTCCGGTCAAGTCCTTCACCTGCTTGGTGCCCTGATAGGAGGCTTGCAGGGCGGGCAGCAAGGCCCAAGCCTCGTCGAATTTCAAAGCCGGAGCCGCCAGGCCCGAGGCATTGCCGGACAACGAGGCCTTGTCTCCGGCGAAAAAGTATTGCCCGCCCAGCACCTGCAGGCGATAGAGCGGGCTGATCTCCAGGGCCGCGGCCGGCGCGGCCAGGGCTAACCAGCTCGCCGCCGCCCAGAATAGCCTCATGGCAGCAGCCCCGACTGGATCAAGACCTTGGGCGCCACCACCAGGTCGATCTTGCGCCCCCCGAACTCGGATGCGGTCACGACCTGTTCATGATTAAAATCCAGCCACCCCTGCTTGAAGGCCGGCCCGGAACGGGCCGGGAAATCCGCGGCCGCGGCCACGCGCCCTTCGCCGCTGACCGCGTAGTTATCCCATTGGATGAACGTGCCGTCGCCATAAGACTCGTACACGGTCTGGTGGGTCTTATCCGCCTCCGGAAAAGTAGCGCTCACGCTGCGCACGGGCAAGACCGCGCCCGTGATCGGGTCGTTGAGGAACGCGGACACGGCCTGGGAATAGCTCTGTATGCCGCTGCCGGTCCAGCCGTACTTGAGATTGCCGTTGGCATAGAGCCCGTAGCGGTCGAACAAGGTCTGAAACACCGGCCGGCCGGTCACGTCCACATAACGCCCGCTGTCCCGGTCGAAGAGCCAGGCCGCGTCGTCTCCGGGGTCGGCGTTGTTGTTGACGTCCACGGGGTGGCCGCCCTGGGCCAGCTCGATCAGGGAGTCTTGGGTGTTGGAGCGCCCGGCCTCGTACCCGGTGAGCCAATAGTCGGGCGCCGCATCCGCCCGGCCCGGCAGTTGGGCCAGGGCGCCGGACAAGTCCTGGGGCAAGGCCTGGTTGAACGTGCCCAGGTAATAAAAATAGTCGAAGCGGGCAGCCCGGCCGTTCAAGGCCACGAACTTGAACTGGTTGGCGGCCGGCCGGATCACATACTGCTCGACCCGGACCCGCTGTCCGTTGACGTCGATGAGGGCCTTGCCCGACTGGTATTCTCCGAGCTTGGCCTCGCGCACGGCCGCGGACTGGCCGGCTTCCTGGGCCTGGTCCAGGGCCAGTTCCCGGCGCATGATCTCATGGAATTGGGACCGCTGGGCCTGGACCGGCGTGGGCAGGACGCTGGGCATGCCCAGGCCGTTAGGGTCTATATCCAGGTGTTCGTTGGGGTGCATGAGCACGGCCTGGCCCCGATCGTCCTCCACGCCCAGCAGGCCTTTATAGAGGTCCACGGCGGTACGGCCGCCCCTGAGGGCTGCGACCCGGAACTCGGCCGTGCTGCGCACCGAGCAGACCGCGCTGGGCGCGCGCACCTGGAAACTGCGCCAGGCGTCTTTCTTGACTACGGCCTGGAGCGCGCCCAGGTCCAGGGCGATGAGGGTGCGGTATTGGCCGGCCTCTTCCAAGGTGAGATTGGCGCTGCCCCCCAGCTCCACCCGGGAGCCGCCGGACAAAGCCAGCACGGCTCGGGCGCCGAATCCGGTGCGGATCATGTCGCCCGGGGCCAGGTCCAAGGGCGCGCGCCGGACCGAGACCCAGCCCTCGGCGCCGCGGCTCTGGACTTGCACTACTCCGGCTATCTCGCTGAGCCGGGCGGAAGGAGCCTCGGCATAGACGGAAGCGGCCCCGGATAGCAGGGCTAAAACCAGCGGTATTACTCTATAAAAAGCCGTCATTTGACCCAGGCAGGAGCGCTGTTTTCAGTGTAACAGCCGCCCCGGGGTCAGTCAAGGCGGGTTTTCTTACATGAAATATTCTTTTAACAACTCATTTTTTCCTTATAGGGGCAAGAAAAGTGGATATGGAAATACTCGCGTCATGAGCCGGATAGATGGATATCCGATGGAGCGCAGACGAACAATTCTAAGCCCTTGATGATTTTCTTGTAGGGATGGGGAACGGATGGGCAGACCAATAGATTCGACCCTTTCGGGTAGATTTCGCGGAAGGCGGCTAATCCGTCCGGCTCGAAATGAGCGGGATCCCACTTACACTCCAATGCGTCGGCATGGCCGCGACTTCGGGGGATCACGAAGTCCACCTCCCGCCCGTATGCGTCGCGCCAGTAATGGATCCGGTCGTCCGGATGCGTAGCCTGAAGACCTTCCAAGACGAAATGCTCCCAGAGCTGCCCGTAGTCTTCCGACCGCAGAGTATCCCAGCCCTTGAAGAAACTGACAAAGCCGGTGTCAAAGCCGAATATCTTGGGCATTTTGACCAGCTCGCGCTGGCTGCTGCCGTGGAATGGCCGCAGAAGGGTGATCGCGTGAGTGATCTCCATGGCGCGTAAATGGCTGGAGATGGTAGCTCTGCTGATGTCTAAGGTCCGGGAGGCCTTCGCCGTTTCCAGAAGGCCGCCGCTTTGCTTCATGAGGTATTCGAATAGGAGGTTGAATTTATCATAATCTCGGAAACCGAAGAGTTTCTGGATGTCGCGTGAAAAAAATGAGTCAGCCCACTCCCGATATAGAGAAGGTCTTTTTACTCCGGCTAAGAGCGCCGGCGGCAAGCCGCCGTGTAAAAGCCTCTTGTGCAAGGTGGCGCCGAACGCAGGCAGTTCATCCCAAAGCACGGGCAGAAGATGTATCCGGCATTTTATGCCCGTCAAGGTGTCCTTGAATTTTTTGCTGGCCTCCAACGTAGAGGAACCCGTGGCCAGGATCTTGATTCCAGGGAATTCGTCGGCGCCCACTTTGAGCACTCGGCTCGGATCCTTGAGTTGATG
>JBAZVY010000175.1:0-5644 GCA_041660645.1 Elusimicrobiota bacterium | reverse complement strand
GAATTCCCGTACCCGATCCGAACCGCGATCAGCGTCCGGGCTCAGCGCCTTGCGGCCATTCATCCCATAATGGCATTGGGAAACGAAGCTCATCATGTTGCTCATCAACGCGTTCCGCATCCAGACCGAGATGGTCGGAAGCACGCTCATCCCGGCTGAGAACGTCATATCTTCCAACCTCGCGATCACCACGTCCAGCTTCCTCTGCGTGGCCTCATGCGTAGGCCGGGCCAGAGGATCTTCCGCGGCCATCTTCTGGGCGGCCCTCTTGTTCTCCTTCATAAGATTCAGCAGGAACATGACGGACGCATTATCCCGTAAAGCTTGCGCCTGGGTCAGATATGGATCGGTAGTCGATTTCTTGACCGCATCGTCTAAATACGCCACCGCCGCGACCGAATCCTCCAATCTGCCCTCGCGCGCCACTTGCAGGGCCTCGCGCACTGATGCCTGGACCTCCGCATCGGCCGGGTTCCCCAATATGTTGAAATCCACATACATATAGCCGCCGTCCACGATCCGCATGAGCTGGCCTTCTTCGACCAATTTATCAAGGATCGACGAGGTAACATCCGCGACCCCGAGACGCTGGCCGATCTCATCCGCGATCTCCTGGGTGAGGATCTCGCCCGGATCATAGGACCGCTTCAACTCATCTAAAAAGGCATCGTCTTGAGGGCCCAACATGCCCATGAAAGCCATGGGCAAGCCGCCCAAACCCCAGCTCATGTCGCCTATACCGTTGAAACCCAGGGCATGTCCAATAGCGACCGCAGCCATTGCCCCGGCCGAGACCAACAGAGCCGTCTTGTTCCTTATTAAATATGACTTGGTCGCAGCCACGGCCCGCTGCATACGGGAAGGAGCCGGCACGTTGCGAACCGCGCAGACACCGCTGCCCGCTGACTTGACCAAACCGCTGGCCGCCAAGTTCGCGCCCATAGCTCCGGCCTGAACCTCATCATTTCCGGCTGCAGGCTTGACCTTCATCCCATCAAAAGCCTTGGCGGACTCGCTCTTGAGCGCAGCGCTATCCTGCTTCTCCATCTGCGGGGCAGCCAGAGCGGCCGCGGCCAATTGGCCGGACGCAGCTATGCCGCCGATTGGGGCCTGCTGGGCAACGGCTTCCGGCGCGGCCAGCGCGGGCATGACTTGGATCTTAGGAGTCAAGCCTGAAGCCGGGGATAAAAGGTTCACCTTGAGGGCCGCGCCCGTGAGCGCGCCCGCGGTGATGCCGCCGTTGATATTCTGGGAAAGGGGCGCATATCCGGTGGTCCGGATGCCCGAGACCGCAGGCTGAGCGCGGACGGTGCGGGCTTGGGCAAAAGCAGCGTAAGGGTGCAGTCCCGGAGACGTTACCACCATCGCGCCTACCAGTATCCGAGACACCAAACGCGTCATGCCGCGGCATTCACGCTCTGCCATACCTACCCCCGTTGAGCAGCTGAGTCCCATACATCTTCAACAGTATAGGAGATGACCCCGTAGGGATGGTTGGGCCATTGAGCCCTTATGGGATTGTAAAAAGCCCCATTCGCAAACAGGTCCAATGACCTAGAGGCTCAACCGTCGTTGCGGATGCGGATAGGCGGGTGTCGGATTATGCGCAGATACCAAAGCCAAGGGCCCAAGACCATGAACATGCCTTGCAGGCCTCGGCGCACGAAGCCCACCCCTATCTGGATCACCATTAGCCCGGTCAACAGCCAACCGAACCAGCCCATGCCCAACGCGGCGATGGCCCGGTAAACGTCTATGAACTCCCTGTGATCCAAAAGACCCGGGAAACAGGCGAAAAGCAGATACGCGGCCAAGCCGACCACGTAGCCGGGCCAACTATAAGCGTTGATGTCCTGGCTCGACTGGTCCATATAGGCAGCGCCCAAGGCCAGATAAAGGAACAGAAAACCATACGCCTCCCGCCACACCAACACGCCGGGGCCATTCCCCAGCACCGCGGACAAGAACATCATGCCCGCGAAAGCCACGGCCAACAGGATATTGAATATCACGGCCAGGAGAGTGCCGAATTCGTCTAGAAGCATGCCGTGCACCAGGTACACGAACACGGCGCTGCAGCGCGCCAGCATCCAGAACACGGTGCTGACGCTGGATAAGTAGAAGAACGCCCGCGCGGCATCCCGGACTCCGGGATGCTGCCAGAACGCCGTCGCAATCTGGACTATGGACTCGATCAATGCCCGGTTCCTTTATCCAAGGGCCGCGCGCCCCAGCCGGAAAGTCCGCCGTCCAATATCCGGACATGCAAACCCACGGCCCGCAGGACCTTGGCCCCTTCCCGGCTGCGCGCCGGCGCCGCATCATAAACCACGATATCTCCGATCCGGGACAAAGTCCCGGTACTCCGCGCCAAGCTCTCCAAGGGCAGGCTCCGGGCCCCGGGCACGTGCCCAGCCGCGAACTCATCCGGCGGGCGCAGATCCAATACCGTTATGCCTCCGCCGTCGCTCACGCAGCCGCCGCAATCCGGCTTGGCCTCGGGCCGGATGCGTTTCCAAAGCTCTTCCGGCGGCATATCCCCTGCCCTCGCGGTCCCGGCAGCCGCGCCGCGCGCCACGGGCAGTCCCTGGCTCTCCCATTGCAGCATACCGCCGTTGAAATCGCGCACGTCCTTATAACCTTGCCGCATCAAGACCAATGCGCTTTCATGGCTCAAATGACAGCCCGCAGAGAAACAATACACCACCAAGGGCGTGTCCTTGGGCCAAGCCGCTTGCGCCAGTTGGGGGAAAGGCAAGGAGACCGCGCCCGGTATATGGCGGTCCAGATAAGCCTCGATATTGCGTACATCCACAACCACCACCGGGCCTGGCTTTTGGATCAACGCGAATAACCTGTCCCGATCGATCTGGCGCACGGTCTCATCCGCATAGACCGCTCCCCCGCCCAGGCTTGCGGCCAAAAAACAAACGGCCCCAAGCATCAAGACGTTGGACATGCTGACATTGTAGGCAAAATCATGCCTCTACCGCTAATCGCACGGCTGCGATCATCCAGGCCTTTAAGCCCCCGCCTCCTAGGCCCAAATCCTTTCCGCAACAAGGCCTAACGGCACTTATCCTGGCCGCTGTCCAGAGCTAAACTCATGGCAATTATCCCGTATATGGTTGGAGAACTGTCATGAAACAAGCGCTCCACAAAACCGGGGCCTCGGCTCTGATATCCCTGACGCTGATAGCCCTTAGTCCGGTACTGGCGTCATATCAGGCCCTGGCCGGAGGCATGGCGGCGAAGGCAAACACGAATTTCAAACCGGCCGGCGCAAGCATGCCCATGATCGACGTCGGACAACAAGTCGCCAATATCCTTCCCGACTTTTCCTTAAAACTGGAGCATCTTCCCCTGGGCCGGAACTCGTCCCTCGTCCCGACCCGAGCCTCCGCCCGGGCCGCAATCTCCGCCACGGCGCCAGCCCAACCGCAGGCTGCCCTGGCCGCATCCTTAATAGCCGTGCCCCGCGCTATGCCTACGTCCGCGACCCCAGCCCTGGCTGCGGAGAAGCCGACGCCCGCTGACTCGGACTCGTCTCCTTCCTGGCAGGAGCGGATCGCACTCATGGGCGAAAAGGTACGCGCTATCGCTTCGTATCAGGAACCCGTCGCGCAAGCCGCGGGCATGAACGCCTTTTTCGAGCAAAGCCGCATCCCTGCGGCCGATGGTCTTGCCCTCTTCAGCGGCCAGCTCGCCGGATTGCCGGGCAAGCTGGCATTGCTGCGCTTGGGCGGCAAGGGCCAAAACGTCCAGAAGCAGTCCCCGAACGCCCCCCCCACTCCGAGCCAGGGGCCCAATCTTCCTCCGCCCGCGCAGCTCAAGCCTATGATAATCGCAGGCGGATTCTTCGCTACCGTCTACTTTGTATTTTCCGGACAGATATTCGCCGGAGCGATCATGACCGCGGCGTCTTTGATTGCCTTGTTCGGTCTTGAAAAGATCGAGAACTGGCTGGCGAAGGCTCCGGCTGAGCCGCAAGCTGACCGGCCCGCGGCAGCGCAGACCAGCAGCGCGGATTCAGAAAAGATCCAGGCGGAACTCCAGCATCTGGCCGCCACGGACCCGGCTGCCGCCGTTGCCGCCGCCGCCGCCATAGTCAAGGAAGGCAAGGAACAGAATTTCGGGGTCCTCCTACGCGTAATGAGCATATTGAACCAAGCGCCCGCGGGTGTCAGCGTCCCCGCATACATCAAAATGGCGCTCAGCAAGGATTCGTGGATCCGGCGCGAGGCGGCACGCAATCTCGGCCTGAATGCCGACAAATCCAAGGAGTGGCTGGACACGGCCAAAAGCGTATTGACCTATAGCTATGCCAAAGACCCGGACCCCTCCGTACGCAACATGGCGGACTGGGCATTGCGCAACCTAGGCGTGGACCACGAAGGTCCAATAGGACCTTTGCCCTAGGTCCAAAGACTGCTTTCCTCATAGACCCTGTGGCTCTGTCCAGCATCCCTCTGGCCTGGTAAGCTATTAGGAATATGAAGCCTTTTCGCATGCTCAGCAGTCTATTACTGGCCCTTTGGCTCCTGCCTGCCAGCTTGCACGCAGCTCCCTCGGCTTGCCTGACCTCCCTATTCGAAGACGCTGGCCGGACAAACTCCGATTGCGCTGAACTCGCCGCCCTGCCGGCCGCGCCCGCTCCCGTGGCCGCGGCCCCGGTACCGGACTCCGCCCAGGAAGACGACACGGATTGGCGCCTGGACGACGGCATCGCGGTGCGGGGCGCCAACCGCACCAGCGCATCCGAGCCGGAACAGCTCCGTTTCTGGGACCGCCTGGAGAACGGCGCGTTCAACGACATCTGCAAGAACCTCAAGGTTCACTTCCGCAAGGAATACATACCCCAGCAGCCCAATGCCGTCAAACTGGCCGGGGACCGCTATTTCCGCCGCTATCCCAACCGCAGCATAGCTTTAGTGGACAGCACCGAGTTCTCCCTAGCCCTGGGCTACACCGAGCAACTCGCATCTCTGGGCGAGAACCTGCCCGTAAATCTCTCCGTATCCATGCGCGCCGAAGGCATATCCCATGTGATCCGCGTGCTGGGCAGCAGCGGCACCTGCTCCGAGCTCGGCCATATGGCCAACATCCTGGATTTCAAGACCGTGGTCCCGCCCCGAGCCAGCCGCATCGCCAAGATGGAAGTAGGCGAACTCTGGAAGCTTCCCTTAATACTTACCGCCGGCATAGGCCCGTCCCTAGGCGCGCCCGCCGGCATGTTCCAAGTCAGCCTAGGCCTGGCCCGGGGCAAGACCGAAGGCGCCAGCGTCACCCTGCTGCGCCTATCCCCGGACCAGATCCGGCTGCGCCTGCGCTTCGACCAAGCCGAGATCCGCGATCAAGTAGGTTCGTTCAAACTCATACTGCCCATAGAGGAATATCTCAAGGTCACGGGCGACGGTACCGTGCTTAAAAAGGAATGGGACAACCAGCGGGTACGCTTCATCAACGATTTCCTCCGGACCGAACTCCAGATCTGGCGCTGGCGCCGCGTCGGCCGCAAGGTCCTGCTGGAGTTCACGCTCGATCCCAACGACGCCCAGCAGCTCCAATCCCTGGAGAATTTCCTCAAGGGCGATCTGCGCGCGCTCCTGATCCTGGCCAAGGCCGCGCATCTCAATGCCGTGGC
>JBAZVY010000174.1:0-5648 GCA_041660645.1 Elusimicrobiota bacterium | reverse complement strand
ATTATTGAGGAACACCGCGTTGCGTCCGCCTTCGCTGAGTATGGCTGGGCGGAAGAATCGCGCATGGCCCAGATACGCCACCGTCCAACTGAGAGCGCACACCAACAGGGTCGCCAGCCAAGGATAATCCAGCGGGGTGCGCGGCAGCTTCACGCCCGCAGGTTCCCGGACTCCGCGCGAGATCTGCACGGCCGCGGCCCAGGCCAAGGCGATGTTGAGCAGGCAGATCTGGGTTATATAGGGATTGCGCGTCAGGTTGGTGAAGAACACCAAGGGACAGACGAAATGCGCCAAGACCAGGAAGAGCCGCTGGGCGATGATCATTATGAGTGCGGGAAAATCGTCAGCCGGAGAAGGGATTCGAACCCTCAACCTTCCGCTTACGAAGCGATTGCTCTACCGTTGAGCTACCCCGGCGCGGAGCGATTCTATCACATTATGGGACTGCGGGGAAGGAGCGGTCCGCGGAGCGGGCCCGGGTCATGGTGATGTTGTGGTTGCGCACGTCGCCTTTTTCGTCGAATGCGGATATGCCCAAGATCCCTGGGTAGCGGTTCTTGCGTACGGCTTCCACGAGCCGGGCCCGGTCCGGGCCGGCCGAGGCCAGGGCGGCGATTATTATATTGGCCGCCTCGTACCCGAAATAGTCGAACGCCCGCATGCCTTCGGATCGCCCCGGCCACCTTTTCCGATAGGCCGCGATGAAGGGCTGGGCCGCGGGCAGCATCTCGACCGGGACTCCGGCCGTGGTTATATAAGCGCCGTCCGCGCTATCCCCGGCCACGTCGAACAGATTAGGGGTGATGGCGCCATCCCCGGAACAGAACGCTATCCGCATGCCCAGCCGGCGCATCTCTTTGAGCAACAGTCCGGCTTCCGGATAACTGCCTCCGAAGAATATGCCGTCCGGGTCTCCGGCTTTGAGACGAAGCAAGGGCGCCCGCTGATCCCGGGCGCCGACCGTCACCACGGCCTCGGCCGCGATCTTGCCGCCCAGCCGTTTGAAGGCGCGCGTGAACGCCTCCGCCAGGCCTCGGCCGTAGAGGGTCCCGTCATGGGCCACGGCCAGGCGTTTCTTGTGCAGGCGGTGGCGCACGAATCCCGCGGCAAAAGCGCCCTGGATGTCGTCCGTAGGCACCAGTCGGAATGCCACTCGGCTTGCGCTCCAGGCCGGGTCTAGCTGCTGGCGAGTCAGCTCGGGATTGGTGGAAGCGGGCGATATCATGGCTAGCGGGGCTTGGGCATATATCCGGGCCGCGCGCACTGAACATTCGGAGTTATAATGCCCGACCACGGCCGCGATCCGGGGGTCGGACACTATGAGATGGGCCACGTTCTCGGCTTCGGCCGGGTCGGCCCGGTCGTCGAACGCCGCGACTTCCAACCGAAAGGGCAGACGGCCGGAGGCATTGGCCTCGGCCACGGCCAATTCCACGGCCCGGCGCAGGCCCTGGCCCTCGCTGCCCAGGTCTCCGGTCAAAGGCAGGGCCACGGCTATGCGCACGGGCTGGGACCTGGGCCCGCAGGCTCCGGCCAACATGAGGGCCGGGATCCCTGCCAGGATCAGGCCTATGAGGTACGGGCGGGTTTTATCCGGCGCTTTGAGCTGGTTCATTGCAACCGACGGACCCATTCTAGTATAATCTTCAAATATGCTCAAGAAAATCGTTCCGGAATGGCTGGTGCCCCTAGGGCGCAATTATAGGAAACCCAAGGATTGGGCGGACAACCTCCGGCCTACCCTGGACCCCGCGCCCGACCCCCGGGAAGTGCCTTCCGAGCTGCGCCAGTGCATCCGCAAAGCCCAAGAGGCCATATTAGGCTTCCAGAATCAGAAAGAGGGCTATTGGTGCGCGGATCTCAAGGCGGACACGACCATAGATTCCGACACTATATTGCTCTACAACTTCCTGGGTCGGGGCAATTCCGTCAAGATCCGCAAGATCGCCGACCATATCCTAGCCGAACAACTGCCTTGCGGCGGCTGGCCCATATACCGCAACGGTCCGGCTGATATCTCGGCCACGGTCAAGGCCTATTGGGCGCTTAAATTCGCCGGACACTCGCCCAGCGAACCGTGCCTGGTCGCGGCCCGCAAGCGCATCAAGGAATTGGGCGGCGTCCACAAGGTCAATACCTACACCAAGTTCTATCTGGCCATGTTCGGGCAGTACGATTGGCGCGGGGTGCCCTCCATACCTCCGGAGATCATGCTGTTCCCCAATTGGTTCTATTTCAACATCTACGAGATGTCTTCGTGGACCCGGGCCATACTCGTGCCCTTGACCATAATCTGGGCCAGCGAACCCCGCATACCCTGCCCCGAGCACGCCATGTTGGGCGAATTGTTCCCGGATTCCCGGCGCCATGTGCCGCTCTCCGAGGCCGTGCCTCCGCACGACTTCCTTTCTTGGACCACGTTCTTCCTGATCTGGGACTCCTTCTTCAAGACCATGGAGGGCCGCGGCGGGCATTGGATCCGGGTCTGGGCCCTACGCCTGGCCGAGGACTGGATGCTGGAGCGGCTGCAGAATTCCGACGGCCTGGGCGCCATCTATCCGGGCATAGTCAACAGCATCATGGCCATGAAATGCCTGGGCTATCCGGACACCGACCCCCGGCTGGTGGAACAGCTCGAGGAACTCGACCGGCTCGAACTCCCCCATGCCGAGGACTCCGCCACCGAGTGGCAGCCCTGCCGTTCTCCCGTCTGGGACACGGCCATATCCGTGATCTCCCTGGCCGAGGCGGGCATGCAGCGCGACCATCCCGCGCTGGTCAAATCCGCCAAATGGCTCATGTCCAAGGAGATCAAGGTCGCGGGCGACTGGAAAGTCACCAATCCCAACGGCCCCATCGGGGGCTGGGCCTTCGAGTTCAACAATGATTTCTATCCGGACATAGACGATTCCGCCATGGTCATGCTGGCCCTGCGCCACGTGCATCTCGACGAATATACCGCGCACATGCGCGAAAAGGCCTGCATGCGGGGCTTGAATTGGCTGTTGTCCATGCAGTCCCGGTCCGGGGGCTGGGCCGCGTTCGATAAGGACAACACCAAGGTCATCCTGACCAAGATCCCGTTCGCGGACCATAACGCCATCATCGACCCGCCCTGGGCGGACATAACGGGCCGGGTGCTCGAGTTCCTCGGCTATCTTGGATACGACAAAGGCTATCCGGTCGCGGCGCGGGCCGTGCGCTTCATCCAGCGGGAGCAGGAGACGGACGGTTCCTGGTTCGGGCGCTGGGGCGTCAACTATATATACGGGACCTGGCAGGTATTGCGCGGCTTGGCCGCCATCGATGAGGACATGGACCAGCCCTACGTCCGCAAAGCCGTGGATTGGCTCCGGTCCGTGCAGCTGCCCGACGGCGGCTGGGGCGAGACCTGCGCCACCTACCACGACCCGGCCCTCAAAGGCCAGGGCCCGGCCACGCCGTCGCAGACCGCTTGGGCCATCATGGGGCTCATGGCCGCGGGCGTGCATGACGAGTCCGTGGACCGCGGGGTGGAATGGCTCATCCGGAATCAGCGGGAGGACGGCACGTGGGACGAGACCGAGTACACGGGCACGGGCTTTCCCAAGGTCTATTATCTGGAATATACGATGTACCGTAATTATTTCCCGCTCCATGCCCTGGGCGTGTATCAAGCCGCATTGGGCTAGGATCCCATGCCAACTCCACTAGCGCTGCAGCTGTCGGTATTCAAATACGTCCTGGGCCAGAAACTGCGGGGCAACCAACGCTTTCCCCTGGTGCTCATGCTCGAGCCCCTGTTCGCCTGCAACCTGGAGTGCGCCGGCTGCGGCAAGATCCAGTATCCGGCCGAAGTCATGGGCCAGCGCCTGACCCCGGAGGAGTGCTGGGCCGCGGCCGAGGAATGCGGCGCGCCCGTGGTGTCCATAGCCGGGGGCGAGCCGCTCATCCACCCCCAGATCGAACTCATCGTGCAGGGCTTGATAGAACGCGGCAAGTTCGTGTTCTTGTGCACCAACGCCTTGCTGTTGGAGAAGAACCTGGGGCGCTTTGCGCCCAGTTCCCATTTGATATTGTCCGTACACCTGGACGGCCGGGAAGCGGTGCATGATCGCATCGTGGGCCGCGCGGGCGTGTACCAGACCGCGATCTCGGCCATACGCGCGGCCAAGGCCCGGGGCTTCCGGGTCATGACCAACTCCACCATATTCCAGGGCCAGCCGCCCGAGGAATTCCGAGGCTTCTGCGAGGAGCTGGCGGCCTTGGGCACGGACGGGATCATGATCGCGCCCGGATTTGCCTACGGCAAGGCCAAGGAGCAGGAATTGTTCCTGCAAAGGGACCAGACCGTGGCCTGGTTCCGCCAGGCGCTCAAGGATTGGCGCAAGCTGGGCTGGGACTTCAACCATAGCCCGTTCTATCTGGATTTCCTGGAAGGCAAGCGGGACTATGACTGCACGCCCTGGGGCCTGCCCCTGCGCAACGTGCTGGGCTGGCAGCGGCCCTGCTACCTGTTCGAGGAAGGCGGTTATGCCGCATCCTACCGGGAACTGCTGGAGTCCACTCCCTGGAAGAAATTCGGACGCGCCTCCGGCCATCCGGCCTGCGCGAACTGCATGTCCCACGTGGGCTTCGAACCCTCGTCGGTGGTGGATGCCTTCTCCTCCCCCATCCGATTCCTGGAACTGGCCTGGGATTTCGCCACCATAAAGAAGCGGCGCTCGGCCTGATGGATACCGCATTCGTCACGGGCGGTACGGGCTTTGTGGGCGCCAACCTGGTGCGCCTGTTGCTGGAGAAGGGTTTCCAGGTCCGGGCGTTGGCCCGGCGGGGATCCAACCGTAAGAGCCTAGAAGGCCTGGCTGGGGTAGAGATCGTAGAGGGCGACCTGCTCGACACTGATTCCTTGTCCCGCGGCTGTCGGGGCGCGCGTTACGCCTTCCATGTGGCCGCGGATTACCGGATCTGGGTGCCTGACCCCGCGGCCATGACCGCGGCCAATGTGCAGGGCACGGTCAACGTGATCAAGGCCGCGGCTCGGTGCGGCGTGGAGCGGACCGTATATTGCTCCAGCGTGGCCGCCATCCGGCCGCCCCACGGCCAGACCCCGGCGGACGAGAGTTCGGAATATTCCGGGGTCGACGAGGTCATCGGCGACTATAAGAAGTCCAAATATCTGGCCGAGCAGGCGGCTTTGGATCTGGCCCGCCAAGGCCTGCCCGTGGTCGTGGTCAACCCGGCCGCGCCCATCGGGCCATACGATATCAAGCCTACGCCCACGGGCCGCATCTTGGTGGATTTCCTCAACGGCCGCATGCCTTCTTACGTGGACACCGGCTTGTGCGTGGTCCATGCTCGGGATGTGGCCATGGGCCATTTCCTGGCCGCGCTCCAGGGCCGCATAGGCCAGCGCTACATATTGGGCGGCGAGAACCTTACGCTTAAGCAGATCCTGGATATATTGGCCGAACTCAGCGGCCGCCCCGCCCCCCGCTTCAAGACTCCCTATGCGGTGGCTTACGCTTTTGGAGCCCTGAACACGGCGCTCTGCCGGGTCACCGGATCCGAGCCCCGGGCGCCGCTGGACGCGGTGCGCATGTCCAGATATTTCATGTGGTACGACTCGGGCAAGGCCGCGCGGGAGCTGGGCTACGCGCCCGTGCCGG
>JBAZVY010000173.1:0-5686 GCA_041660645.1 Elusimicrobiota bacterium | reverse complement strand
TGATGGTGATCTTGTCGCGCTCCTCGCCTTCCTTGGTAGTGGCCCGGGGCAGCTCCACCTTGATGACCGGGTCGGACATGAGCGGAGCGGTGACCATGAAGATGATGACCAGCACCAGGCAGACGTCGACTAAGGGCGTGACATTGATGCCGGAAACGATGTCGTCGTCGTCCATGAACGCGTCCTTGGCCATGTCAGCTGCCCCGCGCCGGCACGGTCTCGGAACGCATTATGGCCACCTTGGCCGCGCCCGACTGCTTGGCGGTATCCAGGATGTCCACGACCTGGCCCACCCGGTTGGCGTCGTCGGCCGTGACTATGACCATCTTGTCCTTGCTCCGGGTCAGGGCTTCCATGATCTTGCCGGGCAAAGTCACCGGGTCGATGACCTTGCCGTTGACGCTGAGCTTGCCGTCGGCGGCGAGCTTGACCTGGACGTTCTCCTCCGCGCTGGCCTTGCCCTCGGCCACTTGGGACTTGGACTGCAGGACCTTGATGCCCAAGGTCAGGGCGAAGGGCGCTACGGCCATGAAGATGATGACTAGGACCAGGCAGACGTCGACCAGCGGGGTGACGTTGATCTCGGTGATGGGCTCGTCGGCCTTCTGCTGCGCGCCTGCCATGGGAGTCCGGTTATTTGCTCCCGAGCATCACGGCGAGACGGGTGGAGGCCACTTCCATATCCACGGATATGGCTTTGACCTTGCGCATGAAATAGTTGTAGATGATCACGGCCGGTATGGCCACCATGAGGCCGGCCGCCGTGGCCACCAGGGCCTCGGCGATGCCCTTGGCCACGACCGCGGGGCCGCCGCCGCCCGCCAGGGCCAGGTCCCGGAAAGCCTTGATGATGCCCACGACCGTGCCGAACAGGCCGATGAAGGGCGCGATGTTGCCCAAGGTGCCCAGCACGCCCAGATAGCGCTCCAGGCGCAGACGCTCTTCCAGGCGCTTGGTCTGCAGCAGGTCGTCGAGGTCGCGGCGGGACCGGGCAGCATGGATAAGGCCGTAATGCACCACTTGGGCCGCGGCCGCCGGATGCTTATGGCAGTACTGCTGGGCCGCCTCGGCCTTGCCATCCTGCAAAAGCTTGTGCACATGGGTCAAAAGCGCGTCCACGCTGGTCTGGGCCTTGCGGAAGGTCAGCCAACGCTCCAGCATGAAGGATATCGACAGCATGGAGCAGAACGCCAGTATGACCAGCGTGAAGCTGTCCTTGAATATAGCCAGAAAGTTGACATCGCCGAGCATGGTAGTCTCCTTTGCTTATGGACCTGAATCACTGCCCCGTGACGCCGGGCAGTTTCGTCTTGTCGGATCCGGCCTTGGGCGCGGCCTTCTTGCGCGGCGGCGCCTTGGGCGAAGCCGCCGGCGCAGGCTGCTCTCCGCTCGCCGAAGACGGCGCGGGCCCGGACTTGGCCCCGCGGCTGCGGCGCAGCCCGGCGGCGCGGGCCGCGGCGGACTGGGCGATCTCCTTGGCCGCGTTGCGGGCCAGGTCTTCGTAGGCCGCCACCGCGCGGTCCATATCCTGGGTCTTCTCATAGGCCTCGCCCAGCTTGATGAGCGCGTCCAAACGGAAAGGGTTGTTGGCCGGCTTCTGGGCCCGCAGCTTCTCCCAGGTGTTGACCGCCTCGTCGGGCCGGTTCATGGCCTGGTAGATCTCGGCCGTGCGGTACATGGCCTCCAGGGGCGCGTCCGAACCGGGCTTGGCCGTGTCCTGGATCTGCTGCAGGCTGCTCAGCGCGCCTTCGTAGTCGCGCCGGTCCTTCTGCAGGGCGAAGATCTCCCAGAGCGCGGACTGGGCCATGGGGTCGGTGTCTCCGGTCATGCCGATGTATTTCTGGTAGGAATACTGGGCCAGGTCGGACTTGCCCATGGCCTTATAGGCCAGGGCCACGTTGAACTGGGTCTCCTTGATGAACTCGAACTTAGGATACTCTTCCATGATCCGGGTATAGTACTTGATGGCGTCGTCGTACTTCTTCAAGGCGTAATACGAACTGCCCAGATGGAACAGGGCCACGGCCGTGTCGTCGTTGCGCTCGAAGTTGTTGATCAAACGCTCATAGGCTGGGATAGCCTCGCTGTAGTTGTTCTGGCTGAAGAAGCTCTCGCCCAGATAGAACTGGGCCTTGGCCAGCTGCGGATGGTTGGTGAAGTCCACGCTGAACTTCTGGAACTCGGCGGCGGCTGAGGCAAAGTCCTTGAGCTCGAAGCAGCGCCGGGCCAGGCGGAACTGGGCCTCGCCGGCCACGGGACTGGTGGGATTGGCGGACACCAGATCGTGCAGGAAGCTCTTGTAGTTGATATTCTTGGAGCGGTCGAACACGCCCTCCAGGAGGTCCAGCCCGTCCGTGGCTTCCGGGGCCTTAGGGAACTTGACCAGGAGCTCGCGCACCTGCTTGACCGCGGCTTCGTCGTCCCGGCTGTTGAAGTCGGACTGGGCGATGCGCAGGTAGGCCAGGGGCAGCTGCTCGTGGTCGGGATAGTTGCCGATGATCTCCCGGTACGCGGCCACGGCTTCCCCGTACTTCTGGGCCTTGAACAGGGTGTCGGCCACCTGGAACACGGCGGTCACCGTGTCCTTGGCCTGCGGATAATTGGCCTGGAGCTTGCGCCAGGTCTCGATGGCCTGGGTGTAATAGCGCTGATGATAAAGGCTCATGCCCGCGCGGTACAGGGCGGAGGGCGCTTCCACGGCCTTGGGATTGTTGTCTACGAACTTGGTGTAGAGCTGATAAGAGTCCTCGTAAGCCTTCTGATTGTAGAGGCTGTCGGCGATGCCCAGCTCGTTGAGCCCGGAGAAACTGAAGGTGGAAGTGACCGCAGACAGCATGGCCTTGAGCTTCTGGCGCTCGTCCAAGGCCCGCTGGTCCTCGCCCTTGTAGGAATAGGCCCAAGCCAAGCCGTCCTGCGCGTAGAAGGCGGCCGGCTCGTCGGGATAGACCTTGAGCACCATCTCATATATGACCTTGGCCTCTTCGGTCTGGTTCAAGGCCAGATAGGCCTCGGCCGCGTAGAGATAGCTCATGCTGCGCCACTTGGACTTGGAGGGCGGCAGATGCCGGAATATGAACTGATAGGAAGTGAGGATGGAGTTGTAGGCCTTCTGGTTGAACTGGTTCTGCAGGATGGTGAACAGGGCCTGCTCCGCGACCTCGGAGGAAGGCGCCAGGTCGATGATGCGCTGGAAAGCCGAGGTGGCCTCCGAGAAGCGTTTGAGCTTGATGAGGGCGTTGCCCATGATGAGGTACACGTTCTTGGCCAGGGAGTTGGTGGGATAGAGGGCCAGGAAGTTGTTGCTGGTCTGCACGGCCTGGGTGTAGTCGCCCACCTGCAAGCCGGTCCAAGCCAGCTTGTAGTGCGCCAGCGGGGATACCTTTATGGTATCCGGGTACTGGGTTATGACCTTGGTGTAGGCGAACATGGCCTCGCGCACCTGTCCCCCCACCAGATAGGACTCAGCGATGAAATATTGGGCCAAGGGCGCGAAGAAATCCTTGGGATAGCGGTCCAGCACGGCCTGGAAGTTGGCCCGGGCCTGCACCAGGTCGCGCTTCTGGAAGTAGGAGGAGCCGATGCGGAACATGGCCGAGACCCGCAGCGGGCTGTCCGGATACAGGGAGATGAAGCGCGAGTACTTGGAGATGGCGCCGTCGAAATCCTCGGCCAGGAAGAAGGAATCCCCGATGAAGAACTGGGACTCTTCCTTGAGGTCGCTGTCCGGATAGTCGCGGATGAGGTTCTCGAAGGCGGCGGCGGCCAGATAGGCGCGCTTGGAGAGCAGGTAGGTCTTGCCCAGGTAGTACTGGGCCTCGGCGCTGCGCACCTGTTTGAGGGTGGCTTCGGCGGCCGAGTAGTCGCCCTTATGCAGGGCCACGATGCCCTTGGCATAGAGCACGGTGGGCTCGCGCAGGAACACCGGATAGGTTTCGCCCAGCAGGAAGATGTTGGCCTCGGCCCGGGAGAACTGCTCCAAGGCCAGGTCCGCGTAGATGATGCCGATGAGGGCCTCGGGCACGATGTAGGACTTGGCGAATCGCTTCTCCACGTCCCGGAAAGCGGTCTCGGCCTTGGCCCAGTCCTTCTCGTTATAAGCCACCTCGCCCAGACGATACTGGGCCGAGGGCGCCAGGCCCGACTTCTTATTGTCCACGACCTGGGCGAAGGCCTTGCGCGCGTTCTCCAAGGCGCTGGCCGCGGCCGGGTTCTTGGGCGCCAGCAGCCGCGCCGAGAAAGTCTTCTTGGCCGTGGTCTCGGCCTTCAGGATGCTCAAGGCATGGTCGAAATAAGCCTGGCCGATCATGAACTCGGCGTCGGGCACGCGCTGGCTGTCGGAGAATTGATTGATGAAGTTCTCGAAGGCCTGGACCACGGCCATCTTGTCGCGGCCGGTCTCTTGGTACATCTGGGCCGCGGCGCTGAACATCTCTTCCTCGCCCGCGGTGCGGCCCTCGTTGCGCGCGGCGTCCGCGGCGCCCGCCGCGGCCGACGCCAGGATCAGGGCCAGGATGACCGTATTGAAATTCTTCACCATATCGGAGTTAACCTCTTCTCGGCTATCTCTTGTTTCAACTTGGCGATGAAGTCCGCCTCGGAGATGCCATTGAACTGACGTCCGTCGCGCAGCCGGATGGACAAAGTGCCCGCGGCCACGTCCTTGGGCCCGAGCACCACCATGCAGGGGACCTTTTCCATCGCGGCGTCGCGGATCTTGGCGCCGACCTTCTCGTCGCGCGCGTCCAACCGCACGCGCACGCCCGCGGCGGTCAGGGCCGCGGCCAATCTCTGCGCCGGCTCACACACCGCGGCGTTTATGGTCATGACCTTGACCTGCACCGGGGCCAGCCAAGTGGGGAAGGCGCCGGCATAATGCTCCAGCAGGAAACCGATGAAGCGCTCGTGCGTGCCCAGGGGCGCGCGGTGGATGCACAGAGGCGTCTCCGCCTTGCCCTCGCTGTTGCGATAGGTAAGATCGAAGCGACGGGGCACCGCGAAGTCCACCTGGTTGGTGGCCAAGGTGAATTCCTTGCCGATGGCGCTCCAGACCTGAACGTCGATCTTGGGGCCGTAGAAAGCCGCCTCGTTGGGCACGGCCACGTATTGGATATTGCCGTTGTTCAAGGCTCGGACCACCATGGCCTCGGTCTGTTTCCAGAGTTCCGGCTCATTGACGTATTTCTTGCCCAGGCCCTCGGGCGCGTGCAGGCTCAGGCGCATGACGTATTTCTCGATGCCGAAGATGCGGAAATATTCCAGGTACATCCGGCACACGGCCAGGAACTCTTCCTCGAACTGCTCCAGGGTGCAGTAGATGTGCGCGTCGTTCATCTGCATGGCGCGCACGCGCATCAGGCCCATGAGCTCGCCGGACTGTTCGTAGCGGTAGCAAGTGCCGTACTCGGCCATGCGGATGGGCAGGTCCCGATAACTGCGCAGTTCGGAGCCGAATATCTTGTGGTGGTGCGGGCAGTTCATGGGCTTGAGGTAGTACTTGACCCCGTCGAACTCCATAGGCGGGAACATGCTGTCCTGATAATAAGGCAGGTGCCCGCTCTTGAGGTACAGGCTCTCCTTGCAGATGTGCGGGGTCTTGACCCGCACGTAGCCGGCCGCGTTCTCGGCATCCTTGGCCAGCTTCTCAAGCTCCTCGATGATAGCCGCGCCGTTGGGCAGCCACAGGGGC